>CALVTH010000028.1 GCA_944360115.1 uncultured Clostridia bacterium
CTCTCCCCCACGGAAAGAAACGTGTAAAACCGCGATATTCCGATGAAGAACAAGGAAGAGCCGCCCGAACAGACAGGAGCGTACTTGTCGTACGTGACTGTTTGCGAGGACGGCTCTGACAAAGTTATTCGCGGAATAGCGCGGTTTTACTTCAGGGCGTCGGGATTGAGTCCGTCCAGTTCCGGCAACACGAAAAGCCCGTCCTTGCGCACCAGCACGCCGTCCATATAGATTTCGCCGCCGCCGTAGGCGGGAGTGTGCACCTGCACGAGATCCCAGTGCACGGCGCTGGAATTGCCGTTGTACGCGTCGTCGTAGCAGGCGCCGGGCGTGAAATGAATGGACCCCGAAATCTTTTCGTCGAAGAGAATGTCCCCTATCGCGCGGTCGATGTACGGGTTGACGCCGAAAGAGAATTCGCCGACATACCGCGCGCCTTCGTCGGTGTTGAAGATGGCGCGGGCTTTTTCGGTGTTGTTGGCGGAGACATCGACGATTTTGCCGTCCCTGAAAGTCAGCCGCACATTCTCGAAACGGAATCCGTTCTCTATCGATGGCACATTGTAGGTTATCACGCCGTTGACGCTGTCGCGCACGGGCGCGGTGTACACCTCGCCGTCGGGGATGTTGCAATGCCCGCTGCACTTGACGGCTCCGATACCCTTTATCGAGAAGGACAAGTCGGTGTCTTTCGCCACAATACGCACTTTATCCGTCTTGTTTATCAGATTAACCAGCGGTTCCATCGCTTTATCCATTTTGGCGTAGTCCAGACAGCACACATTGAAGAAATAGTCCTCGAAGGCTTCCGTGCTCATTCCCGCCAGCTGACTCATTGCGGGGGTGGGATAACGCAGTATGACCCAGCGCGTCTTTTTGACGCGGATGTTGTGGTGCACCTTTATGGAATAGCGCTTGTCGTATTCCTGCATCTTGTCCTCGGGGACATCGGAAAGCTCGTAGCTGTTGTCGCCGCCGCGCACGCCGATATAGCAGTCCATTCTGTCCATGAACGCGGCGTCGCGCTCCGCCCAGATGTCCAGCATTTCGTTTGTCGCGCCGTTCAGGATTTCCCTCTGCACTGCGCTGTCGCGGAGATTGACGAAGGGCATACCGCCCGCGGCGTACACTTCCCTGACGAGCAATGCGGTGAACTGCCTGTCGCAGCCGCCCGCGTCTATCCACACCTTGTCGCCCTTGCCCACCGAGCAGGAATAATTGACGAGGTTGTGCGCGAGAATTTGTTGCCTTTTGTCGTGAATCATAAGTTGCCTCCGCAAGATATTATACCCCACCCCGACGAGTTTGCAACCACTCCGTACGCAACTCTCCGCGATTTGTCGGAATTTGAAGTCGGCGGCAATTTGTTGTTGTCTTTTCCGCGCGGGAGTTGTATAATATCACCGAAATAAATTCACATCGGAGGATTTACTATGCCTTTGGTCACAACCACCGAAATGTTCAAGAAAGCATACGACGGCGGCTACGCAATCGGCGCTTTCAATGTCAACAATATGGAACTTATCCAGGGTATCGTCGAAGCAGCCACCATCGAGAACGCTCCCCTTATCCTGCAGGTCTCCTCTGGCGCAAGAAAATACGCCAACACCACTTACCTCACCAAAATGGTGGAAGCGGCTGTCGAGACCAGCGGTCTCCCCATCTGCCTGCACCTTGACCACGGCGACAGCTTCGAGCTGTGCAAGGACTGCGTCGACCACGGCTTCACCTCCGTTATGATTGACGCCAGCGCCCATTCCTTCGCCGAGAATATCAGCATCACCAAGAAGGTCGTCGAGTACGCCCACGACCACGGCGTGGTCGTCGAAGCCGAACTCGGCAAACTCGCCGGTGTCGAAGACGCCGTCAAAGTGGACGCCAAAGACGCCTGCTACACCGACCCCGACCAGGTTCAGGAATTCGTCGAAAAGACGGGCGTCGATTCCCTCGCAATCGCAATCGGCACCTCTCACGGCGCGTTCAAGTTCAAGGGTCAGCCCAGACTGCGTTTCGACATCCTCGAAGAAGTCGGCAAACGCCTGCCCGGCTTCCCCATCGTGCTCCACGGCGCTTCCAGCGTTCCTCAGGAATATGTCAAGATAATCAACCAGTACGGCGGCAATATGCCCGGCGCACAGGGTGTGCCCGAGGATATGCTCCGCAAGGCCGCCAGCATGGCAGTCTGCAAAATCAACATCGACAGCGACCTGCGTCTCGCAGTCACCGCCACCATCAGAGAGCACTTCGCCCTCAATCCCTCTCACTTCGACCCCCGTCAGTACCTCGGGCCGGCGAGAGACGCGGTGCGCGCGGTCGTCAGGCACAAGATCGTCGATGTGCTCGGCTGCAACGGCAAAGCGTAATTCAACCGATACGAACCCCGCGGGCAACAATTCCGCGGGGTTTGCTTTTACGGCGGCGCGGGATATGGGACGAACAGGGAAAACCCGCGCGGGCGACGCCCGCGGACAACGCCGCAACGCGCATAAGCGCACCACGGAGGGAATATGACGGATTTCAAGGACGGGACCGAGCCGTTGACCGACGACGGCGCTCTCCCCTGCCAAACAACGGAAGAGAGCGCGCAGACCGCACCGCTCGCTGAAACAGCCGACAACACGACGACCGAGGTCGCGCAACCCGACGGCGACGCCGTCGTGCACTTCCCCGCCCCCGCGCACACCGTCAAGGACAACGGGTGGGCAATCGCCGCTTTCGTGCTGGCGTTCATCGTCGCGCCCGTGGGTTTCGTTCTCGGGATAGTCGGCGCGGTATATTCCCGCAAGGTCGACGGGGCGGGCAAAGGGCTTGCCGTCGCGGCAATAGTGATAGGCGCACTCATAACGCTGGCTTTCGTGTTGCTTTGCGTGTTCCTCGTGGTGTTGTTCCGCGATATGACAGTCGCCATAATCGAAGGAATACAGCAGAACATCGACGAAAACAGCGCCGCCGCAATCGTTTCTCTTCTGCGCTGACGGCGACGCCGACCTCAATCCGCGTTCCGCATTTCCGCACTCACCGAAAAGCGGCGACCGTTCCCGCGCAACCTTATTGACAGGGACTGTTTTTTCGGGTATCCTACTGAGGGAGGATATTTATATATGTATTGCAAAAATTGTGGTAAAGAAATAGACAACAACGCCTATGTCTGCCCCTACTGCGGATTCAAAACGGTGGAAACCAAGCCGGAAACCAACAGCATGGCGATAGCCGGGCTGGTGTGCGCCTTTTTCATTCCCCTGCTCGGGCTCATCTTCGGTTGCATAGGTCTGCAGAAATCCAAGGAATTGGGCGGCGAAGGAAGAGGAATGAGCATTGCCGCGATAGTCATATCTGTCGTTTGGATGGTGCTTGCCGTGCTCATCATCATTATCACGGTGATCATGACCGCGGCAGCCATGAGCGCCATGACCGCTCCCGCGGCGATATTGGCGCTGTGACAACGGAGAATGCATAAAAAGCGCGGCGAAAGCCGCGCTTTTTGTTTTGCGCGCCAACCGTTTGTTCCCCCGCCCGCCGTCCGTTCATACCGTCACTTGTGCCTTGCGCGCAGGCGGTCGCCCTTGCACGGGCGCACGGGCGCGAACACCTGACGCCTTTTTGCCGCGGCGATGTAATAGGACAACGCGACGGCAAGCGCAAAAATGACAAACGCCCCCAGATAGAAGTCCAGATACTGCACGGGAGTGAATGTCACAAGGAGCGTGAGTATGCCCGCGGCGACGAAATTGCCCAGAAACACGGCAAGCGCGGCTTTCCACACGGGAATGTCCAGCACTCCGCCGACGGCAGAACCCGTCCACGCGCCCGTCATCGGCAACGGCACGGCGACAAAGGTCATCAGCCCAACAAAACGCTTGCCGTCCGAAGCCTCGCCGCCGCGCGCCTTGCTTTGCACGGACTGCGCGCGGTCGGACAGGTGCAATTCCAGCGCATTGCCCAATCTCTCCAGTCTGCCCGACTTTTTCAGCCGCTTTATGACGGGACGGATTGCGAGAATCATGGGCAATATGACGACCGACCCGCCCGCCACGCAACACAACATTCCGAGAATGGCGTTCACGCCCTCCATGCCGCCCATAAGTATAAGTGCGCCCCTCAATTCGAGAAGCGGACACAACGAGACGAGAAAGAGCGTGAGATAATCGTTTCCGCCCGCCAGTCGGGACAGAAATTCTGCAATGTCAGCGGTCATAATCCTTCCTGCGCGCCCTGCGCCGTAAATTATATGCACCGCGCCGCGCCGATATTCCTCTTTCGCAACCGTAGTCGCGCACTTCGCGGCCGATGTCGCCCGCTTCTCCCGCGACTGCCGCTCCCTTCCTCATTCCACTTGCGCCGTCGCTTGTCAAAAGCGCGCACGCGCGGTATAATCTCGGTATGCAAGCCGTATTGTCACCCATGCGCCGCGCGGTGCAGGACTACAAAATGATTTCCGACGGAGACAGGATTTTCGTCGGGCTTTCCGGCGGCAAGGACAGCGTGTTGCTGACCGCCGCTCTCGCCGCATACCGCCGTTTCTCTCCCGAGAAATTCTCTCTCGAAGCCATAAGCGTGGATATGGGTTTCAAGCGTGCGGACAACTCGGCGGACGAAGCCCTCTCGGCGTGGTGCGAATCCTTGGGGGTGCCCCGTCACATAGTGCGGACGGACATAGCCGAAATCGTCTTTGACGCCCGCAAGGAAAGCAACCCTTGCTCCCTTTGCGCAAAACTGCGCCGCGGCGCGCTCAACAGCGAAATAAACCGCCTCGGCGGCGGCACGCTCGCCCTGGGTCACAACGCCGACGATGTGGCGGAGACGGTGCTGCTCTCCCTGCTCTACGAAGGGCGTTTCTCCTGTTTCTCGCCCACGGCGTATATGGACAAGAGCGGAGTCAGACTCATACGCCCGTTCATCTACATCGAGGAATGTGACATAATAGGCGCGGTCAACCGCCTCTCCCTGCTAGTGGTGCCCACCGCCTGCCCGCAGGACAAGGTGACCAGACGCGAATACGCAAAACAACTGATAAAGCAACTGACGAAAGACAACCCGCAGGCAAAGCAAAACATCCTCGGCGCGGTGTTTCATCCCGAGCGCGCCGCCCTGTGGCAAAAGCCCGAATAAATCCGCCCGACATCCGCGTCCCGCCCCTCAATCCTCCGTCGTCTCCGACGCTCGCGCCACCGAACTCGGCAAAACGGACGGCGCACTCCGAAGCGCACATCCGCAAAAGAGCCGCACGGCGAAACCACCGCAAAACATCAAACAATACAATCTCGATGAACAACAAAAACGCCGCTTTATGCGGCGTTTTTGTGTTGTTTAAGATGTTGTTGCGCTGTCTGCTCTGTCGGGATATTGTCAGACAAGCTGAAGGATGCAGACCTGCGCCGCATCGCCGCGACGGGTGCCGGTGCGGAGAATACGGGTGTAGCCGCCGCCCTTGCCGAGTTCGGTGGCGCGGGCGTCGTACTTGGGTGCGTATTCCCTGAAAATCTTCTCGATGAGAGGATGATTGACATCCTTGATGCGGGCGACGAAAGCCGCCTTCTTCTCTTTCTCACCGCGGACTTCCTGCAGGTCGCGCAGCTCCGCCATCATCTTTCTGCGGGCGGCGAGTTTCTTTGCGCCGTCGTTGGTGAAGTTAGCTGCGACCTTTTCGCCCTTGGCGTTCAGTTTGGTCTTGGTAACTGCGACTTCGTCCTGATAGGTGCGGATGGCGAGGGTGATGATTTTTTCCGCCATACGCCTGACTTCCTTGGCGCGGTCGACGGTGGTCTCGATTTCGCCGTACCAAAGCAGCTCGGACACCTGATTGCGAAGCATTGCCATTCTCTGATCTGTGCGTTTACCCAGTTTTCTTGCCATAGTTTACTCCTAGTCCTCCTGCGCTTTGAGGCTGAGACCGAGGTCTTCGAGCTTCTTGACGACTTCTTCGAGGGATTTTCTGCCGAGGTTTCTGACTTTGAGCATGTCTTCCTCGGTGCGTTTGGTAAGGTCTTCGACGGTGTGGATGTTGGCGCGTTTCAGGCAGTTGTAAGAACGCACGGAGAGGTCGAGATCTTCT
Organism: uncultured Clostridia bacterium; assembly: GCA_944360115.1. Lineage (GTDB taxonomy): Bacteria > Bacillota > Clostridia > Christensenellales > CAG-917 > Limadaptatus. The sequence continues at coordinate 6,053 of CALVTH010000028.1, forward strand.
ATGGACATCTCGAGCACTTTCTGGGTCTTGTCGTCGTCCTGCGACACGAGAATGTTCTGCTCGTCCATATTGTCGACGAGGTCGACGAACAGTCTCATGTGATCGTTGATGATCTTGGCGGCGAGGGAGATGATCTCCTTTGCCGAAACGGTGCCGTCCGTGGTGACCTCGACGGTGAGTTTGTCGAAGTCGATGCTCTGCTCCACGCGGGTGCTTTCCACGGCGTAGTTGACCTTGGTGACGGGGGTGAAGATGCTGTCGACGGGAATGTAACCGATGAGTCCCTGCGCGTCCTTGTTATGCTCCGCGGAGACATAACCTCTGCCGGTGTCGACGAAAATCGCCATATCCAGCACGCCGCCCTCGTCGAGGGTGCAGATGACCTGGTCGGGGTTGAGGACTTCGACATCCGAGGGGAGGTCGATGTCACCCGCCGTAACGGTGCAGGCGGTGTCGGCATAGAGGTGCAATTTGATTTTGCCCGCTCTTTCCTGAGCCTGCGTAACTTTGAAGCGGACGGTCTTGATGTTGAGGATAATCTCGGTGACTTCCTCTTTGACGCCCTTTATCGTGGAGAATTCGTGGTCGACTCCTTCGATCTTGATGCCGACGGCAGCCGCGCCGGGCAGGGAGGAGAGGAGCACGCGCCTCAGGCTGTTGCCGAGGGTGATGCCGAAACCGCGCTCGAGCGGCTCGACGACGAACTTGGCAAAGTTTTTGCTTTCGTTCTCTTCAAAGGTTATCTTCGGCTTTTTAATCTCCATCATAACGATTACCTCCGCTTCTTACTTCGAGTACAACTCGACGATAAGGTGTTCTTTGATTTCGACATCGGTTATATCGGCTCTTTCGGGGAGAGACAGCACTTTGCCGGTGAGGTTGGCATTGTCCCACTCCAGCCACTTGACGATGGAAAGGTTCTTGACCTCTTTGACGGACTGCCAGATGGTCATATCCCTCTTGTTTTCCTTGACGGCGATGACATCGCCCGCCTTGACGAGATAGGAGGGAATGTCCACTCTCTGTCCGTTGACGGTGATGTGACCGTGATTGACGATCTGACGCGCCATTGCGCGGGTCTTGCCGAGGCCGAGACGATAGACGACATTGTCCAGCCTTCTCTCGAGGAGGATGAGCATATTCTCGCCCGTGATACCGCGCTGTCTCGACGCCTTTTCGTAGTAACCCTTGAACTGCTTCTCGAGAATGCCGTACACGAACTTGACTTTCTGTTTTTCCTTGAGCTGCAGGGCGTAATCGCTCTGTTTTCTTCTGCGGAACTTGACCTGCTTCGAGGACTTGCGGGAAATGCCGATGTCCGCGGGGTTGATTCCGAGAGCCCTGCACTTTTTCATAACGGGACCGGTATATTTAGCCATAATTCTCTATCTCCTATAATCTTCTGCGCTTGGGGGGACGGCAGCCGTTGTGAGGAATGGGCGACACATCCTGAATGAGGGTGGCTTCGAGACCGACATTACCGAGCGCGCGGATAGCGGATTCTCTGCCCTGACCGGGCCCCTTGACATACACCTCGACGGTGCGCATACCCTGGTCGTAAGCGACCTTGCAGGCGTCTTCGCTGACCATCTGAGCGGCGAAGGGCGTGGCTTTACGGGAACCGCGGAGTTTGAGCTTGCCCGCGGAGGACCAGGAAACGGCGTTGCCGTTCATGTCGGTGACGGTGACTATGGTGTTGTTGAACGACGCGTGGATGTGGACCTGACCTTTCTCTACGCGCTTAATGTCCTTTCTTTTCTTAATCTTCTTTCCTGCCATGATGAGACTCCCTTATTTGCCTTTCTTCTTGCGGCCGACGGTGCGCTTGGGACCTTTTCTCGTACGGGCGTTCTGTTTGGTGGACTGACCGCGGACGGGCAGACCCTTTCTGTGACGGATGCCCCTGTAGCAGCCGATTTCCATCAAGCGTTTGATATTCATGCCGACTTCGCGTTTGAGGTCGCCTTCGACATGAAGGTGTTTCTCAATGTATTCGCGGATAAGACTGACCTGAGCCTCGGAAAGGTCCTTGACTCTGATGTCGGGGTCGATACCCGTCTCCTCGAGAATCTTTGCGGCTGTCGGACGACCGATACCGTAGATGTAGGTGAGTCCGATTTCCACTCTCTTTTCGCGCGGAAGATCCACGCCGGCTATTCGTGCCATTTTTTACCTCCAAAAATTGTCTTTATGTCAGCGCGCAGAAAGCCGCTTGAAATTGGAATGTGCGGCCAGCCGCTCTGCGCTCGTATTTTCAACCCTGACGCTGTTTGTGATTGGGATACTTCGGGCAAATGACCATGACTTTGCCGTTCCTCTTGATGACTTTGCACTTGTCGCACATAGGCTTGACGCTGGGTCTGACTTTCATTTTTCTTTCCTCCGAACTATTTGTTCCTGTAAATGATTCTGCCCTTCGTGAGGTCGTAGGGCGACATTTCGATTTTTACTCTATCCCCTTCGAGGATTCTGATGTTGTTGATGCGGAGCTTTCCGCCGAGGTATGCCAAGATGACATGACCGTTGGTGAGCTTGACCCTGAACTGCGTTTTGGGCAAAACTTCGATTACCTGACCTTCCGTTTCGATGACATCGGTTTTGGACATAAATCCTGCCTTGTTCTCCTTTATTTGTCCGCCCCGTACATACGGAGCGCGCTGTAGAGTTCCCTGTCGAACACCTGCGCACCTCTTGCCAGTTTGTCGGCAATTTTCTCGAGTCTGTCGCCCGTGGAACGGAGATGCCTGACATTTTTGAGTTTGGCGTTCTTTATGCGACGGACATCGCCGTCGGCAATTCTGACGAACCCCTCTCCGACGATTTCCACCACCGCGAAGTATCTGCCGCGGTCGCGTCCCGCCTTGGAGTACACTATCTCGCCGAGTTCCATCACAGAGTCAGTATTTCCGCGCCGTTTTCGGTCAGCGCAACCGTGTTTTCGTAGTGCGCGGACGGCATACCGTCCTGCGTGACACAAGTCCAGCCGTCGTCCAGCGTCTCCACCTTCCAGGTGCCCATGTTCACCATGGGCTCTATAGCGAGCACCATGCCTACGGACAACCGCACTCCGTGTCCCGCGCGCCCGAAGTTGGGCACCTGCGGGTCCTCGTGCATCTCCCTGCCTATGCCGTGTCCCACCAGGTCGCGCACTATGGAATAGCCGCGCTCCTCGTTGTAGACCTGTATGGCGTGGGATATGTCGCCCAGTCTGCCGCCGTCCCGGAACTGCTCCACCCCTTTGAAGAAACTCTTGCGGGTGGTGTCCACGAGCCGACGCTTTTCTTCGGAGACCTCGCCGACGAGGAAGGTCCTCGCCGCATCGGACTGCCAACCGTCGAGGATTGCTCCGACATCCACTCCGACGATCATTCCCTCTTCCAGCCGCCTTGCCGACGGTATTCCGTGCACCACGACATCGTCTATCGAGATACACGCCGAAGCGGGAAAGCCGCCGTAGCCGAGGAAGGAAGGTTTCGCGCCCCGTTTCACGATGTAATCGTGAACGAATTCGTCCAGTTTCTTGGTGCTCACGCCCGGCTTGACCTTGTCTTCCATATAGAGCAGCAGGTCGCGGATAACGGCGCACGATTTACGCATACAGCCTATTTCCGTCGGGCTTTTGAGGGTTATCATTCAAGCACCTTCTTTATCTTGGCGAAGTCCTCCTGAATGGTGCCGCAGGCGTCGATGTCGACGAGCACGCCCTTGTTCTTGTAGTAATCGATGAGCGGCGCGGTCTGTTCGAGGTAAACCTGCAATCTCGCGCGCACGGTCTCGGGCTTGTCGTCGTCCCTTATGTACAGCTGCTTGCCGCACTTCGGGCACACTTCGCTTCCGCCGAGAGCGGAGACATGACAGGTTGCGCCGCAACTGCACACTCTCCTTCCCGACAGTCTTCCGATTATGATGTCGAAGTCGACATCGATGTTGACGGCGATGTCAATGCGGGCAACCTTGTCGAGGGCTTCCGCCTGCGCTATGGTGCGGGGAAAACCGTCGAGCACATACCCGTGCTGCGCGTCCGGCTGAGCCAGCCTGTCGGCGACGAGCCCGATGACGACATCGTCGGGGACGAGGGCGCCTCTCACGATGTAGGACTCCGCAAGTTTGCCGAGTTCGGTTCCCTCTTTGATGTTGGCGCGGAGAATATCGCCCGTCGAGATGTGCGGAATGCCGTACTCGGAGGATATGAGCGCCGAATGAGTGCCTTTACCCGCGCCGGGTGCGCCGAGCATGACGATATTCTTCATACTTGCCTCACTTCAGGAATCCCTTGTAATGTTTCATCATTATCTGGGATTCGAGCTGTTTGTTGAATTCGAGCGCGGCGGACACGACGATGAGGAGTCCCGTTGCCGAGAACGCGCCGCCGAGACTGAGCGCGCCGCCGCCTCTCAGCACATCCGCGCCCTCACCCGACAGAGCGTTGAACGCGAAGGTCGGGACAAGCGCGATTATCATGAGGAAGAATGCGCCGAAAAGCGTTATGCGGTTGCTTATCTTCTTGAGGTAGTCGCTGGTGGGTTTGCCCGCACGGATACCGGGAAGGAAGCCGCCGTACTGCTGGATGTTCTTCGCCACATCTTCGGGATTGAACTGAATCTGCGCGTAGAAGTAGGAGAAGAACAGTATGAGCGCGGCGAGCAACACATAGTAAACCCAGGTGCCGGTGCCCATGTAGGTGGAGTACCACTCGTACGCTTCGCTGGTGGGGGCGAAGAGCGCCATTATCATCTGCGGGAACATGAGCAGCGACGAAGCAAAGATGATGGGCATGACGCCGCTGGAGTTGATGCGGATGGGGATGTAGGTGGTCTGCCCGCCGTACATCTTGTTGCCCTTTATCTGCTTGCTGTACTGCACCGTGACGCGCCTTTCGGCAAGGTCCATGAAGACGATGAACGCGAATATGGCGAACACGATGAGGATGAAACCGATGATGTTCCAGAAATACTCGGGGACCTGAACCGCCGTGCCGACTGCCGCCGCCATGGTGGTGCCCGCCGTGGACAGAATACCGACGAAGATTATGAGCGAAGTGCCGTTGCCGACGCCGTATTCGGTGATTCTCTCGCCCAGCCACATGACCATGATCGAACCGCCCATGAGCATGATTACGATGAGGGTCATAGTGAGGTACGCGGTGGAGGCGGACTCTTCGAAGGAGAAGAGGGGGTTGACGGCTTCTTTCCAGCCGACGACGACGCCTATTGCCTGCACCGCCGCGAGGACGAGCGCGAAATAACGGGTAATCTGGGTTATTTTGCGTCTGCCCATATCGCCCTCTTTGGAGAGTTTCTCCAGCTTGGGGATGATGAGCGTGAGCAGCTGCATAATGATAAACGCATTGATGAAAGGCAGGATACCGAGCGAGAAGAGGGTCGCCTGCGAGAGCGAACCGCCCGTGATCATCGACAGTATGCTGAGGAATCCGTCGCCCTGGTCCATGACTTCCTGCATGGCGGAGGCGCTGAATCCGGGCACGGGGACGAAGCACCCCACCCTGTAAACCAGAATGAGAAGGAAGGTGAAGAGCATCTTCATCCTTATCTCTTTGGTTTTGAATGCGTTTTTCAATGTCTCAAACATTACAGCACCTCGGTTTTGCCGCCTGCCTTTTCGATTTTTGCGACTGCCGCCGCCGAGAATTTCTTGGCGCGGACGGTGACTTTCTTTTCAAGCGTGCCGTCGCCGAGAACTTTGAGTCCGTAAGGCTCGACCACTTTGACTATTCCCGCTTCGACGAGTTCTTCGATGCCGACCGTTGCGCCGTCCTCGAAAGCGTTGAACGCGTCGAGGTTGACGACGGTGTATGCGTGCGCGAATCTCTTATTGTTGAAGCCTTTCTTGGGGATCCTTCTGGTGAGGGGCATCTGCCCGCCCTCGAAGTTGGGACGGACGCCGCCGCCGCTTCTCGCCCACTGACCTTTGTGACCGCGGGTGGAAGTCTTGCCGGTGCCGCTGCCGATGCCGCGGCCGACTCTCTTGGAGGAAGTCCTTGCGCCTTCTGCGTTTGTCAGATCGTGAATGTACATAGTTGCCTCCTCAGATCTCCTCCACCTTGACGAGGTGGGAGACCTTCCTTATCATTCCGCGCACCACCGCGTCGTCGCGGAAGGTGTTGGAACTGCCGACCTTGTGCAACCCGAGAGCCTCGACATTCGCCTTCTGGTTCTCGAGACAGGCAATGGTGCTTTTCACAAGAGTGACTTTAATCATCTTTGCTTCTTCGTTCTTTTTAGCGGTAGCCATAATTCCTCCTAGTCTTCCACATCAACGCCGCGCAGACGAGCGATCTGCTCCGCGCTGCGAAGGCTGCGAAGACCTTCCACTGCGGCTTTGGCGCAGTTGATGGGATTGTTGGACCCGATGGACTTGGTTCTGATGTCCTTGATGCCGGAGACTTCGAGGACCGCACGGACGGGACCGCCGGCGATGACGCCGGTACCGGGTTCGGCGGGAAGCAGAATGACCTGACCGCGTCCGAACTTGCCGATTGTCTGGTGAGGAATGGTGGTGCCCTTCAAAGCGATTTCGAACATACTGCGCTTGGCAAGCTGCGTCGCTTTTTCGATGGCTTCGGGAACCTCGGCAGCCTTGCCCATGCCGATACCGACCTTGCCGTTCTCGTCACCGACGACCACGAGTGCGCTGAAGCGCATGTTTCTGCCGCCCTTGACAACCTTGGTGACGCGGTTGATTGCAATGGTCTTCTTGTTGAGGCCGTCGCTCTCTTCTCTGTTCCTGTCGTTGCGTCTGTTATCGCGTTCTGCCATAATTCCTCCTAAAACTCGAGCCCTGCTTCTCTTGCGCCGGTGGCGAGAGCTTCCACTCTGCCGGTGTAGACATAACCGCCTCTGTCAAAGACGACTGCCTTGATACCGAGGGCGATAGCCTTGCCCGCGACTGCCGCGCCGACGAGCTTCGCGGCTTCGCACTTGTTGAGGTCCGCGACCTTGACGGCGATATCTTTCTCGAGAGTGGACGCCGAGCAAAGGGTGACGCCCTTCACATCGTCGATAATCTGAGCGTAGATATGATTGGTGCTTCTGTACACGCAAAGACGGGGACGCTCGGCGGTGCCGGAGACCTTCTTCCTCACTCTCGCGTGACGGATGACTCTGTCTGCGTTTTTATCTTTCTTGTTAATCATGGTTCACCTCTTACTTACCGGCGGTCTTGCCTTCCTTACGGATGACGACCTCGTCCTTGTAGTGGATGCCGTAACCGTGATAGGGTTCGACGGGCTTGGCTGCCTTGACGGTCGCCGCCGTCTGACCGACCTTCTGACGGTCGATGCCCTTGACGACTATCTCGAGGGGACCGGCCTGCGCGAAGGTGATGCCTTCGGGCGCGTCGATTTCCACGGGATGGGAGAAACCGATGTTCATCGTCAGTTTGTTGGCGGTGGCGGTCACCTTGTAACCGACGCCGCTGACGACGAGGCTCTTCTCGAAGCCCTTGGTCACGCCGACCACCATGTTGTGGATGAGCGCGCGGTAAAGACCGTGAAGAGCGCGGTGGTCCTTGTCGTCGCTGTGACGCTTGACGAGGATGTGACCGTCCTCGAGCACCACATCGATGGAGGAATCCACTTTCTGGGTGAGGGTGCCGAGAGGTCCTTTGACGGTGACCACGCCTGCCGCGTTGTCGAAGGTGACGCCCGCGGGAAGCGCGATGGGAGCTCTACCTATACGAGACATATCGAACCTCCTTACCACACATAGGCGAGCACTTCGCCGCCGATGCGCTGTTCTCTCGCCTCTTTGTCGGTGAGGATACCCTTGGAGGTGGACAGAATGGCGATACCCATACCGTTCAGCACCTTGGGCAGGTTGTCGACGCCCGCATACACGCGCAGACCGGGAGTGGAAACTCTCTTGAGACCCGTCACCACTTTCTGCCCCTTGACGGGAGCGTACTTGAGAGTGATGAGAATGTCGTTCTGAACGGGATTCTCGACGATTTCGTACCCCTTGATGTAGCCCTCTCTCACGAGGATGTCCGCGATTGCGACCTTAACTTTGCTGGCGGGGACCGTGACGGTCTCGTGCCTTGCGGTCAGGGCGTTTCTTATTCTTGTCAGCATATCTGCAATGGGATCTGTCATTTTACGCCTCCTTTACCAGCTTGCCTTTCTCACTCCGGGAATCTGCCCTTTGTAGGCGAGTTCGCGGAAGCAGACGCGGCAGATGCCGTATTTTCTCAGCACGGAGTGGGGTCTGCCGCAGATACGGCAACGGGTGTACTCGCGCGTGGAAAACTTTTGCGGTCTTTGCTGTTTCTGTATCATGGAAGTCTTTGCCATAATAGAACTCCTTACTTAGCGAACGGCATACCGAGCAGGCGGAGCAACTCGCGCGCTTCTTCGTCGGTTTTCGCCGTCGTGACTATGCAGATATCAAATCCGCGCACTTTCTCGATCTGGTCGTAGGAAATCTCGGGGAAGATGAGCTGTTCCTTGACGCCGAGAGCGTAGTTCCCTCTGCCGTCGAAAGACTTGGTCGACACGCCGCGGAAGTCGCGGACGCGGGGAAGCGCGATGGAAATGAACTTGTCGAGGAAATCGTACATCCTGTTGCCGCGGAGGGTGACCTTCGCGCCGACATTCATACCCTCTCTCACCTTGAAGTTCGCAACGGACTTGCGAGCCGTGGTGACGACGGGCTTCTGTCCCGCGATGAGCCTGAGCTCCTCGACGGCGATGTTGAGGGACTTGCTGTTGTCCTTGCAATCGCCGAGGCCCATGTTGAGCACGATTTTCTCGAGACGGGGCACTTCGTTGATGTTCTTGTAACCGAAACGCTTTACAAGAGCGGGAACGACCTCTTCGAGATACTGTGCTCTCATTCTGTATCTTTCGGCACCTGCATCGGTTGCAGTTGCTTTAGCAACCTGATTCTTCTTGTCTGCCACTGATATTACCTCCGTGAATTAGTCTTTCTTATCGTCGGACTTTGCGGTCTTTTTCTTAGCAGCCTTCTTCGCCGCCCTCTTGGCAGAGGGTTTCTTGGCGTCGAGAGAAGCGCCGCACTTTGCGCACACGCGGACGGACACCTTCTTGCCCTTCTCTTCGGTGATGGTGTTGCGGACTCTGACGACTCCGCCGCACTCACCGCAGATGTGCATGACATTGCTGGCGTCGATAGCGGCTTCCTGCTTGAGGATACCACCCTGATCCTGCGCGTTTCTGGGCTTCTTGCTCTTGGCGACGATGTTGACGCCTTCGACATAGATTCTGCCCGTGGAAGGTCTGACGGCAAGCACCTTGCCCGCCTTGCCTTTATCCTTTCCCGCGATAACCATCACATTATCGCCTTTCTTGACATTCATAGTGGTCATTTTGTCCTCCTCACAGCACTTCGGGGGCGAGAGAGATTATCTTCATATAATCTTTGTCGCGCAGTTCCCTTGCGATGGGCCCGAAAATACGCGTTCCCTGCGGCTGCTTCTGGTTGTCGATGATGACGGCTGCATTGTCGTCGAACTTGATATAGCTGCCGTCGGGACGCTGAATACCCATGTGGGTGCGCACGATGACTGCCTTGACGACATCGCCCTTCTTGACCTTGCCGCCGGGAATGGCGGACTTGACGGATGCCACGATGACATCGCCGATGTTGCCGCTCCTGCGGAAGGACCCGCCGAGCACTCTGATGCACATAATTTCTTTGGCTCCGCTGTTGTCAGCGACTTTAAGCCTTGTTTGAGGTTGAATCATAGCGCCCTCCTCCTTACTTGGCCTTCTCGATTATCTCTACGAGACGCCAGCACTTGTCCTTGGAGAGGGGACGAGTCTCGGCAACGAGAACCTTGTCGCCTATTCCGCAGATGTTGTTCTCATCATGCGCCTTGAGTTTCTTGGTGCGGCTGATGATCTTCTTGTAAAGCGGGTGGCTGACGCGCTCGGTAATGGCGACGACGATGGTCTTGTCCATTTTATCGCTGACAACGACACCCACTCTTTCTTTTCTCAGATTTCTTTCCATAGTGACCTCCGTTTATCAGCCCTCGCTGCTCTCGCCCGCTTTCTTGATTTCTCTCTGGCGGATGACGGTTTTCACGCGAGCGATGTCGCGCCTCGTCTCGGCGAGAATCTTGGGGTTGGTGAGCTGATTGGTGGCATTCTTGAATCGGAGGAAAAACAGCTCCGACTTCAGCTCGGCGAGCTTGTCGGCAAGCTCTTTGTCCGTCATTTCCCAAACTTGTTTACCTTTCATTCTGCACCGCCTTCGGCTTCGAGATCCGCTTTGGCAACGCACTTGCACTTCACGGGAAGTTTGTGCATTGCGAGACGGAGAGCCTCTTTTGCTATCGCTTCTTCAACGCCCGCTATTTCGAACATGACTCTGCCCGGCTTGACAACCGCCACCCAGTATTCGGGTGCGCCCTTACCGCTACCCATACGGGTCTCGGCAGGCTTCTTGGTCACGGGCTTGTGAGGGAAGATGTCCACCCACACCTTTCCGCCTCTGCGGATATATCTGGTCATTGCGACACGCGCGGCTTCTATCTGGTTGGAGGTGATCCAGCCCGGTTCGAGGGCTACGAGACCGTATTCGCCGTAGGCGACCATATTACCTCTCGTTGCTTTGCCTTTCATCCTTCCGCGGAATTGACGGCGTCTCTTGACGCGTTTCGGCATCAACATTATTGATTACCTCCTTCCATGGGATTCTTGCCGAGGACCTCACCCTTGTAGATCCAGCACTTCACGCCGATTGTACCGAAAGTGGTGTGGGCGGTTGCCACGCCGTATTCGATGTCGGCACGCAGCGTCTGAAGGGGGATGGACCCGTCGTGATAAGTCTCGCTCTTTGCGATTTCGGCGCCGTCAAGTCTGCCGGACACCTTGATTTTGACTCCCTTCGCGCCCGCTTTCATGGCTCTGCCCATTGCCTGCTTCATGCTGCGACGGTAGGAAGCCCTGTTTTCGAGCTGCTTGGCGATGCCTTCGGCAACCAGCTGAGCGTCGGCGTCACGGTGCTTGATTTCCATGACATTGATGCTGACCTTCTTGCCTGCGGCGACGATTTTCTGAACGCCCGCGGTGATTTCCGCAACGCGTGCGCCCGCTTTTCCGATGAGCACCGCGGTGTCGGAGGTGTGGATGCCCACAACCACCTTGTCCGCCGCTCTTTCGATGGTTATCTTGGAAATGCCCGCGTCATAGTACGCACCCTTGATGTACTTGCGGATCTTGTTGTCCTCGACGAGGTTGTCCGCGAAGTGCTTCTTGTCGGCATACCATTTGGTTTCCCAAGGTCTGATGATACCGGTACGCAGTCCGTTCGGATCGACTTTTTGTCCCATTGTATGCCTCCTTATGCGTTCTGGCTGTCGAGAATGACAGTGATGTGACTGGTGCGTTTGTTGATGCGGAACGCCCTGCCCTGAGCCCTCGGCATGATCCTCTTGAGAGTGGGGCCTTCGTTGGCGTAGCACTCTGCGACAACGAGGTCGTCGCGGGACATGTTCATGTTGTTTTCGGCATTTGCCACCGCGCTGTTGACCACTTTGTAAAGGATTTCGCTTGCCGCCTTGGGGGTGTTCTGCAGAATGGCGAGCGCTTCGGTCACGGGTTTGCCCTTGATGATGTCGAGCACGATGCGGACCTTGAAGGGAGAAATCCTGACGAACTTTGCCGTCGCTCTCGGCCTGGTGTCGGCCTTTGCCTGACGCTCGAGAGCCTTATGTTTGATTCTGGTAGCCATAGTTCCTCCTATTTCTTGCCCGTGGTCTTATCGCCCGCGTGACCTCTGAATGTACGTGTCTGGGAGAATTCTCCGAGCTTGCAACCCACCATATCCTCGGTGATGTAGACGGGAACATGCTGACGGCCGTTGTGCACCGCAATCGTATGTCCCACCATTTCGGGGAATATCGTCGAGGAGCGAGACCAGGTCTTGACGGGACGATGCTCTCCGCTCTCGTTCATTGCGACTATTCTGTCCATGAGCCTCTTTTCGACATAAGGCCCTTTCTTAACGCTTCTACTCATTTCGTCCTCCCTTTAATTCACCCGCTTGATGATGAACTTGGTGGAATTTTTCTTCTTCTTTCTCGTCTTGTAACCGAGCGTGGGCTTACCCCAGGGAGTCACGGGAGAAGGCATACCGATGGGAGACTTGCCTTCGCCGCCGCCGTGGGGGTGATCGCAGGGGTTCATGACGACGCCGCGCACGCTGGGACGGATGCCCAGATGACGGGTCTTGCCGGCCTTGCCGACGCGCACGATTTCGTGTTCGAGGTTGCCCACCTGACCGATGGTCGCTCTGCAACGGGCGAGCACATATCTCATTTCGCCGCTGGGCATACGGAGCGTGGCATACTTGCCTTCCTTTGCCATCAGCTGAGCCGAGCCGCCTGCCGCGCGGGCAATCTGACCGCCCTTGCCGGGTTCCATTTCGATGTTGTGCACCATGGTACCGACGGGAATGGAAGAAAGGGGAAGCGCGTTGCCGACCTTGATGTCCACGGCGTCGCCGCTGACGACGGTGTCGCCGACGGAGAGACCGAGAGGAGCGAGGATGTATCTCTTCTCACCGTCCGCATAGACGAGGAGAGCGATATTCGCCGAACGGTTGGGGTCGTACTGCACGGACTGCACCTTTGCGGGGATGTTGTCCTTGTTGCGCTTGAAGTCGATGACGCGGTACTTGGTTCTGTTGCCGCCGCCGATGTGACGGACGGTTATTCTGCCCATGGAGTTCCTTCCGCCCGTCTTGTTGATGGACACGAGCAGGGAACGCTCGGGAGTGGAGGAAGTTATCTCGTCGAAGCCGGAGACCGTCATGAAACGGCGGGCGGGAGAAGTCGGTTTATACTTTTTGATAGACATATCCTTTTCTCCTTTCCTTATGCCATGCTCTCGAAGAACTCGATTGCCTTGCTGTCGGCGGTAAGAGTGACGATTGCCTTCTTGAAGGCGGAAGTCCTGCCCTCGTGGCGCCCCATTCTCTTGACCTTGCCGTCGTAGTTACTCGTGTTGACCTTTGCCACTCTGACGCCGAAGATTTCTTCCACAGCCGCCTTGATCTGAGTCTTGTTGGCGGTCTTCAGAACGCGGAAGGTGTATCTCTTTTCGGGGATTCCGTCATAGCTTTTCTCGGAAAGCACGGGCGCGATGATGATGTCGTATGCCGTCATTTTTCAGCCGCCTCCTCGATTTTCTTGATTGCGCCCTTGGTGATGACAACATTGCGGGAAGCAACGATGTCGTACACATTGAGCAGTCTGACCTCTTCGAGAGACACGGTGGGAATGTTGCGGCTGGCGCGCACGGCGGCCTCGTCGTATTCGTCGACGACGAAAAGGACCTTGCCCGAAAGTTTGAGGGCTTCCACCGCTTCGGCGACGAGCTTGGTCTTGGGCTCGGCAAGCGCGAACTTGTCGAGCACGACGACCTGTTCCTGACGAATCTTCTCGGAAAGCGCGGAATAGAACGCGGCTTTCTTCATGGTCTTGTTGATTTTCTGCGAGAAATCGCGGGGCTTCTTGGCGAACACAACGCCGCCGCCCGTGTGCTGAGGAGCCACAAGGCTGCCCTGACGGGCGCGACCGGTGCCCTTCTGACGATAGGGCTTCGCGCCGCCTCCGCGCACTTCGCTTCTGGTGAGCGCGCTCATCGTTCCCTGACGCTTGTTGGCAAGCTGCGCAACAACCACCTGGTGAATAAGCGCTTCGTTGTATTCGCAACCGAACACCGCGTCGCTCACTTCTATGGTACCGGCGGCTTTGCCCGCCATGTTTACGACCTTAAGTTTCATATCTGCCTCCTATTAACCCTTGACGGAATCCCTGATCATGACGATTCCGCCCTTGGGACCGGGAACGGCACCCTTGATGAGCAGCAGGTTTCTCGCCTTGTCGACTCTGACGACGGCAAGATTCTGCATCGTCACCTTCTCGTGACCCCACTGCCCCGCCATGTGCTTGTTCTTGAACACGCGGGAGGGAGAGGAGCAGGCGCCCATGGAACCGACGGACCTGTGAATGGGACCGGTACCGTGGGACATAGGCCCGATACGGTGACTGTTCCATCTCTGGATAACGCCGGAATATCCGTGACCCTTGGAAGTGCCGGTGACATCGACCTTGTCGCCTTCCGCGAAGATGTCGCAAGTCAGTTCCTGCCCGACGGTGTACGCCGCACAGTCTGCGAACCTGATTTCACGGAGATACTTCCTGACGGTGACGCCCGCTTTCTTGAAGTGTCCTGCGACGGGTTTGTTCACTCTCGTCTCTTTGATGGCTCCGAAGCCGACCTGAACGGCGTCGTAACCTTCGTTCGCCACGGTTTTGACCTGCACGACGGTGCAAGGACCCGCTTCCACTACGGTGACGGGAATGACCTTGCCGTCTGCGGCGAAAATCTGGCTCATACCGAGTTTCTTTCCGATGATTGCTTTACTTATAGCCATTGTAAAGTTCATCCTCCTTTATTCTGTCGATTTAGAGTTTGATGGAAATGTCAACGCCCGCCGGCAGATCGAGTTTCATAAGAGAATCGACCGTCTTGGAGGTGGGGTTGAAAATGTCGATGAGACGCTTGTGCGTCCTCAGCTCGAACTGCTCGCGGCTGTCCTTGTCCTTGTGAGGGGCGCGAAGAATGGTCACGATTTCCTTTTCGGTGGGAAGAGGAATGGGACCGGACACCTTGGTGCCGGTTTTCTTCACGGTCTCGACGATCTTCTCTGCGGAGATGTCGATGAGATTGTGGTCGAACGCCTTGAGTTTGATGCGTATCTTTTGCCCAGCCATTGAAGCCTCCTTAGACATACACTCATCCGTGTGTGTCCTTTATTTTCGACCCGTCGGAAAACCGACGGACAGACTACCCCCTTCGGGGGCACAACGCCAACATCATATCCACTCGGAAAATTTTTGTCAAGCAGAATTTATGCAAATTTTTTCAGCAAGTGTAAATATTGTTTTTTTAGTGCCGAAAACACAATATCTTGTATAAATAAAAAGGACACGCACCCGCGTGTGTCGCTCCCCTTCCCCCCTTCCGTTATGCGTTTATGCACCCGCACGCGGGCGCGGCGTCCTCTGTTGCCGCCGCCATGCGCCCGCGGAAAAGAAAAAGAGAGGCGGTGCCTCCCTTTTTGCTTTGCTCTCTCCTTTTGATATGAGCTATGCGTCAGTATCACTCCGCCTCCGCTTTCAGCGCAAGTACTTCCGCGCTGGGCGCAAATGTGATGTTGTTGACCTGACTGACGGTGAACTCCGTCAGAACTTCTTCTCCGTCCACAAGACTTTTGAAACCTATCGTAAGCGTGGTTCCCCCGAGAGTCACATAACCGCTGCCCGCAATGTATTCTGTCAATGCTACCATTTCCCCGTTCTCGTTGAACGCCAGCTTCCCGTCCTTGTCGGTCAATGTGTCAAGCCAATGGGAAGAATAAAACTCGAACAGGTACCGCACAACTCCCGCAATACCCTCTTCGGGAGACACCCCGTACGACTCCATAGCCTGCTCGGAAGTTTTCTTATGAGCCATCACCGACCCGTTGACATCGTAACTCAATTCGTAAAACACACCGCCGTCATAGGCGCAAAGCATTTCGCCGTCTTTGGCGGCCGCCCAAAAGTTATTGCCGTCAACATACATGGTTTCCGTACTGTCGCCGACGACATACAGGCTTCCCGTCTCAAAGTTGTAGCGCACTACATTTTTACTTACCAGAACATACCCAGACGAGGCATTTATGGCGTCCTTGATTTCCTGCGCCGTCTTACCCTCGGTAAAAATCGCGTCGCCCGCGCCGCCCGTCGTTCTGTCGCCGTCGCCGTCCTTCGGATTGCAGGCGACGAGCGCAAACGCAAGCACAAGCACCATACACACCGCAACACTCAAAAATACCGCTGCCCTCTTCTTCATAGTCTTTCCTCCTTGTTTGCGTGCGAACGCGTGCAAGTCTTTTAGCACGCCCTGCGTATGAATGATATGACGAATTGTCATAATTTGTCAAGGGTTGATATGACAAAATGTCATTGTGGATATGGGAAAGAACTTGAAACTTTTACGGAAAAAGCACGGCTTGACTCAGGTGCAACTGCAACTTGCGACGGGCATCGAGCAAGCGTTGCTGTCCAAATTCGAGCGAGGAGAGCGAGTGCCGCCTACTGACACGCTGATAACTCTCGCCGATTATTACGGCGTCAGCGTGGATTATCTCCTCGACCGCACCGACAACCCTGAAATCAACAGATAAAGATATCCCGCGGACACCGTGCTTGCGGCGGGGAAAGCGCGAAACGCTTAAAACCGCGATATTCCGATGAAGAACGAGGAAGAGCCGCCCGAACAGACAGGAGCGTACTCGGCGTACACGACTGTTTGCGAGGGCGGCTCTGACAAAGTTATTCGCGGAATAGCGCGGAGAACAGCGACGATCCTGCGTCTTCTCTCCCCCCCACGAAAAGAAACGTGTAAAACCGCGATATTTCGATGAAGAACAAGGAAGAGCCGCCCGAACAGACAGGAGTGTACTCGGCGTACACGACTGTTTGCGAGGGCGGCTCTGACAAAGTTATTCGCGAAATAGCGCGGTTTTACTTCATTGTTTCCTGCTTGACCT
>CALVTH010000029.1 GCA_944360115.1 uncultured Clostridia bacterium
CACGAGTTCTCCACCGCAAGCGACGATTACAAGCTGGCTTGGGACTTCTCCGAATTCTCGGTGAGCTATCTCGGCGGCGTCGTCAACCTCAAGGCGTTGATTACGCTCCCCGACGGATCCACCCAGACTTACTCCTTCCCGTTCCTTGTGACGCGCGTACTTGTCAACAACATGACCGGCATTAAGGGCGGAACGTTCGGCTCGGCGGTCGTAACCAACGTCAATGCCAACCTCGGCGAAGCCACGCAGGCGTTTGTCATAGATCCGTTTGTTCCGTCTTCGCTCAGTCTGCCCAAGGGGTGGCAATTCTCGCTCATATCCTCCAACCCGATTTACGATGCGGATAAAGGCGAGGTGAGCGGTTGGACGACTGCGACCGACTACGGCACTATCAGAAAAGACTATGTTGCGGTCATGATGCCGTCGTTCGAATGGACATGGTCTCTCGTCACTGCGGCCAGCAACACGTTTGTGGGCTACGCGACCATTCAGGTCGAGGACGGTCAGAGAATCAAAGTGCCCGTGACAATCCGCGGCAACTCGTCGGTGCCTTCTCACAAACCGACCAGCACGGAAGTCGTCGGCGGTCTGCGTAAGCTGGAGACCAGTTTCACCGAAGGCGGCAAGACCTATTCGGTCGTGTGGGTCGGCACCGCAACCGTCGTCGGCGGAAGCGAGTATAAGGTCACGTTTGCGTCTGCGGGTTCCGAGTACATCGTCCAGCGCAAAGGACAACGCACTGTTACTTACGACCTCGTGGCGTACGTCGGAGCGGTCGTCGACGCCAACGGCAACGTGCTTATCTACAATGCGGACGGCACGCCTGCGGCGATTGCCACTTACAGAATGGATTCCTTTGCTGTCTGATAAGTGTAGTACACTCGGCAATTTACCGTGAAGCAAAGCGCACTTCGGTGCGCTTTGTTTTTTGTTTCGCAGGCTTGTTTCGTAGGTTTGTTCGGGAGGTTTTCGCGGGGCAGGCGGGAGGACAACGTTGCAAACGGCATAAGCGAGGAGGAGCGGCGGCAAAGGACAGGGCGGCGCAAGAGGCAGGGAAGCGTTGAAAGAGACTGCGTCGCAAAGAGAGAGGGCGGTTTAGGGCGGACCGTGGCGGCGTGCGAAGCGGACGGGTCGAGGGAGGGGAGAAAAGAGAAACGAAACTCGGTGCGGACGGGCGGTGCAATAAGGCAACGCCACGGCGGGCCGAACGCTTGCCATTTCGGTGCGGCGTGATATAATGTAGCCGTTCAGGAGGGGTTATATGGCGTTCGGCACGACTGCCGTCAATGTGTTGCTGTTGGTGGCAATGGCGATTCCGGGATTTATTCTCGTCAAGGCGAAGGTGATAAAGCCGCACGCCATTTCCTATTTTTCCGCCGTCCTTCTCTATGTGTCGCAGCCGTTCCTTTCCATCCGTTCGTTTTTGCAGGTGGAATACACGCCGTCGCTTGCAGTCAACCTCGGCATAGTATTTCTGTTTTCGCTTTTGGCGCAGGGCGTGATTTTCGGTGTGTTGTGGGCGATTTTCGCAAAACAGTTCGACGACCCCGCGGCGAGCCGTCGTCTGCTTGAGGAAGGCTATCTGTCTCCGCACGCCGCCGCCCCCGACGCCGACCTTTCGGCATTGATATCCAAATGCGCCAGAGGCAGGGCCTGCCGCGTGTTCGTGCTGGCGTCGACATTCGGCAATGTGGGTTTTTTCGGCGTGCCCGTGTTGCAGATGCTGTTCCCCTCCAATCCCGAAGCCATAGCGTATTCCGCGGTGTTCATAGTGTCCATGAATCTGATGTGCTGGACGGTGGGTTCTTACCTGCTTACCGGCGAAAAGAAGTACATCAGCCTCAAAAAAGCGGTGTTAAACCCCCAGATGATTGCGCTTGTGGTGGCGTTGCCCCTGTTTTTCACGGGCGTTACGACCGACGATTTGCCCGATGCCGTGACCAAGGTCATCGGCTTCCTTGCCGATATGACCGCACCTTTGTGTATGATAATACTCGGTATGCGCTTTGCGGTCGCTCCGATAAAGGAATTGTTTACGGACTGGAAAGTGTATCTTTCTGTATTCATAAAGGTGCTTGCATTCCCGCTGCTTGTGTACCTTGTTTTGCTGCCTTTCGATTCGATGGACAGAATGATGAAAATCGCGTTGGTCATTCTTTCGGGTATGCCGTCCGCTTCAATCAATCTCAACCTTGCCGAGATATACGGTGCCGACCAGAAAACCGCCGCGAACAATATATTGCTGTCCACATTGCTTTCGATTGTCACCATTCCGGTGCTTTTGCTGTTGTTCTGAAGTAACATCGGTGCGCCCACGAGCGTAAAACATTATTGATATTCCACTCCGATGTGATATAATGATATCGAAATCGAGACCAAACGGAGGCTCTTATGGGTTTCATAAAAAAGAACTTACTTAAAGTCATATCCTGGACGGAGTCGGACGCCGACACCATCGTTTACAAATTCCCCGTGCCCGACCGTTACGAGATTATGAAAGGCTCGCAACTCGTCGTAAGGGAATCGCAGGCGGCCATTTTCCTCACCGAAGGGCAGATTGCCGACGTATTCACCGCGGGCACCTGGGAACTCACCCCCGACAACACGCCCGTGCTGTCCAAACTCGGCGCGTGGAAGTACGGTTTCGATATGCCCGTGAAGTCCGACGTATACTATGTCAGCCTCAAGCAATTCATAGGTATGAAATGGGGCACGGCGAATCCCATAATGATGCGCGACAAGGATTTCGGAATGATAAGGGTTATGGGGCACGGCGAATACAGTTTCCACGTGTGCGACCCCGCGCTGTTTATGCGTGAGTGTTTCGGTACCATACATTCCGTAAAAACCGACGACATAGCGGACTATCTCAGAAGTCTCGTGCTTGCCGAGATAACCGACCTTCTCGGAGAATGTCAGATTCCCGCGCTCGACCTCGCGGCCAACTATCTCGAACTGGGAGATACGGCGCGCGACCACGCTTGCGCGCGTTTCGGCAAACTCGGACTTGCCGTCGACCAGATTGTCATCAGGAACTTCAAGTTGCCCGAAGCCGTCGAGAAAGCGATGGACAAGCGTACTACTCTCGGCGTCTTCGACGGCAAGATGGCGGAATACGCTCAGTACGAGTCCGTGCAGGCAATGCGCGATTCGGCACGCAACCCCGGTGCGGGCGGAATGTTCGCGGCGGCGGGAATGGGGCTCGGTCTCGGCGTGAGAATGGCGGGGCAGTTCGCCGACAATCTCGACGCGGCGGGCAAGAATACCTCGTCCACGGTCAAGTGCGCGAAATGCGGAGCGCAGATGCGTTCGGACGCCAAGTTCTGTCCCGAGTGCGGAGCCGCCAATGTGGGCGAAGGCAAGACGACCTGTCCCAAGTGCAAAGCCGCTGTCGCCGCGGGAGCAAAATTCTGTCCCGAGTGCGGCGCGTCCCTCAAAAACTCCTGTCCCAAGTGCGGTGCGGCTGTGAAGGCAAGCGCCAAGTTCTGCCCCGAATGCGGAGCCAAAATCAAGTGATTCATCCTGCGGCGCGAAAGCGGCGTGAAGAGACGGTAAACCTTTATGCAAGAGACTGACAATCAGCAACAGCAGAGCAGCGCGGCGGTGGTCAAGTGCCCCAATTGCGGAGCCGATATGACCTTTGACCCGTCGCTCGGCGCATTGCATTGCGAGTATTGCGACACTGCGCTGAAGCCCGAAAAGACGGCGGGCGGGTTTTCCCGCGATTTCTTCACCGAGAGGGAAGAGGGCGAAGTGGAGGGAGGAGCGTCCCTCTACCGTTGCCCGAACTGCGGCGGCGAAGCCGAAATCGACAACTTCGATTCCACGGTCGAGTGCCCCTTCTGCGGCGCGACAAACATAGTCAGGACGGAAAGTCTCAAGGGGCTCAAACCCGATACCATACTCCCTTTCGTCGTATCGCGCGAAAACGCGCTCGAGTGCGGCAGGAAGTGGATAAAGAAGCGTCTGTACGCTCCGCGCAAACTCAAGAAAAACTTCACCGCCGACCGCTTCAAGGGCGTCTATACGCCGTCGTTCGTGTTCGGCACGCGCACTCATTCGAGTTACGAAGGCAAACTCGGCGAGCACTATACCGTGACGGTGAGGACCTCCAAGGGCACGCGGACGGAAGTGAGGACGCGCTGGTTTTTCGTGAGCGGCAATTTCGACAAGGCGTACCGTGATGTCGTGGTGGAGGCGAGTTCCGCAATAGACCAGCAGCAGATGAACAAAATCATGCCTTACGACCTCGACAACAAAGAGCAGTACAAGAAGGAATATCTGGCGGGATTCGCCGCCGAAAGATATTCGTCCTCGCTCGACGACAGTTTCGAGACGGCGAAGGCTATGATTGACCCTGACATCAGGCAGTGCATACTGTCGCAATACCGCTACGATGTCATAGGGTATCTCAATGTCAACACGGGATATTCGGACATAAGGTTCAACTACACGCTGCTTCCGATGTGGCTGTGCGGATACAAATACCGCGACAAACTGTACCGCTTCATAGTAAACGGCAGGACGGGCAAGTCGACGGGCAAGTCGCCGGTGTCGGTGTTCAAGGTGCTGATTACCGTGGCGGTGGCGCTGGGGCTTGTGGGCTTCTTCGTGTGGCTGTTCATGTACAGCGGGCTGGCGTGACGCCCGCACCGCAACCGCGCAGAGGCGCAAACGACAAACAACTCAACCCAAGGAGGTTTTTATGATAACCAAAGATATGCTCATTATAGACGCGCTCAAAGAGGGTGACCCTCAGAAGATAGCAGATGTGCTGCAGGCAAGCGGAATGCATTGCCTGCATTGTATGCTTGCCCACGGCGAGACCATAGAAGAGGCGGCGGCGGTGCACGGCATAGATGTCGACGACCTCATCGAAAAACTCAACGCCGTACTGTGAGGGAGTATGCAGACCAAAGACATTAAGGCGATTTCCGCCCGTCTCAAAGAACTGAGAACTTTCTCCGACTTCACCACCGCGCAGGTGGCGGAAAAACTTGCCATCGACGAGGGAGAATATATCTCCTACGAAAACGGCGAAAAGGAAATCCCCATCAATCTCATATACAAGTTCGCTTCCATTATGGACACCGAGCCCACCTATGTGTTGCAGGGTTTTCTGCCGTCCAAGGATGTGGTGAATGTCGTCTACGACGGCAAGGGTCTGTCCGTAAAGCGTTACGAGGGATACACCTTCTCGTCGCTTGCGGGCGACTTCAAGAACAAGACGATGAACCCCATGCTGGTCACCATAGACCCGACGGACGAGCCCGAGCTTGTCGTGCACGGCGGGCAGGAGTTCAACTTCGTGCTGGAAGGTGAACTGAGGGTCATCGTCGACAACAGGGAATATTTCCTGCGCGCGGGCGACAGCATTTATTTCGACCCGTCTTTCCCGCACGCACAGCTTGCGATGGGCGGCAAACCCGCCCGCTTCCTCACCGTCATCAACGAGTGACGGCAATGGCGTGAGACGCACATCAAACCCCCGCTTGACGGGGGTTTCGTTTTGCCTTCGGCAGGATAGGGGACATAACGGCGACGGCGCATATACGGGGGCGGACAACGGCGGCAAACAGCGCGGTCAACGGCCGACGGGCGGGCGCGGAAGTCGCACCTGCGCCTTGCGCGCGGTCACATCACGCGGCACAGCGCGCACGCCACGACCATTCCGAAAAGCGAAGAAAAAAGAGCCACGGGAATTGCATAACGAAGGTTTTTTACCTTGCATTTGGAGAAATAAACTGCCGATATGTAAAATATCGTCTCCGACGCGCCCGTCACCGTCGCGGCGCAGCGCGCCACATAACTGTCCGCTCCGTATTCCGTTATTATCTTTTCGAGCAGGGCGATTGCGCCGTTGCCGGACAGGGGCACGAGCAGGACGAGTTCGGATAGTTCGGCGGGTATGCCGAGGTACGAGAGCGGGACGGAAAGCCACCGCGACACTATCTCCGACAACCCGCTGGCGCGAAAAAGTTCTATCGCCACGAACACCGCGGCGATGTACGGAAAGACGGTCACGACAAGGGAGAGGCTTTCCTTGCCGCCGTCGAGGAAGCAATCGTAAATCTTGACGCGCTTGATCAGCGAATAGATTATGAGGACGACGAAAATAACGGGCAGGATGTATATGCTCACGGCGTTGTCCCGTCCTTTGTCGCGAGGGCGCACTGCCTGCGGATCGCGGAGGATTTGCGCGGTCGGCGGGCGGAAGACCGTCGCCTGTCGTTTCGGGGCGGTGTCGGCGGGCAGGTTGCCGCGGCGGGTCTGTGCCTGTCCTTTGCGGCGAACACCTTGCACAGCAGTCCGCCCGTCACCGTGGCGACTGTGGTGGATATGAGGGTGGGCAGCAGGACGGAAGCGGCGTTGGAGCTGCCGCCCGCCGCGCGCAGGGCTATGACGGTGGCGGGAATGATCTGCACCGAAGTGGCGTTGAGCACGAGGAGAAGCAGCATATTGTCCGTCGCCCTGCCGTCCGCGGGGCACATACTCGCCATTGCCTTTATGCCCGCCGCCGTGGCGACTCCGCCCATTCCCAGCATATCGGCGGACAGGTTGACTGCGATGTGGTCGTAGGTCTCGTCCTTTTCGCCCTTGAACAGGCGGCGTATTACGGGGCGAAGTCCGCGGGAGAGTTTTTTGTCCAGTCCCGTGGCTTCCATCATCTTGAGTACGGACAGCCACACGGCGTATATCGCCGTAAGTTTCAGGCACAGCGTTATGGCGTTCGCCACGCCGCTTATCATTGTCGGAAGCGCGTCGGCGGGGTGCACGACGGTCATCAGCGACAGCGACAGCAGTACGAGTGCGGTGAATGCGGCGTTCATATAACAGTTTACTTGCCGCGCGCGGCGAGTATGCGGCAACAACCCGCAATGAGTTTACAAAATATGCCGTTTGGTCTATAATGTTTGAAATGCGGCGCGCCCGTGCGCGCCCGCGGGAGGTTCAGATGAACGGCAAATATTACATCACTACCGCCATTGCGTACGCTTCGGGCAAACCGCACATCGGCAATATGTACGAGATAGTCCTCAGCGACTTCATCGCGCGTTTCCGTCGCCGTCAGGGACTGGATGTGTTCTTCCAGACGGGCACCGACGAGCACGGCGAAAAGGTGGAGACCAAAGCCGCAGCCGCAGGCGTGACGCCCAAACAGTTCGTCGACAAAGTGGCGGGCGAGATAAAGGGACTGTGGGATCTGATGAACATCTCTTACGACAAGTTCATCCGCACCACCGACGCCGACCACGAAGCGCAGGTCGCCGAGATGTTCGACAAAATGCTTGAGCAGGGCGACATATACAAGGGCTCCTACAAGGGCTGGTATTGCACTCCCTGCGAGTCTTTCTGGACGGAAAGTCAGCTTGTCGACGGCAAGTGCCCCGATTGCGGCAGAGAGGTCAAACTGTCCGAAGAGGAAGCGTATTTCTTCCGCATGAGCGCCTATGCCGACAGGTTGATGAAATATTACGACGAACACCCCGATTTCATCCTGCCGCTTTCCCGCAAGAACGAAATGGTCAACAACTTCCTCAAGCCGGGGCTTCAGGACCTGTGCGTGTCGCGTTCGACATTCTCGTGGGGCGTGCCCGTAAAGTCCGACCCCAAGCATGTCGTGTATGTCTGGCTTGACGCGCTCACCAACTACATTACGGGGCTGGGATACGATTGCAGGGGCAACTGCGGCGAGAAGTTCGGCAAATACTGGCCCGCGGATGTGCATATCGTCGGCAAGGACATAGTGCGTTTCCACACCATATACTGGCCGATATTCCTTATGTCGCTGGGCGTGCCCCTTCCCAAACAGGTTTTCGGACATCCGTGGCTGTTGCAGGACGGTGGCAAGATGTCCAAGTCCAAGGGCAATGTGCTGTATGCCGACGACCTCGCGTCCGTGTTCGGTGTGGACGCCGTGAGATATTTCCTGCTGTCCGCCGTGCCTTACGACAACGACGGACTGGTGTCGTGGGAACTTGTCAACGAGACGGTCAACGGCGAACTTGCCAATGTCTACGGCAATCTGGTCAACAGGACGGTTGCCATGACCAATCAGTATCTCGGCGGCACGCTGTGCAACAAAGGCGTGACCGAAGCCGTCGACGACGACCTCAAAGCCGTCGTGACGGGCGTGTACGAAAAGGTCTGCGCCAAGGTGGACGCCTACAGAATGTCCGACGCGCTTGCCGATATAATGGCGGTGTTCCGTCGCGCCAACAAATACATCGACGAGACCACGCCGTGGGTGCTCGCCCGCGACGAGAGCAAACGCGACAGACTGGCGACCGTGCTTTACAACCTTGCCGAGAGTATAGTCATCGGGTCGAGTATGCTGGCGTGCGCAATGCCCGCGGCCTGCGGAAAAGCGCTTGCCGAGTTCGGCTCCGAGGTGCGCGACTACGACAAACTGGGGCAGTTCGGGCTGTTGCCCGACGGCACCCGCGTCACCGACAAACCCGAAATCCTGTTCGGAAGACTCAAAATTAAGGAAGTGGAAGAAAAAGTGGAAGAGATGAACAAAGCCAAAGCTGCGGCTGCCGCTGCGCCCGCGGAGACCGCAAAGAAAGAGGAGAGCGCCCCCGAAGGCACGGCGACTCTCATCGACATAGCCAAGTTCAAGGAAGTGTCGCTGCGCGTCGGACACATTCTCACCGCCGAGAAGGTGGAGAAGGCGGACAAACTGCTCAAGTTCACCGTCAGGGTCGGCGACGAGGAGCGCACGATTGTCAGCGGCATTGCCAAGTATTACACCCCCGAAGAGATGGTGGGCAAACAGGTTGTCGTCGTCGCCAACCTCAAGCCCGCAAAACTGCGCGGAATCGAAAGCCAGGGTATGCTGCTTTGCGCTGTGACGGCGGACAGCGATGTGGTCATCGTCTCGCCCGAGAAGCCCGTGCCCAGCGGCAGCGAGGTCTGCTGATGCTTTTCGACACGCATTGTCATCTCACCGACGAGCGGTTGCGCGACGGCGTCGCGGAACTGATACGCAGGGCGGAGGAGAGCGGCGTCGCCCGACTCGTCACCGTGGGCTACGACAGGGAGTCCTCCCTCGAAGGCGCGGCGCTTGCGGAGAAATACGACAATGTGTATTGCACCGTGGGGATTCATCCGCACGACGCCGTCACGGCAACCCGAGAGATTTACGAAGAATTTCGCGCGCTTGCCGCGGGCAACCCCAAGGTGTTGGCAATCGGCGAAATCGGGCTGGATTATCATTACGATTTGAGCCCGAGAGAGGTTCAGCGAAGAGTGTTCGAGGAGCAGTTGAGACTTGCGCGCGAATGTGAATTGCCCGCTTGTCTGCACATCAGGGAAGCGTACGAGGACTGCCGCGCTTTATTGGAGGAGAACAGGGATTGCCTCGGCGGCGGAGTTCTGTTGCATTGCTATTCCGGTTCGGCGGAAATGGTGAAAGTGTTTTCGCGCTACGACGCGTATTTCGCTTTCGGCGGCGCAATCACTTTCAAGGGGGCGCGCAGGAATCTGGACGCGCTCGCCGCAGTGCCGCGCGACAGACTGCTGCTGGAGACCGACGCGCCGTATATGACCCCCGTGCCTTTCAGGGGACAGACCAACCGCCCCGAATATGTGGCACTTGTCGCCGACAAGGCGGCGGAAGTGCTGGGACTGTCCCGCGAGAAAATCGAAGAAATCACTACGGAGAACGCAAAACGCCTGTTCAAGCGTTTGAAATGAACGGTAAACGCCGCATTATGTGAATTGCGGCGGCGATAACGGTAATATAATGCAAAACATCGTTTACGAATACGGAGACTCCCTCTACATCAATCTCACCAACCGTTGCTCCAACGATTGCACATTCTGCATACGCAATTTCCGCGACGGCGTGGGTGACGACCCGTTGTGGCTGGAGCACGAGCCGAGTGCGGACGAGGTCATCGCCGCTCTCGGGGAAAAGGATTTGAGCAAGTACGGGCAGGTGGTGTTCTGCGGGTTCGGCGAGCCTACCTGCGCTTTCGGAGTTCTGCTCGAAGTGGCGAAGTATCTCAAAGGCAAGGGCGTCGTGACCCGCATAAATACCAACGGTCAGTCCGACCTTTACAACGGCACGGACGATTCCGCCCGTCGTCTTGCGCCTTATATAGATTCGGTAAGCATATCCCTCAACGCTTCCACCGCCGAGAAATACGACGAGGTGTGCAGGTGCGCTTTCGGCAAGCAGGGGTTTTACGCCATGCTCGATTTCGCCCGCGACTGTGTTCGGGAGGGTATCGACACCGTTATGTCCGTCGTGGACTGTATAGGCGAAGAGGAAATCGCCGCCTGTCGCAAGGTGGCCGAAAGCGTCGGCGCGCGACTCAGGGTGCGCGCGATGATAGAGGACGAGAAATAGTCGGCTGTCCCGCCTCTCTCCCGTGCCGTCGGCGCGGGACGCGTCGCCGAGTTGCGGCGCAAGGGAAAAGGAGCCGACTGCGTCAACTCCTTTTTTATGGATTCGGCGTAAAGCCGTTTCCTCCGATGAAAGCAGATTCTTCAATGATCGTGCGTTCGTCAATGCGATGATTGGGAATGAGCCGTCAATCCGAGTCTGCTTTATCGCGGGGACGAATGTCCCTCATCTTTTGTACTTCGGACTCTTTGTCTTTGGTACGCTGTTAATTTGTGCGGAAAGCGGCGGCATATACCGCTCCCGCGGAGGAAATAAATGGAAAAACCCGATGTCAGGGAACTGATACGCGCAGAAGGCTTCCGCTTTGACAAATCGTTGGGGCAGAATTTCGTGTTCGACGGAAATCTGCTCGGCGCGATTGCCGCCGACGCGGGCGTGTGCGCGGACGATACCGTCGTCGAGATAGGCACGGGCGCGGGCACTCTGACGGCAGCTCTTGCCGAGCGGGCGGGCAGGGTGATTTCCTTCGAGGTGGACGAGAGACTGCGCGACATACTTTCGCTGTCGTTGCAGGGCAGGGAAAATGTCGAGGTGGTTTTCCGCGATGTGCTGAGGATGAAAGACGCCGAGATTTCCGAAATAACGGGCGGAAAACCTTTCAGGGTGGTCGCCAATCTTCCGTACTGCGTCACTTCGCCGATGATAATGAGGTTTGTGGAGAGCACGCTTCCCGTCACGGGCATAACGGTTATGGTGCAAAAGGAAGTGGCGGACAGGCTGTGCGCCGCACCCGCCACCCCCGATTACGCCGCCGTGACGCTTGCGGTGAAGATTTTCGGCGACGCGGTCGTCACCCGCACGGTAAGCCGCAAGATGTTTCTGCCGCCCCCCAATGTCGACAGCGCGGTGGTGCGCATAGACAGGGTAGCGGGCAGACTGGCGGGCGAAAACGCCGCCTTGATAAAGAAACTCGTGCGCGCAGGCTTTGCCATGCGCCGCAAAACCCTCGTCAACAATCTCTGCGCCGCGCTGTCGCTTCCGCGTGAGAAAGCCGAAGCCGCTGTCGTCGCCGCAGGCTTCTCTCCCATGGTGCGCGGCGAGACCCTTTCCCTCGACGGCTATGTCGCCCTGTCGCACGCTGTGGAGCGTGTGACCGAGGGAGTCATCTGACGCATTTGCCGTTTTCGGCAGACTGATAGATTATCCAGAATCCGCCGCCGTCGGGCTCGTCCGCCGACAACGGCAGCCATACGCAGACATCGGCGATTTCGCGCGGCGGAGCCACATTCCTCATTCCCGGAATACCGTAACAGATGAAAATCGGCGTGGAAAGGTCGTACAGCACCCCGAGGACATAATAGTCGCCCTCGTCGGTGTCCACGCGCACCCATTTGGAGTTGGGGACGATTGCGTTCAGTCTGTCTTCCGCGGGATAGCGCACGAACATCTCGTCGAGCTGCGGCTTGACGGCGAAAAAGAAATTGGTGCCGTCGTAAGTCACCCCCTCTTCAAGGACGGAACGCACATTGACATCCGTCGCCCCCGCCCGGTCGGCGTGCCTCGTGCCCGCGCCGCGAACGGCGTTCTGTTCCGCATGGCGGCGTTCGTCCCCGTTTTCGCGGCTTTCGCGGGCGGAACGGAAGTCTTCCTCGCGGCCGGATATGCTTTCCGGCTGTTGTCGCCCTTCTCCGACAGACCCGTCGAATGTCTCCCTTCCGTTGTCGTCCCGCGCTCCGTCGGGGTGTTCATCGCCGCCCCGCGGCGCGCTTGCTTTTTCGCGCGCCGCACCTTCGGGGAGGGGCGCTTCCCCCGTTCCTTCGGTTTGCCCGCAGTCGGAATCGCGGCGGGAGGGTACGGATTTGTCCGTCGCCCGTTCGGCTTTCTTGCGGTTGTAGGCGGCGACGCGGCGTTCGACCGCCAGTCTGTCCACCTTTTCGCCGCTGCCGCCCGTCAGCGTCCTGTCGCCGAGCGACAGCACGCAACTTATGTCGGATAACGCCGTAAAACGGGTTTCATACACCTTTTTGTCGCGTTTAAGTTCGATTTCCGTGATGTCGTCGCCGAGCAGCCACAATGTGCCGTCTGCGCCCGCGGCACTTCCTCCACATTCGACCTTGACTTTGCCCACTCCGTCGAGCACGCCCGACAGTTTGACGAGTGCGGTAGCGCCCCCGCCGCTCAATACTACCGTGACCTTTCTGAAAGACATAACTACCTCACGCATGAGTGTATGCCGCGCGCGGGTGCAATAGAACGCCGTGAGCGCACGCCCGAAACGCGGGCGCGGCGCGTGCGCCTGCGCCGCGCGAACAGGCGCGCAATCGCGCAAACAAGTGCGCGGGTGCGCGGAGGAAAAACGGAGTGTCGGGGTGGACATCAAAACCGAAAACAGACGCGGGCAGAGCGATCTTATGACCATAGGGCGGAGAAACGGCAAAGGCGGAGCGTGCATCGGTGGCGAAAAACGGGCGCAAGGAGGGCGCCCTTACGACATTGAGTGCGGCGGAATGGAAAGGCGCTCGCTTTATCTAATTAAATCGGTAAAGAATGTGCTTCAAACGCTTTACAACTTTAGCGCGTTGATGTAAAATCGCACTATCAAACGCAGTCGGAGGAATTTATGCTCAAACTGTTTGAAGTGGTGTCGCGCATATCGGACGAGGAAGATTGCCGCGCGCTGTTCGAGGACCTTTGCACTTACGCCGAAATAGAGAAGATGGAGCAGAGGCTGGAGTGCGCGCAGATGTTGCTCGACGGCGAGACCTACAACCGTATAATCGAAAAGACGGACATTTCCTCGGCGACGCTCAGTCGCGTGTCGAGGTGCATACGCCACGGCAGCGGCGGGTACAGCCGCGTGTTGCAGTCTCTCAGGGAGGGCGACGAAAATGCCGATTGATTTCAGCACTTTGCCAAAAGACGAACTGACTTTTCTGAAACTTCGCGCGCTTTACGAGGCGGCGGGTTATTCGCCGTACAAAATGCGCCGTTTTGAGGAGTATTCGCTTTATCTCGACAACAGCAGTTTTCTCGGCGGCAGCTCCGTGCTGACCTTTCAGGGACCGGGCGGCAAACTGCTCGCCCTCAAGCCCGATGTCACGCTCGGCATTGCCAAGAACGCGCGTATCGAGGACGACAAGCCCGTCAAGGTCTATTACCGCGAAAGCGTCTACCGCACCGACCGCGGCGGCACCGAGTTCAGGGAAATCAACCAGATGGGGCTCGAATATATGGGCAAGGGCGGCGACGGCGAGGCGCTGGCGATATGCGAGCTGGCGTTGCGGTCGCTTGTCGAGATAGACGAGAAGTTCGTGTTCGCCGTGTCGCACATGGGGCTTGTGTCCGCGCTGGTCGAGGAGGCGGGCGTGACTTCGACGGCGCGCAAAAAAGCCGTCATGGACTGCATACGCTCCAGAAACGCGCACGACATCGCCGCGGCGGGCGGTATAAGCGCCGCCGCCGCGCAGCAACTTGCCGACGCGCTCGTCAGGGGCGACACCGCGTTCCCCGCGGCGCTCGGACGCGTGTCGAAGGTTGCCCGAAGCGAAGCGGCGCGTTTTGCGGTGGAGGAACTGGGAGCCCTTTACGACAGGTTGTCCGCCACCCGTTACGGCAACAATGTCCGACTCGATTTCAGCATACTCAACGCCGTCGACTACTACAACGGCGTGATATTCCAGGGGTTTGTCGAGCGCGTGCCCAAAGCCATTCTTTCGGGCGGCAGATACGACGGATTGCTGGCAAAACGCGGCGAAGGATATGTCGCGACGGGCTTCGCCCTTTATCTTGACGAACTCAACGCCTGTTATCCGACCGCGCGGGAGGTGGAAAAATGACCGTGAGCATAGCTCTTCCCAAAGGCAGACTGGGAAGCAAGGTTTACAAACTGCTGGAACAGTGCGGTTATACCGCCCGCGAAAGCATTGACGACAGCCGCAAACTGGTGTTCGAAAACGAGGAGAGAGGCGTGCGCTATTTCCTCGTCAAGCCTTCCGATGTCGCCATTTATGTGGAATACGGCGCGGCTGACCTCGGCGTGGCGGGCAAGGACATCCTTGCCGAGAGCGGCGCGGATGTGTACGAATTGCTCGATCTCGGGTTCGGCAAGTGCCGTATGTGCGTCGCGGCCAAAGAGGATTACAAGGAGGACACCTCCCGTCCCGTCGTCGTCGCCACCAAATTTCCCAATGTCGCCCGCGAATATTATTCGTCGACGGGCAGGGATATCGAGGTAATCAAACTCAGCGGCTCGATAGAACTTGCGCCCATTCTCGGTATGTCCGATGTCATCGTCGACATCGTGGAGACGGGCACGACTCTCCGCGAAAACCGTCTCGAAGTCAAGGAAGAGATTTTCCCCATCAGCGCGAGACTCATCGCCAACAAAGTCGCTTACAAGTTCAAGGAAAAGGAAATCAACGAAATTGCCGAGAAACTTTCGGGGGTGACTGTATGATAAGCGTTATCTACGGTGCCAAAGACGGAGAAAATTATCTCAACAGGGAGATAAACGATTACGGCGAATACGAAAGCGCGGTCAAGGACATCATCGCCGCCGTCCGCACCGACGGCGACAAGGCGCTGTACGAGTTTGCGGAAAAATTCGACGGGGTAAGCCTCGACTCTCTCGAAGTGCCCGCACAAGAACTTGCGACGGCGGCGGACAGGGTGTCGCCCGAGTACGCCGCAATGCTGAGACGCGCGGCGGAGAACATAAGGCAGTTTCACGCAATGCAACTGCGCGAAGGCTTCACCCTCAGGCGCGCCGACGGCACGGTGCTGGGGCAGAGAATTTCTCCCGTGGAGCGCGCGGGCATATATGTGCCCGGCGGTACGGCTAGTTATCCCAGTACGGTGCTTATGAACGCCGTTCCCGCGGCGGTGGCGGGCGTGAAAGAGATAATAATGGTCACGCCTCCCGACAAGACGGGCGGAATCAAAAAGGAAGTGCTGGCGGCGGCGGCCATTGCGGGCGTCACGCGAGTGTTCAAAATCGGCGGCGCCGGCGCCATTGCCGCGCTGGCTTTCGGCACGGAGAGCGTGCCGCGCGTGGACAAAATCACGGGCCCCGGCAACATATATGTCGCCCTTGCCAAGAAACTGGTCTTCGGCGCAGTGGGCGTGGATATGATTGCGGGTCCGAGCGAAATCCTCATCGTCGCCGACAATACGGCGGACGCGGACACCGTCGCCGCGGATATGCTTTCGCAGGCGGAGCACGACAGGCTGGCGTCGGCCGTGCTGGTCACGGACGACAGGGCGCTTGCCGATGCGGTCGCCGACAGCATAGAAAGACAACTTGCCGAATTGCCCCGTCGCGAAATAGCGCGCGCGGCTATCGACAACTGCGGCAAAATCATCGTGACGGACAGCATAGAAAAGGCGGTGGAAGTCAGCAACCGCATTGCCCCCGAGCACCTCGAACTTTGCGTGAAAGACCCCGAAGCGCTGTTCGACAAGGTGACGAACGCGGGCTCGGTTTTCCTCGGACACAACACTCCCGAAGCCGCGGGCGATTACTATGCGGGGGCCAATCACACCCTGCCGACGGGCGGCAGCGCGAGATTCTCCTCGGCGCTTTCGGTGGACGATTTCCTGCGCAAGACGCAGTTCATTTCCTACAGCCGCGACGGAATCGACGCCGCAATAAACGATATAGTTATGTTCGCGGAGAGCGAGGGGCTTTCGGCGCACGCGCGTTCCGCCGCAAGGAGGAGAAAATGAGCAGATTTTTCTCTTCCGCCTACAGGGATATGCAGGCCTATGTCCCGGGCGAACAGCCCCGAGACAGACGGTATGTGAAACTCAACACCAACGAATCTCCCTTTCCGCCGTCGCCTGCGGTGATTGCCGCCTACGACTCCGAAAAGGGCAATGTCAACCTCTATTCCGACCCGACCGCGAAGGCGCTTGTCGAAGCCGCCGCCGAGGTGTACGGCAGGGAGAGCAGACGACTGGGGGGCGGCGACATCACTCCCGATATGGTCATCGCCGGCAACGGCTCGGACGAGATACTGGCGTTTTGCGTGACGGCGTTTTTCCGCGACGGAGGCGCGGCGTTCCCGAAG
Source organism: uncultured Clostridia bacterium (assembly GCA_944360115.1). Classification (GTDB taxonomy): domain Bacteria; phylum Bacillota; class Clostridia; order Christensenellales; family CAG-917; genus Limadaptatus. The sequence goes on from CALVTH010000029.1 coordinate 16,423, forward strand.
GTGGGCTACGGGTTCTATCCCGTGTTCTGCAATCTCTTCGGCGTGCCCTTCGACGAAGTGCCGATGAAAGGGGAGTTCGAGGTGGACATCGCCGCGCTGGCGGCTTCCCCGTGCAATATAATGATTGCCAACCCTAACGCACAAACGGGCGTTTATGTGCCGCTTTCAGATATAGAAACGCTTCTTTCGGCGAATAAAGACCGTCTTGTGCTGGTGGACGAGGCGTACTGCGATTTCGGCGGAGAGAGCGCGGTATCGCTGCTTGCGCGCTATGACAATCTCATTGTCGTGACCACGCTGTCCAAATCGCGCCAGCTGGCGGGCGGCAGAGTGGGACTGGCGTTTGCCCGTCCCGAAATAACGGAGGACCTCAACAAAATCAAGTACAGCTTCAATCCCTACAACCTCGACCGCGCGGCAATTGCGGCGGGTGCGGCGGCGCTTCTCGACACCGAGTATTTCGACCGCACGCGCAAGGCGGTCGCGCAGGAGCGCGAAAGGCTGAAAGACAGCCTCGGCGGGCTGGGATTCGTCGTGTCGCCGTCGCTTGCGAATTTCGTGCTGGCGCGGCGCGACGGGCTGAGCGGCGAGGAACTGTACCTTGCGCTGAAAGAGCGCGGGGTGCTGGTGAGGTATCTGGGCGGAGACCTTTCGGACTATATCCGCATAACCGTGGGAAGCCGCGCCGAATGTGACGCGCTGGTTGCCGCGATCAAGAAAATCGTCAAGGAGAAAAATATATGAGAAAAGCGCAAATTGTGAGAAAGACCTCGGAGACGGACATCAACCTTTCGCTGTGTCTCGACGGGAGCGGCAGTTATGCCGTAAGTTCGGGTAGCGGCTTTTTCGACCACATGCTGGAACAGCTCGCAAGGCACGGGTTTTTCGACCTTTCCGTCGACTGCAAGGGCGATACCTCGGTGGATATGCACCATTCCGTCGAGGACATAGGCATTTGTCTCGGCGAGGCGGTTGCGCAGGCGCTCGGCGACAAGAGGGGCATACGCCGCTACGGCAATGTCATTCTGCCCATGGACGAAGCCCTCATCCTCTGCGCCGTCGACCTCAGCGGCAGGTGTCACCTCAATTTCGATGTGACTTTCCCCGACGAATACAAAGTGGGCGACCTCGACACCGAACTTGTCAAGGAGTTCTTCGAGGCGTTCACGCGTTCCGCCGCCTGCACGCTGCATATCTCGAAGATGTACGGCGAGAACATTCACCACATCGTCGAAGGCGTGTTTAAAGCGTTCGCGCGGGCGCTCGCCGAGGCGTGCTCGTTGGACGAAAAGCGCGCGGGAGTGCTGCCCAGCACAAAGGGGACTCTCTGATGATAGCTGTTGTCGATTACGGCGTGGGTAATCTCTTTTCGCTGACCTGTTCGCTTGCGGCGGCGGGCGCGCGTGCCGAGGTCACTTCCGACGCCGACAGGATACTGAGCGCCGACGGCGTTATTCTCCCGGGTGTGGGGGCTTTCGGCGACGCGCGCGACAAACTCCGCTTCTCGGGGCTGGAGTCGGCGGTGAATGAGGTCGCCGCTTCGGGCAGACCACTCCTCGGGATATGTCTCGGTATGCAAATGCTGTTCGAACGCAGTCTCGAATACGGCGTGCACGAAGGGTTGGGTTTGCTGAAAGGCGAAGTCGTGCCTTTCCGTCTCCCCGCGGAATACAAAATCCCGCATATGGGCTGGAATTCGCTCCGATTCGTCAAGGACAATCCGTTGCTCCGTTATGTCAAGCAAGGGGAGTATGTGTATTATGTTCACTCCTACTACGCTTCCGACTGCGACGACAGCGTTGCGGCGGTCAGCGAGTACGGCGGAGTCACCGTGCCCGGCCTTGTCGGCAAGGACAATGTTTTCGGCACGCAGTTTCATCCCGAAAAGAGCGGCGCGGTGGGCATGAACATTCTGCGCGCGTTCAAGGAACTCTGCGAGGCGAAGTAGTCGCCCGCAACCGGAACCGTCCCCGCGGAGGGACGGAAAGGAAAAGAAATATGAAGATTTTCCCCGCTGTCGACATACGCGGCGGCAAAGCCGTCAGACTTACGCAGGGCGATTACGACAAAATGACGGTGTACGGCGACGACCCGTATTCCGTGGCGTGCGGTTTCAGGGAAGTGGGCGCGGAGTGCGTGCACACCGTCGACCTCGACGGCGCGCTCACGGGTAAGCCCGAGAACGCCGAGGTCATTTCCCGCATAGCGTCGCTCGGGCTGGAACTGGAAGTGGGCGGCGGCATACGCGACCGCGAGAGGATAGAGATGTATCTCGAAGCGGGCGCAAAGCGCGTTATCCTCGGCACGGTTGCCGCCGAAAATCCCGCTTTCGTCACGGAATGTGTGAAAGCGTACGGCGCGGCAATCGCCGTCGGAGTGGACGCCCGCGACGGCAAAGTCGCCGTGCGCGGCTGGAAAGAGACGATGGACAAGGACGCTTTCGCGTTCTGCGAATTTCTCCGCGACGCGGGCGTGGGCGCCGTCATATACACCGACATCTCCCGCGACGGCAAACTGCTGGGGATGAATCTCGCCGCATACGAAAGACTTTGCGGAATAAAAGGGCTGAATGTCATCGCTTCGGGCGGGCTTACCCGCGCCGACGAGATTGCCGCACTCAAGGAAATGAAAGTGTACGGCGCAATCCTCGGCAAGGCGATGTACGACGGCGTGCTGCCGCTTTCCGTCGCGCTCGCCGCGGTAAATGAGGACTGACAATGCTTGCAAAACGCATTATTCCCTGCCTGGATGTGCGGGACGGAAGAGTGGTGAAGGGCGTCAACTTCGAGGGATTGCAGGATGTCTCCGACCCCGTCGCGCTTGCCGAATTCTACAACGATTCCGGCGCGGACGAACTGGTGTTCTACGACATCACGGCTTCGTCGTCGGGGCGCAAACTGTTCGCAGACACCCTGCGCGAGGTGGCGTCAAAGGTGTTCATTCCCCTCACGGTGGGCGGCGCGATAAACGAAGTCGCCGACTTCGACCGCGTGCTCAAGTGCGGCGCGGACAAGGTGAGTGTCAACTCGGGCGCGATAGCCGACCCGTCGCTTGTCGGCAAGGCGGCGAAGAAATACGGCAACCAGTGCGTGGTGTTGTCCATAGACGCCAAGCGCGACGGCGGAATATACCGCGTGTACGCCAAGGGCGGCAGGGTGCCCACCGACCTCGACGCCGTGGAATGGGCGCGCCGCGGGCAGGAGGAGGGCGCGGGAGAAATCGTCCTCAACAGCATTGACACCGACGGCGTGAAAGGCGGCTTCGACCTTGAAATGCTGTCCGATGTGTGCGCCGCGGTAAGCATACCCGTCATCGCTTCGGGCGGGGCGGGCAACATAGAACATTTCGTCGACCTTTTCGAGCGGGTGAAGGGCGTGGACGCGGGACTGGCAGCCAGTATTTTCCACTTCCGCACCGTCGATATAAAGGACCTCAAACGCCGTCTCGCTGAGCGCGGCATACCCGTGCGACTGTGACTTCGCCGCACCCGTTGCGGGTGCTTGCGCGCTCCGTCGCGGAAAAGCGAAACATCGCGAAAAGCATATTTGAAACATGCAAATGGAGATATAAACTATGATTTCTGTCGACAAACTCAAATTCGACGCAAACGGACTCATCCCCGCCGTCGTGGTGGACCATTACTCCAAAAAGGTGCTCACCGTGGCGTATATGAACCGCGAAAGTCTCGCGATAAGCATGGAGAAAGGGCTGACCTGTTTCTACAGCCGCTCCCGAAAGGAACTGTGGCTGAAAGGCGAGACCAGCGGCAATTATCAGCACATCGTGGCAATCACAGCCGACTGCGATTTCGACGCGCTCGTCGTCGAGGTGGTCAAGGACGGTCCCGCCTGTCATCTGGGCACGGACAGCTGTTTCAACAACCTCGTGTGGGCGTCCGACTCTCTCAAGGAGTTTTCCCTCGACGCTCTCTACGACCTGATAGCGGGCAGAAAGACCGACCCGCAGGAAGGCTCCTACACCACCTACCTTTTCAACAAAGGCATTGACAAAATCCTCAAGAAGGTCGGCGAGGAGAGCACCGAAGTCATCATCGGCGCAAAAGGCGGCTCCAAGGCGGAGACCGTCTTCGAAATAGCCGACCTCACCTATCACATAATGGTGCTCATGGTCGAAATGGGTATCGCCCCCGAGGAAATCTTCCGCGAACTCGAAAAACGACATGTTATTGATAAGAAGGTCAAGCAGGAAACAATGAAGTAAAACCGCGCTATTTCGCGAATAACTTTGTCAGAGCCGCCCTCGCAAACAGTC
>CALVTH010000030.1 GCA_944360115.1 uncultured Clostridia bacterium
AGGTGTTGATAAGGGGGTCGCCGAGCTCGTCGTTCTTGTAGGAGAACTCGATGGTGGGGATGGCGAGCGCCGTGCCCTCCTCCACGCCGTAACGCTTGGAGAAACTGCCTGCGGCGACATTGCGGATTATGACTTCGAGGGGAACGATTTCCACCTTTTTGACGAGGGTGTCACGGTCGGAAAGTTGCTCGACGAAATGGGTGGGGATACCCTTTTTCTCGAGCATACCCATCATCATATTGCTCATTTTGTTGTTGATGACGCCCTTGCCTTCGATGGTGCCCTTCTTGAGCCCGTTAAACGCGGTGGCGTCGTCCTTGTAGGAGACGATGACATAATCGGGATTGTCGGTGGCGTAGACCTTCTTCGCCTTGCCTTCATAAATTTGCCCAAGTCTTTGCATAATGACCTCCAAAAAACAAGGCACGGCTAGAAACCGTGCCCGAACTTCCGTTTACGCGAAAGGCCCCTCGCAAGAGCGCACGGACGACTCCCCCGCGCACCGTGCCGTGCAAAACTTCTGAAGATTTGCCCTGTTGCCTTTCGTCATACCGAGATACTACCATATCCGAGGGGAACAGGGCAAACGAATTGCCCTGCCATTTGAAAATTTTTCCGTAAAATTTTGCGCCCGCGTCCCGCGCACGCACGCCGCCTCGCGCACCCACACGCGCACAACCGCCCGCGCACCGACACGCAAGACGGAGCGTCCCCCGCAAACGAAAACCCGCGGGGTCGCCCGCGGGTTCCGATTCGGTCGTCCGTCATTCAGCGCGTCACGGTGGCTTCGAGATACGCCTTGTCGTCCTTTGCCACTTTCCTGGCAATCTCCTCGTCGGTCATGGAAGATATGTCCACGCCGTCGCGCATGAGCTCGAGCAGTTGCACGCCGTTGTAGCCCTTGTCCTCGACGGCGATTTCGCCGAATTCGCCGACGGTGCCCACCTCGTATTTGGCAAGCGCGCTGTCCTCTTCGTTGCGGTAAATGACGAATTTCTGCCAGCAGAATTCCAGCACTCCGTTGAGAAGCATCGAACACACCTCGACGGCAAGCGTGATTATCTGATGTTCGGCAAGATACGCCGCCGCGGTCACGCCCGCTGACGCCGCCGCACCCGCCACGAGATAGGTCGGCATATAACCGTTGAACCACAGTTTGAACGGGAAGAACGGCACATAGAACAGGAACGCGAGGAACATCGCCCTGCCGACATTGCCGTCCGACTTGAATGTGAATTTGCGGTTGACGGTGAAATTCCACAGAATGGACAGCGTAAGCGCGATGAGGGTGCTGACGAAATTGTAAAGCGGCACCTCGGTGATGAAGTTTATCATCACGCTGTGGTCAATGGGCAAAACATTGATGAACAGCGTGAAAGACAGAAACTCTATGAGTCCCGCGCTCGCCGTGAAACAGGCGTACTTGATTGCCTGCACGAGCGTCTTTCTCTTCTTCTTTTTTTCTTCGCGTGCCTGCTCCGCTTCGAGCGCCGCCACCGCGACCGCGGGGTCGAAAAACTCTCCGACGGGAGCGGACGCTTCCTGCAAAGCCTTTTCTTCGGACATAAAATCTCCTCCCTGCCGATTCAGTATAACACACGGCGCGACAAAGGTAACCCCCCAATTTTGCGGCTCCGCCTACGCACGCGGAACGGCACGGGCGGACAGTAATCGACTTTGCACGGCAAAGAGACGCGCGGCGGCGCCACATTATGTATACAATGACGTTTTTGTGGCGACACTTTCGGCGTGACGACCGAAGAAGCAAAACGCCGAGTGACGGAAATATTCCACTCCACGGGAGACCTGCTTACGCGTGAGATTACCGCGAACGGCAAGGCTTGCGCGCTTTTCTATATCGACGGACTTTCCGACAAGATGTTGCTCGAACAAGACGTTATCGCGCCCGTTTCAAACAGTAAAACCCTGTTTGCGACGGACGGAGCGTCTGACGAAGAGGTGCGAAAAGAATTGCTCGACGCCCTATTTTTCTGCCAGGACGTGCCCGTGCTTACCTTCGACGAGGGCATAACCAAAATCGCGGAGGGCGACGTCGCTTTCTTTGTGGACGGGCGGGAAAACTTCTTTATGTTTTCCCTGCGCAGGTTCGAGAAACGCTCCGTTGCGGAGCCGCCCACCGCAACCGTACTGAAAGGTCCTCGCGAGGGTTTTATCGAGGAGATAAAGACCAATACCGCCCTCATACGCCGCCGTCTGAAAACGCCCGACCTCGTGTTCGAGAATATGTGCGTGGGCAGATACTCCTCCACTCCCGTGTCCGTCGTCTACATCGACGGCGTCGCCGAGAAAAGGACCGTCGATGCCGTCAAACGGAAGTTGGAGGGCATCGACACCGACGGAGTCATAGACAGCTCGTACATCGCCTCATTTCTGGAGCCTTCCCCGTTTTCGCTGTTCAAGCGCATAGGCAATTCCGAAAAGCCCGATGTCGTCGCCGCGAAACTGCTCGAGGGCAGGGTCGGCGTCATCGTCGACGGGTCGCCGATTGCGCTCACGCTGCCTTTCGTGCTGCTGGAAGATTTGCAGGACTCCTACGACTACTACTCGGGCGACTGGAAAGCGACCTTCGCGCGGTTTTTCCGCCTTATGGGCGCGTTGCTCACCGTGCTGCTGCCCGCCGCCTATGTGGCGTTGCAGAGCGCGCACTATCACCTCCTGCCGCTCAAATTCCTGATGACCATAGTGGGCGCGACGGCGGCTATCCCCTTCCCGCCCGCCGTCGAAATGCTGGTGGTGCTTCTTTTGTTCGAGATACTCAACGAAGCTTCCGTGCGTATGCCCCGTTATCTCGGGGTGTCGCTGTCCATAGTCGGGGCAATAGTGCTAGGCGACACCGCCGTCAAGGCGGGGCTTATATCCTCGCCCGCCGTGCTGGTGACCGCTCTTTCGTCGATAGGGGTTTTCTGCGTGCCCGACCAGGTGGGCACCCTGTCCATACTGCGCCTGTTGTTCCTGTGCGTCAGCGCGGTGCTGGGATTGTTCGGCATAATCGTGTTCGGGCTGTGTCTCGTCGCCTATCTCGCCTGCCTGTGCTCTTTCGGCTCGCCGTATCTTGCGCCGTACGCCCCGCGCATTTCCCCCGACCTCAAGGACGGGGTTTTCGTCGCGCCCGTATCCAGAATGACCACCCGCCCCTATTCCGTGCCAAACATCAACCGCACCCGTCTCAGGCTCGGCGATGAATCTCCCTCCGACGGGACGGACTCCGCTCAGCCGACGGAATCTGCGCAGAACGACGGCTCGGAAAAAGGGCGCGCAATACGCGACCCGAACGACTCCGCACCCCGAAAGGAAACACGATGAAAACGACTGCCGCAACCGTCCGCAACACCGCTTTCCGCCCGCCAGCGGGCGAAATCCCCGCGATTGCTCCCGCCGCCACGATTTACAATTCGCAGGCGGGAAGCATAATTTTCGCCTGCGGAATAGTGTTCAAGGTGTCCTCTCTCCCCGGACTCGTCGCGCAGAACCTCGCCGAAGCCACGCTGTGGCTTTATATGTTCATGTCGGCGGTCGACCTGCTCTGTCTCGTCGCAATCTACGCCTTTTCAAGGAGCGGCGCGGACGCGTTCCTGTCGCAGACGCGGTCGCTCTTCTACCGCGTGCTGTGCGGACTGATGTCGCTTTATCTCGTGCTGAAAGGCTTCGTATATTTCGTCTACACGGTCATTTTCCTCACCGTGGACCTGTTTGCGGGCATAGACCTCTACATCGTAGTTATCGTGCTTGCCGTGCCCGTCGTGTACATCGGCGCAAAGGGCTTCCGCGCCGTCGCGCGGTCGTCGGAATTGCTGGCGCCCGTGCTGTTCTTCCTCATACTTCTCAACCTCGTCTTTCTCAAGACCGACCTCGATTTCGGGCGCAATCTGCCCCTGACCGCCCTGCCGCCCTCGGATTTTTTCAAAGAGGGACTGCGCTATTCGCTGTGGCTGGGGGATATGTTTCCCCTGCTGTTCGTCAGGCTGAAAAACAAACGCCTGCCCCACTTCGCGCTGGGCGCGGGCGTGTCGTACGCGCTCGTCCTGACCGTCGCAATGCTCGCCGTCGCAATGTACGGCAGGGCGCTCCCTCATGTCTACAATATGCTCATTCGCATTGCGGGCTTCAATCAGCTTTCGCTGGAGATAGGCAGGCTGGAATGGGCGGCTCTCTTCGTCGTGGTGGTCATGGCTGTCGAGGGAATGTCGCTCGCCGTGGCGGGCGCGGGAGAAAGCTGTCGCCGCGCCGTCGGCTCGCCCGTGCCCGCATTCCTGCTCTTTGCGACGGCGACCGTGGTCGGCACGATAGCGATACCCACTCTGCACGAAGTGGTCGACTTCTCGCTGACGCCGCCTTTCGGGTACGCCTGTTTCGGCATTGCGCTCGCTTTTGCCGCGGCTTTTGCAGCGTGCGCTCTGTACGCCCGACATAGAAGAAAAACCGCGCCCGACACACCCTCGGGAGGTGAACGGCATGAATAAATGTTCCGCAAAGAAACTGCGCGACAGATTTTTCGGAGCGAAATGGCTGGTGTTTCTGGCAGCGGCGGTGGTTCTTGTTTTTTTCGGCAGAGTGACCGACAACAAATCTTTGTCACAGTCGGCAATAGTCGTGGGACTCGGGATAGACTATGCGGATTCGCAGTTCGAAGTGTCTGCCGAAGCGGCTATTATCTCCGCCGCGGCGGGCGGAGCGGAAGCCGTGACCACCTATGCCGTCTACACCGCGCAGGGCGACACGGTGTCGGGCGCAATCGACACGATTTCGCAACAAATGGGGCTTTTTGTGTCACTTTCGCATTGTAATGTCGTGATTGTGACAAAATCGGCGTTGCTTGCCGAACAGGAAAAGCTGTTCTCTCCGCTCATAGAAACCTACGCTTTGCCCGAGCAGGCGATACTCGTCTCCTGCGAGGGAGACCCCGAAAGTCTGCTCACCGCAAAGGTGGCTTCGGCGGCGACGGTGCCCTTCTACATTCAGGCGGCGTTGCAACAGAATCTCGGCTCGTCCGCGCCCGTCACGGTCAAGGACTACGCCGCCGCCATTCTCTCACCCGCGGCGTGCGCCCGCATACCGCTGTTCGTCGCGGCGGAAGCCGCAAATCAGCCGCAGTTGCCCGACGGCGAAGGCAAGGGGTACAGCGATGTGTGGGCGGACGGCTGTCTGGTGATGACGCAGACCGACGGATTCGTCCTCGACGACGAACTGTCGCGCGTGGCTTCCATGGCGACGGACGCCGACTTTTCGGACAGGTTTTCCGTGGCAATGCCCGAGGGGTGGTCGGCGGAATTTCTGGTGCTGAAAGCCGACTGCGAACTGACCGTCGACGGCACGGTGGCGGGCGCCGAAGTCGCGCTGTCCGTCTCTCTCGTGCAGGCGGAAAGCGGAGACGGGCAGAAAACCACGCCGTCCTCAGAAGGCGCCCGCGCCGCGGCGGAAAAACTGGGCGAGGACATCGCCGAGCGGTTACGAATGTGTTTTGAGTTGTCGCGGGAGCGCGGCGCCGACATTCTGCGGCTGGGCAATGCGCTGTTCCGCAAAGAGGGCTATGCAATGCCTGCCGACTATCTGTCCCGACTGACCTTTTCGGCGAGCGTGGAAGTCACCGTGCACGAAAGCAGCTGACCGCGCAACGGGGTGCGTCGGGGTTTTTCGTCGGGGATTCCGCCCGCTGTGTCTCCCGCGCCGACCGCGGAATATAATGGAGCGGAGGCGAATATGGATTTTCTGCTGCCGTCCGACGAGACGATGTCGCTGATGTGCGCCGAGTACGACAAGGCGCTTTCGCGGCGCGGCGACCGCGCCGAAGCTTTGTCCGCTCCGCCCTCTCCGCCCGAAGCGTCGCCCGCGGAAGAAGTGCGTGCGCCCGCGCCGCCGTGCGCGCCCGCGCACACCCTTTTTGTTCTTTACTTTGTCTTTCTTTTGGGCTATAATTTCGGTTATGGAAACGCGACTGCTGACTCCGACGGAAATGTGGGAAGGGTTCAATCCCGTCAAGGAAGGAACGGAGACTTCCATAATTTCCGCCCGCGAAAAGGGTAATATCGCGACATCGGACATCTTTTTCACCTCGGAGAAAACGGAAAGCGGAAGGGTGCGCGTGTTCTCGCGCGTCACTTTCGATATGCGCTGGCGAGACCCCCGTCCCGCCATTTTGCTGTTGCCCTCGCGCGACCCCGACCGCACCTTCGACGATGTCACCCTCTCGCTGGTGGGCGAGGGGTATGTGGTGTGCCTGTGCGATTATGCGGGCAACTTCGCGGGGGTGGAAGAGGATTCCCGCACTTCCTATCCCGACATCTACTCTTATGCTCAGGCGCCAGCCTGCTTCCGCAATCTTTCCTACATCGGCGAGACCGCGCGCGAAACCCCGTGGTTCCAATGGGTCAAGGTGGCGCGCCGCGCCGTCACAATGTTGTCCGAGCTTCGGTATGTCGACCCCGAGCGCATTGCCGTCATGGGCATGGACTGCGGGGCGCAGATCGCGTGGCAGCTGGCGGGAATAGACGGCAGAATCCACGCCCTCGTGCCGATCAACGGCGGGGGGTATCTGTGGCGCAAGGGGCACAACCGCTTCGACGACGACACGGCGGTCGCCGACGACGACAAGACGCGCGCGTTTTCCGCGGGCGTGGGCGCCGAGACATACGCGAAATTCGTGTCCTGCCCCACCTGCTACATCGTGTCGTCCAACTCCCTCGACGCGGACATCGACCGCGCGGGAGACATTCTCACGCTCGTGCCCTGCAGCTGCAAGGCGTTCATGGTGGTCAAAGGCTCGTCCACTCAGGTCAGTCTGTCCGTGTACGACAGCCTCGTCGCGTGGCTGAAAACCTATTTCGCGCACGACGCTCCGCCGCTGCCCGTTCCCAAACTCTATTTCAAAGCCGACGAAAAACGGCTGTATCTGCGACTGTCGTCCCCCTGCGACCTCAAAAACGCCACGGTGTGCGTGTCGAGCGGCGAGCCGCAGTCTTTCGCACGCAGCTGGGGAATACTGACCGAAGGGCAACTGGTGGACTCCGGCGAAAGAGTCTTCCACATCCCCGTGTCCGACCCCGACGACCTTGTGGTGGCATACGCCAATGTTCCGACGGACAGGGGCATAACTGTGTGCTCTCCCGTCGCGGCGGTCAAGCCCTCGTCGCTCGGAGTCAAAGCCGATGTCACCGCCACGGCGGCGCAGACCCGCATAGTCTACAACGGTTCTATGGGTACGGGGCGTTTCCGCGTGGTGACCCAGGGCTTTTTTCTCGACGAGACTCTGCTCTCGTCCCGCGAAGGTCCTTTCGGTATAAATGGCGTGTCCACCTCGAAAGGCAATCTGTGTCTTGCGCTTGACAGCGCGGAAAGTTTCGCCACGGGTCGCTCCGCCATACTGCAAATGGATGTGTACTCCGCGTCTCAGCGCGACATAACCTGCTACTTCCTGTCCCTGCCCGACGCCACGGCGTACGGCTGCACCGTGAAACTGACGGGCGGCGACTTCTGGCAGAAAATCAAACTGTCGGCTTCCGAAATGAAAAACGCCGAAGGCAAACCGCTGTCCTCTTTCGGCGCCGCGCGCCTGCTGCTCGTAAAGGACGCGGAGGATGTCGTTTTCAACAATCTGGTGTGGATTTGACGGCAATCACATAAACTTAACACTATGGACAACCTTTCCGAATTCGACACTCCCGAAAACAGAAGTCCGAAAGGACGCAGCGTTCTGCGCTTCGTTCTCGCCGTCGTCATAACCGCCGTCGTGGCGGTGGCGCTCGCGCTCACCCTCGATTATCTGCTCTTCGACGACTTCTATGTCAACGGCGATTCCATGCAACCCACCCTCGACGGCGGAGACCCGTCCGTCGACGACGACGGCGACATCGTCATGCTCAACATCGTCGCCACCCCCGAGCGCGGCGACATAATCGTCTTTCTCTGCGACTGGGCGACGGGCGAAAACCGCTATCTCATAAAACGCGTGATAGGCGTGCCGGGCGACACCGTGGAGATAAAGGACGGCGACCTGTATGTCAACGGAACATTGCAGGAAGAGGATTACATCAAAGAGCCTATGAACGGCTATTCCTACCCCGCCGTAACGGTGCCCGAGGGTCACTTCTATGCCATGGGCGACAACCGCAACAACAGCACGGACAGCCGCGTTATAGGGTGCGTGCCCGAAGAAAAAATCAAAGGCGTCTGCTGGCTTTACAAGGGCATGGACGGCAAACTGCACCTACCGTGACAGGGTGAACCGACAAGGTCGTATCCTGTGCAACGCCGCACATTGAGGGCAGCGCGTGCCGAACGGATTTTGCGCAAACACGCGTTTTATCAATGAAAAACCGCCGATGAACGGCGGTTTTGTGTTTTTCGGAAGACTTCCCGTTTGTCGCGTCACTGAGATTGGCGTCCGTGACTGTCGGGATTCTCTTCTGCGTCAGGACTGCGTTCGCGGGCGGCAGAGCCGCCGCGGCGGTCACTTCCTGCACACCTTGGAAAGCCTGCGCTCCCACCCGCGTATGGTGGGGTCGTGGAACAGCCTCGGGATGTTCTTTCCCATTCTCCACGCCAACAGACTGCGTTGCAGCATATTGTTGACGGCAAGCAGTTTGCCCAGTTTCTTGAAACCTGCGACGCGCACTTTCCTGAGGGCTTCGCCCACGCCCACCCTGAGCAGTCTGCCCTTTGCCAGCCTGCATATCTCGTCGTTGGTCAGCAGGTCGGAGCCGAGCAGCCAGTCGATGTCCTCGTTCGCCATTGCCAGCACGCCGCGTTTCATTGCGTCGACGCCGCAATGCTCCGCGCCGAATTCGCGGTAGACCTTGAGCTGATATCTCCACAGCGCCGCCGCCCCGAACATCTCTTCGGAAGCCTTGCGACCGCGGCTTATGCTGTCGCCCACGGTCTCCGCGAGCAACATTCCCGCCGTCATCGACGAGGCTATGCCGCTGCCGAGCATGGGTATCGTCATGAACGCGCTGTCACCGACCGCGGCATATCCCGGGGCTATCATTCTCGTGGCGGGGAAGCGCACGGGAATACGGCAGACTATACCGCCTTTCACCACCTTGTCTCCTATCGTGGGATTGCTCTTCTTCAGGTCCGCGAGCGCGGCGCCGAGGGTGCTCTCGGGCAACGCGCCCACACGACCTATCAGCACATCCACAAGGTCGGGGTCGTGGTCCTGAATGACCCACGATATGCCCGCTTCGCCCATGTGTTTGAGGTACGCCTTGTTGGTATATTTGGGCTCGGGCGCGGACTTGTTCTTTTCCACGAACGCGCGCCACACGACGAAAACTTCGTCGTCGTTGTTCTTGGACACGCCGAACTCGGCGGGCAGGCGTCTGCGGAGAATGGAGTCCACTCCGAGACTGTCCACCACCAGGTCCGCCCTCTTCTCCTCGCCGTTGACGACAACGCCGACGACCTTGCCGTCGTCGACGACGGGCGCCTGCACTTCCGCGCCGAAAACGACATCCGCCGTCGCGGCGGCGCGCTCGACCAGCATTTTGTTGAGACTGCGACGGTCGACGGATATGTCAGCCGCCGATTCGTCCTCTTTCATGCCGCGTATCACCGCTTCGTGCGGGGACACGAATGTCCAGTTCTTTTTGGGGAAACTCCCTTCGGGGATTTCCATTCCCAGCCGCTTGAACACGGCGGGTCCGACATCGTCGTGCCAGTCGTAACGCATTGCGTCGACGGACGCCGCCTTTTCGTAGACGGTGACCTCGAACCCCAGTTTTCCGAGCCTCTCTGCGGCGACGAGTCCGCCCGTGCCCGCTCCTGCAACGATTATCTTCATTTTCTCTCTCCCACGGGAAAACCCCGTTTCTATGCACCTATTTTACACCCTGTTTTTTTCTTTGGCAACCGAGATGACGCCATTGAATGACGGAGCGGGCGGCTTTTGCGGTATAACGCGCGCATTGCGCGTCAATAATCGTGCTATGAAAAATTTCCCCGTCGTCGTCGTTTGTTTCGGCTCGCCCTCCATTGCGGGCGACTCCCTCGGCCCCGAAGTGGGCTCTCTGCTCCGCGCGGATTCCTCTTTCCCCGCCTTCGTGTACGGCACTCTCGACCGTCCGATTACGGGCAAGAATATGGGCGAGTGGATGAATTTCGTGCGCGAAGTACATTCCGACGCCCTGTTGCTCGCCGTCGACGCCTGCCTGGGCGACAAGGGTAACTTCGGCAAAATCTCCGTGCGCGCGGACGGCGTCTGCCCCGCCGCGGCGTGCGGCAAAAAGAAGCGCTTCGGAGATGTGGGCATAATAGGCGTCGTGGGCGACAAGACGGGCGACCCTCTTTCCGAACTGATGCAAGCCGACCTCGACGCGGTCGGCGCGCTGGCGCGAGAAATAGCCGCGCTCGTCAAAGCCGCCCTCTCCCCTGCGCTCCCCTCGTCCGTCACGGCGTGATTGCCCGCTTTTTTCGTCTTTTAATGTCGTTTTAAGTCGCGCGGATAAAATTGTCCCCGAAAGACGGGATTCCCTGGCGTTTCGGGCTTTTTATGCTTGCGGCGTTGACTTTTCGGCTTTTAATTTTTATAATACAGGATAAATTATAATACGGGCGTCGCGCATACGCGGTCTCGCCCGTATGCCGTCGCCGCGCGCGGCGCGCGACGAGTGGAGGTAAAATGAAACCATCAACAAGACGCACGATTCTTGTCACCGCGATTATCGTGCTCGCCCTTGTCGCCATTATTCTGGCGTTGTCGCTCTCGGGTCCGAAGGAGATTCCCTTCCGGTCCTACGACCCCGAAGCGGCGAGCTTCGAATCACTCTACAAGACGGGGAAAATTCAGGCTATCAGCATTCAGGGGAGCTACACGGTCAACATCCGCCTCGTCGGTTCGGACAGTTACGAGTATTTTTGTTATATCGCCAGCAGAACAGAATTCAGAGAAGCGACGGAAGCCTGGGACGCCGAATTGAAGGAGCAAGGGCTCGCGCTCCCGTCCATCGTCTACAACGACCCGTCCAGGTCGTCTATGCTGACTTCCCTGCTGCTGCCCGTTCTCATGATTGCCATTCTCGCCGTGGTATTCTTCATCATTATGAGGAAAGCCAACGGCGCAAACAACAAGGCTCTCAACTTCGGCAAGACCAAAGCCACGCAGGTGCGCGACAGCAAAGTGCGTTTCTCCGATGTGGCGGGCGCCGAAGAGGAAAAACAGGAGTTGCAGGAAATCGTCGACTTCCTCAAAGACCCCAAGAAATTCACGGCTATCGGCGCGAGAATCCCCAAGGGCGTGCTGCTCGTCGGCCCTCCCGGCACGGGCAAGACCCTCTTCGCCAAAGCCGTCGCGGGCGAAGCCAGCGTGCCTTTCTTCTCCATAAGCGGCTCCGACTTCGTCGAGATGTTCGTGGGCGTGGGCGCGTCGCGTGTGCGCGACCTGTTCGAGCAGGCAAAGCGCAGTATGCCCTGCATAGTGTTCATCGACGAAATCGACGCAGTCGGTCGTCAGAGGGGCGCGGGTCTCGGCGGCGGCAACGACGAGCGCGAGCAGACGCTCAACCAGTTGCTCGTGCAAATGGACGGCTTTGAGTCCAACGACAGCATAATCGTCATGGCGGCGACCAACCGCGCCGACATCCTCGACCCCGCTCTCATGAGACCGGGCAGATTCGACCGTCAGATTTATGTCAACATCCCCGATGTCAAGGGACGCGAAGAGATATTCAAGGTGCACAGCCGCAACAAGCCGCTTGCGCCCGCAATCAATTTCAAGAACCTCGCCCGCCTCACATCGGGATTCACGGGTGCGGACATCGAGAATCTGCTCAACGAAGCGGCTATCCTCGCCGCGCGCGCCAACCGCAAACTCATCACCATGGAGGACATCTCCGAGGCGATAAACAAGGTCATCGCGGGCCCCGCAAAGAAGAGCCGCGTGGTCACCGAACGCGACAAACGCATTACGGCATACCACGAATCGGGCCACGCCATTGTCGCCAAACTGCTCAAGAACTGCGACAGCGTGCACGAGGTCAGCATTATCCCGCGCGGCATGGCGGCGGGCTATACGATCACCCTGCCCGAGAACGACGACAACCATTACACCAGGCAGAAACTGCTCGACCAGATCGCAATGCTTCTCGGCGGCAGGGCGGCGGAAGAACTGGTCATCAAGGATGTGTCCGCCGGCGCCAGCAACGACATTCAGCGCGCGTCCAAGATTGCGCGTAAAATGGTCACCGAGTGGGGTATGTCCGACAAGATAGGCAATCTCTTTCTCGGCTCGTCCGAAGAGGTGTTCATCGGCCGCGACTATCAGACTCAGCTCAATTACAGCGACGAAATGGCGGCAAAAATCGACGGCGAAATCAAGCGTATCGTCGACGAACAGTACGCCGTGGCGTTGTCCATACTCCGCGAAAACCGCGCCGTAATGGACAAAATGGTCAAACTGCTCTACGAAAAAGAGACCATTTACGAAGCCGAAATAGACGCTTTGTTCGCGCCCGAGGCGCCCGAATCCGCAGAAACCGCAGACACCACGGCGGAGGAAAAACCCGCCGAAACGGCGACCGAAGACGGCGTTGCCGCGGTCGAAACCGAGCACGCCGACAATGCGGCGGAAAGCGGCGCGGAGGAGGCTTCCGCGGAGGTCGGAGAGATTCCGACCGAAGCCGCGCCCGAAGCAACGACCGAAGCCGCACCCGCAAAGAAAAAGTCCGCGCCACGCAAAAAGGCGGCGGATGTTACCCCCGCAGACGGGGACGACACTTCCGAAAATTGACGCCGGGCACGCCCGCGGGCGTTGCGTCATAGGGTTGAATATGGGAGACAAGAAACAACACATTCCTTCGCGCAAGGAAATACGCGAAGCCAAGCGCGCCGATTTGCGCGCCGTCATGGAAAAGGACCCCGCCGCCACTTCCGAGTGGGCGGTGAGGTTCACTTATGCGGGCTACAAGGCCTTGTCCGCCTACCGCAGGGCGCACAACCTCTATCTCAGGGGCTATGTCAACCTCGCCCGTCTCGTCGCCGACAGGGCGCGCAAAAGCACGGGCGTGGAGATTCACCCAGCCGCCAAAATCGGCAAGGGCGTGATGATTGACCACGGCAGCGGCGTGGTCATCGGCGAGACCGCCGAAGTGGGCGACGGCTGCGTGCTCTATCAGGGCGTCACCCTCGGCGGCACGGGCAAGGACACGGGCAAACGCCACCCCACCCTCGAAAACGATGTTATGGTCAGCGCGGGCGCCAAAGTGCTCGGGCCGCTCACCGTCGGCGCGCACTCCAAGATAGGAGCGGGCAGCGTGGTGCTTAAGGATGTGCCGCCCTACTCCACCGTCGTGGGAGTGCCGGGACGCGTCGTCAAACAGGACGGAAAGCGCGTCGCCGATATGGACCAGGTGCTTCTCCCCGACCCCATTCTCGAAGAATTCCGCCGTCTCAACGCGCGCTTGCAGGAACTGGAGCGCGCGACGGGAGTCGCGACGGGCATAGGGCTTTCCTCCGACGACAAAGCCGCCGAGGAAGCCGCAATCGCCACCTTCGAAAACACCGACGACACGGACGACAAGGACTGATATGAAAATCTACAATTCGCTCACCAGACGCAAAGAGGAATTCGTGCCCCTCGAGGGCAACAAGGTCAGGATGTACGCCTGCGGCATAACCGTGTCGGGCGACGCCCACATCGGGCACGCCTATCAGGCGCTCATCTACGACATCATAAGGAAATATCTCGTCAAGAAGGGGTTTGCGGTGTCCTACGCCCGCAACTACACCGATGTCGACGACAAGATAATCGCCCGCTCCAACGAAACGGGCATACCCGCCGACCGCTACGCCGAGATGATGATAGAGAAAATCGACGGCGAAATGCGCGCGCTTCAGGTGGACGACCCCGATATATGGCTCAAAGCCACCGAAACCATAGACGGAATCGAGAAATTCATCTCCGCGCTCATCGAGAAGGGTCATGCCTACTCCACCCCAGAAGGGGATGTCTATTTCTCGGTGGACAGCTTCCCCGGCTACGGCAAACTGTCGGGGCGCAACCTCGAGGACGCCCGCGAAAGCGTGCGTATCGAGAACGAGGAAAACAAGCGCAATCCCCTCGATTTCGCGCTGTGGAAATCGGCAAAGCCCGGCGAACCGCACTGGACATCTCCGTGGGGCGAGGGGCGTCCCGGCTGGCACATAGAGTGCTCCGCGATGAACCTCAAGGCTTTCGGCGAACAGATTGACATACACGGCGGCGGCCGCGACCTCATCTTCCCCCACCACGAGAACGAAATCGCGCAGTCCGAAGCGTTGACGGGCAAACCCTTTGCCAAATACTGGATTCACAACGGGCTCATCAAGGTCAACGGTCAGAAGATGAGCAAGTCGCTCGGCAACAGCCTGCTGCTGGCGGATCTGCTTGCGAAATATTCCCCCGAGGTCATCAAATTCGCCCTGTTGCAGACCAACTACCGCGGCGACATCAATGTCACCGACTCCCTCTTCCCCGACGCCGAAAAGCATCTCGTCTCTTTCTATACGGTGCTCCGCGACGCCGAAGCGGCGGGTGTGAAATGCAACGGCTCCGACCCCGCAATCGATGCGGCGTTCGACGCGGCTATGGACGACGACTTCAACACCGCAAAAGCCCTTGCCGACCTCTTCGCCCTCTTCAAGGAAGCGGGCGCGGCGCTGCGCTCGGGCAGCAACGCCCGCGCAAACGACATCCTCGGACAGGTCGTCGGGACCTATTCCCTGCTCGGACTTTTCCGCACCGCTCCCGCCGAATTCCTCTCCCGCGTCGAATCTGAAAAGGCGGCGGACATCCCCGAGGAAATACGCGCTCTCGCCGACCGTCGCGCCGAAGCCAAAAAGGCAAAGGACTGGGCGGAGGCCGACAGACTGCGCGCTGAAATAACCGCGGCGGGCTATTCCGTCAAGGACGGAAAGGACGGTTATACGCTGGAAAAACTTTCTTGATTTTCCGCCGCGCGATCCGCAATTAAACGACATTTTTCGCACAAACCCGCTTTTATACCGCGGGTTTTGCTTTGTAAACCTTCGACATTGCAAAATATGCGCTTTTGTCGCAGCTTTTGCGAAACGGGCTTTTAAGTTGTGTTTTTTTGCGCTGTCCGTTGCACGCGGGCGCGGCGTATGGTATATTATATCTTGAACGAACAATAAAATTTTCTATATAAGGAAGGTGCACCGTCAAAATGTTCGCGGGCTTGGTTGCAGCGTCTTACTGGTATGTCGATATTGCGATAGCGGTTTTTCTCGCTCTCTTTCTCATCGGCGGTATCATAAAAGGCTTTGCCAAATCCACCAAAGGTTTCTTCGCCTTTGTCGTCATCGTCTGCGCTTCCGCCCTGCTCATGGGCGTCACGCAGGAAGCCGCCATGGACTCCGCCGTAGGCACGGGAATACACGACAAGATTTCCGCCGCCGCGGGCGACTGGGGCGTGGCTTTCAACAGTCCCGTGCAGCGCGACGCCGACGGCACGATTTATGTCCTCGTCAACGACTCTCCCGTCAAGCTCGACACTTCCGAGTTCGGGTTCAAGGGTACGATTGCCAAGTTCTACGCCGAGCGCTTCGATGTCGCCGACGGCGACACCGTCTCCGGCTCCGCCGTCGCCAGCGCGACGAGCGTCTGCGTGTCCGCCATTATGTTCCTCGTCTTCGTGGCGGCGTTCCTGATAGTCTTCCTCGTCCTGCGGCTGGTGCTGAAACCCGTGTCCGACTCGCCCTCCAAAACCGTCAGGGTGGTCGACAAGACCCTCGGCGCCCTGCTCCGCCTGTTCATCGGCCTCGTCGTGCTGTGGGCAATCATCGCAATCGTCGCCGCCATAGGCGAAAAGGCGGGCGTGGTGAACGAATACATCAGCGGCTCGGCAATCGGCGGATTCTTCTACGAAAACAATCCTCTCACCACCGTGTTCACAATGATTTTCGGAGGTTGATATGAAAGCCGTCAGTTTCATCGTCGGTATTCTCGTCGGCATGGTTCTGCTCGTCGTCGCCGTGGGCGGCGCGGTGCTCGTCACGGCGTCCGTCGTCACCGTGGGACAGATCGAAAGTTCCGTCGGCACCGACATCATAGACGACAACAGCGATGTCAACAACAAAACTTTGCTCGACCTCGCCAACGACCTTATCAAGGATTTCGGCGATCCGTCGTCAATCACAATAAACCTTTTCCGCGAAAAGTACGGATTGAAAGTTCCCGCCGAAATCAGCGGGATCGACATCTCCGTGCTTTTCGATTATCCCATTTCCGAAGTCGCGAATCATCTCGGCGATGTCGTCAACAACATGACCCTCCGCGATGTGGGCGAGTTCCTCGAAATGGATTTCTCGTCCTACGGACTCAAGGTGCTTGACGACAACCTCGACAAGCCCGTCAATGTCGCCCTCGACAATGTGCTGAAGTCCATCGACTCCTCTGCGATGACTCTCTACACCCTCGAGCGCGATTTCGGCATTACCCTCGGCGAAAACGCCCTATTCGACGAACTGTATTACACTCCGATGAGTCAGTTCGGCGGCGTGCTCGATTATCTGCCCGTCGGCACTCTCACGGACGCCGACAGCGACCTTTTCCTGCCCGTCGGCGAGAACACCGTGTTCGTTTCCGTAGACCGCTACGAAGCCGTCGCGACCAACGAAATATCTCTCACCGCAGACGGCGCCGAGACCTATATCGCAGGCGCGGACAACAACGGGCTCATCCGCCGCGAACTGCGTTTCACCGTCGACGACAAAGGCGTGTATTCCGTCGACAATTCCTGCTACGACGCGGATTACGACGGAACGGGCACATACTACCGCCACATCGTCTATGAGCCCTACGACGGCACGCAGGAAGGCGAACTGTCCGTCAAGGCGTACCTCAACAACATCGAACTCGTCGGCTCGGGCTGGAGTCTCGTCTACGACGGGCTCTTCCCGCTGTCCGCGCTCTACACCGACGACACGCTATCCGTTTCTCTTGCGGACGGAGTGACCTCGGGCACCGTCGTCATCGGCGACTCCTGTTTCTTCAATTCCGCCGCCGAAGGCGAGACCAAGGTCGCGGAAGCCGTCGCCGTGTTCGGTCTGCCCGACGGCACCGTCGTCGACGAAAACACCCGTCTCGAAGAGAAAAAGGACGGCGTCTCCTACACCGCCGACCACATCCGCGCGCACATCGGCACCGCCGACCAGGCAATTCAGGTCATTGCCGGCATAGGCGTCAACCGCCTCAACAATGTCACGGACAAAATCACTTCGCTCAAACTCGGCGAGGTGCTGGAAATCACCGACGACAGCGCCAAGATACTCCGCACTCTCAAGGACACCGCAATCAACAACCTCAGCGACGCCCTCGATACCATAGTGCTCGCCGACGCAACGGATATTATTCTCGACGAATACACACCCGCCGCAGACGGCGCGTATGTGGCAATCGACGGTTATTACACACTCTACAATCCTTCCAGTTCCAGACACGAGGGAATGCAGCGTTACGACAAAATCCCCGTCGAAGGGTCGGCTTCCGCCGCGCTTCAGCGGCTTGCTGGCGTCGCAATTCCCGACATATCGGCAGCGTTCTCGAAAATGGTGCTTGCCGACGCACTCTCCGTCGACCCCGACACCTACACCGCAGTCGCCGAACCCGTCGAGGGCAACACCTATTATGTGTTCAACGCGTCGTACGGCTATCCCGAGCGCATCACCTACTCCGCCTCCGAGCACGCCAACCTCGACGTCTTTGAGCGCAAGTCAGAGGGCGACAGCAACGCCGTGCTCAAACAGCTCGCCTATGTCGCAATCGACAATGTCTCCGCCGCAATGGACGGCATTGTCGGCAACACCCTGCTGTCGGACATCATCGACATATTCCGCTACACGACCGTAAAGGATTACGAAAGCGGCGAAGCGGGCTGGCTTATCGGTTACAATCCCTACTTTACCGAAGGGAGCGGCGACGACGCAACGCGTTACGCATACATATATAACGGCGACGGCAATTATTACAAGACGGACTTCAGCTACATCGCAATCGACCCGAACGACTACGCCGACTGGCTGAAAAAGGACAGCGCACAACTTACTTATTCCTATGCGCGGATTTGGGATATGGGCGAATTCAAAACCGCGCTTGACGCTCAGAATGTTTATGTGAAGGAAGCGGACGGGATTTTCCGTTCAAACCCCGCACTGGCGTCGTACTATGCGGCGAAAAACGACGCTTCCTTGCTCGCCAACTGCCCGCTGTATAAACGCGTCGCGGGCGGCGCGGGCGAAGCCCCCGTGGATTATACGCCCTATCTCAACGGTATTTCGTCCTCCGGCGCGTCTCCCGCGGGTCTGTATGTCAAATATTTCAACAAATATTACCGCTACGACCCCTCGAATCCCGCGCACGAAGGCGAACAGCTCTACTTCAAGTTCACGAACGGCTTCTACCCCGCTTCCGCGGACACGGACACGGCGGGCGAAACGGCGTATTACTACGACTACGAGACGGGCGAATTCACGACGACGCAATCGGAATCGGGCACGACCTCGTCCGCGCCGTTCGCGGTCAGAATGCCCGTCAGCGCGAACGATAAATATTATTATTACACCGAAATCAACTCCACCCTCGCCGAAGGCGACGACGGTTTCACCGACGGCACCCCCGTTTATTCAAAACGCGAATGCGAGACGATCTATAAGGAATACACCGCGGACACGGCGGATGACTATCAGAACGACCAGTCGAACAGATTCGTGGAAATCGACGGGGAATTCGTGCAGTACGACGAGAGCGCACACGCGGGAATGACGGTGTATGTGCGCTACATCGGATATCTCGGCAACGACGCCGCCAACGACGGCGGCTCGGGCGGCCTGACTCCCCTCTCGTCCGTAAAGGTGCAGCTCGTCACCGAAAAGAGTTCGGCGGTGCTGCTGGCGATTGCCGATCGCGCCCTCACCATAAACACCCTCGACGAGAACATCAAGAACTTCACCATAGAAGAACT
>CALVTH010000031.1 GCA_944360115.1 uncultured Clostridia bacterium
GCAAGGCAGGCTCCGAGCGGGCGGAGAGAGCGCGCGAAGCCGTGTGACCCGCACGGGGTCGGCCGGCGTCACGCCCTCGTGCCGCCGTCCGTGCCGCCCCGCCCGCGTATCTCGTCGCGCACCGCCGCATAGTCGGCGGCGAGGCGGATTATGTAGCGTTGTCTTTCCTCGTGCGACAGCCCCGACATAAATTCCCTGTCGGCAAGTTGCGCAATGGGATTGACGATTTCCTCGCCGGCGTCGATGAGTTTGCGCAGGCGGAAACAGATTTCGCGCTGAGCGGGGCTGACTCCGTGAGGCAGCGGCGCGGCGGCGGTTTCACCGTAGCGGTTGCATTGCAGGCGCGATTTGGCTTCGCGCGCGAGATTTCTGATTGCACATTCGGGATGTCTCGTGTTGCCCATAGCCGCATATTAACATAAAGCACGACGGCAAAAAGCAATGCGACAAAAGTCCTCATAAATCGCGCTTTTCGCCGCAAATTCGCGTTTTTCCGCAATCTGACGCGATGAAATACTCTCGGCGCTCCGCTCCGCCGCGCCCGAGGCACGCCCGCGCGCCGACTTTGCCGCCCCGTCTCCGCGCGTTCGTAGCGCCGTCCGCCGCACGCGCAAGGCGCGCGTGTGAAAAATAACTGTAAACAGGGAATTGACTTTGAGGAGACTGCAAACTATAATGGATGTGAATAAATCTCGAGAGAGGTGGACTATGTACACTAGGTGTCCGAGTTGCAGAGCCGAAATATGTTTCGACCCTCCCGCCAACGCAGCTAATCTGCCCGAAGGATACAAGCACAAGATACGCTGCCCCAACTGCGGCGTGACTATCGGCGTCAAGATTCCTTCCGTGACTGCGATTGCCCAGACTCAACCGACATTCACCCCGCAAAATCCCTATGCCGACCGTCCCGAACAGGTCTATCGCGCCGAAGTCAGGACGGAGAAAGCGGACAAGTTCGCGGGGAAAGTGCCCAAGAAACTTTCCGGTCGTCCGAGAAGCATAGGTTGCTTCGTGCTCGGCGTGCTTCTGCTCGCCACCGTCATCCTCGGCTATCTTTCGACCGATATGCTCGGCGATGTCAAACTGCTCCAGGGTCTCGTCTTCTTCGACGGTCTGAGCGTCCTCACCGACATCGAACTGCTCAAGGCGGCGTTCGAAGTGAGCATCGTCGACGGACTGGTTTACTGCCTGCCCGTGATATTCTTCTTCGCGGCGGCGCTCACCGTGGTCTGCGCGCTCATCTGCTTCGCAATCGGCAAATTCCCGAGATACCTCAACTTCGTGTGGTCGCTCGGAGTGCTTGCCGTCGCGGCGTGCATACTGTTCTTCCCCTTCCTGGGAAGCTCCCCCGCAACCTATACGGTCGCCGATCATTTCGAATCGATCATCGCTTCGGAGATGTATCTCATATTCGTGCCCGTTGCGCTGGCGCTGATTTATGTGATTTTCTCCTTCGGCTTCATGGTCAAACCCATGAAGAAGTGGGTGCCCGCGGCAGAATGACCCTTCGGGTGCGGCAACGGAGCGGACCGACCGCAACGCAAAACAAACCGCAACGCAAAAACAAATCGGACGGAATTTTCCGTCCGATTTTCTTATTCCCGCAAAGTGCCGAAGCGCTCTCCGCTCCGCCGTCGCTCGGACTGTCCTCGCGGCGCTTCCCGTACCGTTGCCGCCCGACTCGCCGTCACGAATGACTCCGCGCACTCCCGACTGCCGCGCCCGCCATCGCGGGCTGTGCGGCCGCCCTTTCAGCGCACTTCGGTTTTGACGAACTTCTCCGCCGCCGCGCGCGCTTCCTCGAGAACCGCAGCGGACGGGGGTTTCAGCCCCATTCCGTGGTCGACATAGGGTTGCAGATAGAATATCCTCGCGCCCGCTATCTCCTGCGCAGCCCTCTCCACATCCTCTACGGTGAACTGGGGTATGACGGTCATGCGGAATTCGTAAGGTATCCTGTCCTGCGACATGAGGTAAGCGACGCTCTCGCGCAGTTTGTCGGCGTTCCACGGCACCGTCGGCGTGACCACGCAGGCCTTGTCGAAGGGAGCCTTGATGTCCATTGCGACATAATCGAAAAGCCCGCGCTCAACGCCTTCCTTTATCACCGCGGGGCGCAGACCGTTGGTGTCGAGCTTGACCTCCAATCCCATATCCTTGATCTTTTTCGAAAAGTCGAAAAGGTCGGGTTGCAAGGTAGGCTCTCCGCCCGAAATGACCACCCCGTCCAGCAGGAAGTTGTCCTTTATTCTGTCGAGTATGGCTTGCTCGTCGAGAAATTCCCGCGTGTCGAGAATGGCGGCGTTGTGGCAGTACCAGCAACGCATATTGCACCCGCCGACAAACACCATAGCCGCGATGTTGCCGGGGAAATCCAGCAGACTGTTGGGTTGAAATCCCGCTATCCTCATATCTTTTTCCTCCCGTCGCGCGGGCGTTGTATTAACCGCGCGTTTTCTCCGAGGGCGCAAAACGGACGGATTAACCGTCCGTTTTGCATCATAAAGCGCCTTTTTCGGTATTACAGCTTGACATCCTTGAGCTGTTCGGGCTTGAGCTCGTACTTGACGCGCTCTCTCCATTCTTCCTTCTTGCCGTTGTTGAAGTTCTGCACGGGACGGAGGTATCCGACGACTCTGGTGTAGACCTCGGCTTCCTCGCCGCACTCGGGGCAGGTGAAGTGCTCGCCCGCGATATACCCGTGATTGGGGCACACGCTGAAGGTCGGGGTGATGGAGATGTAGGGCATCTTGGAAGTCTCGAAGATCTTCTTGATGAGTTTCTTCGCCGCGTTGATGTCCTTGACTCTCTCGCCGAGGTAGAGGTGCTGCACTGTGCCGCCCGTGAACAGGGACTGTATCTCGTCCTGCAGTCTCACCGTCTCCATGATGTCCTCGCCGAAGCCGACGGGAAGCTGCGCGGAGTTGGTGTAGTACACATCGTTTTCGCCTGCGGTCACGATGCCGGGATAGTACTTCTTGTCAAGCAGCGCAAGACGGTAGGAAGTGCCTTCGGCGGGCGTGGCTTCGAGGTTGTACATGTGACCGGTTTCCTTCTGGAACTCGATCATTATCTCGCGCATATAGTTCATGACGCGGATGGAGAACTGCTGCCCTTCGGGGGTGGAGATGTCCTTGCCCATGAAGTTGATGCAGGCTTCATTCATGCCGACGATGCCGATGGTGTTGAAGTGGTTGGACCAGTATTCGCCCGTCCTCTCCTTGACGCCGCGGAGATAGTGGGTGGAATAGGGATAGAGACCTCTTTCGGACTGCGCTTCGACTATCTTGCGCTTGATTTCGAGCGAAGTCTTGGCGATGACCGCCATGTGACGCACTCTTTCGAGGAACTCACCTTCGGTCTTGCTGAGATAGCCTATCCTGGGCAGGTTGATGGTGACGACGCCGATGGAGCCCGTGTGGGGGTTGGAGCCGAACAGACCACCGCCGCGCTTCCTCAGTTCGCTGACATCCAGACGGAGACGGCAGCACATGCTGACGGCGTCCTCGGGGCTGAGGTCGGAGTTGATATAGTTGGCAAAGTACGGAATACCGTATTTGCAGGTGATTTCCATGAAGGCGTTGACCACTTCGCTGTTCCAGTCAAAGTCCTTGGTGACATTGATGGTGGGAATGGGGAATGTGAACACTCTGCCCTTGGCGTCGCCCGCGAGCATGACATCGCAGAACGCCTTGTTGAAGATGTCCATTTCCTTCTGGAATTCGCTGTAGGTCTTGTCCTTGATTTCGCCGCCGATGACAACGGGCTGGTCGGCGAGAGTGCGCGGCACCCTGATGTCGAAAGTGAGGTTGGAGAAGGGGCACTGGAAACCGACGCGGGTGGGGACATTGATGTTGAACACGAACTCCTGCAGACACTGACGCACCTGGTCGTAGGTCATGTTGTCATAGTAGATGAAGGGAGCGCAATAGGTGTCGATGGAGCTCCATGCCTGCGCGCCCGCGGTCTCGCCCTGCGTGGTGAAAGTGGAGTTGACCAGCTGACCGAGGAAGGAACGGAGGTGCTTGGCGGGACGGGATTCGACCTTGCCCATAACGCCGCCGAAACCGTCGGTGAGCAGCTGACGGACATCCCAGCCTGCGCAGTAGGGTCCGAAGAATCCGAGGTCGTGCAGATGAATGTCACCCGACTCGTGGGCTTCTCTGACCTCTTTGGGATAGACCTTGTACAGCCAGTATTTCTTGGTGAAGTGCTCGCGAACATAGTTGTTGAGTCCGTTGACGCTCTTCTGCATGTTGGCGTTTTCCTTGACGCCCCAGTCCTTGTCGGCAAGATAGCCGGTGAACAGCTCGGAAGTCTCTCCTATGAGCGCGGAAATTTTCCTTGCTTCCTGTCTTCTCTCGCGGTAAAGGATGTAAGCCTTGGCTGTCTGAGCGTGACCTTCGTTGATGAGCACCTCTTCGACGAGGTCCTGAATGTCCTCGACGGAGGGGATTTTGTCCACAAATTTAACTTCCGCCGCCTTGACGACGAGGTCGGCGAGTCCCGCCGCCATTTCCCTGTTCTTGCCGCCGCAAGCCTGCGCCGCCTTGAAAATGGCGTCGGCAATCTTCTGCTTGTCGAAGAATTCGATTCTTCCGTCACGCTTCAAAATCTTGATGATCATAGCCTTTCTCCCTGTCGAATTTTAGGATTTCCGGTCGGAATTTGTCGTCCCTCCCGAAGAGTGCAACGCAATGGTAACACAACAATATGTAGGTGTCAATAGGATTTTGACCACAAAATGTTGTTTTCTTGTGAAACATTTCGCGATATGGTTTCACGCCGTTTACGCCACTTTCCGACACAATCCGACACGCCCGAAGGAATGTTCCGTCAAGACGGGTTTTTTCGCCGTTTTGCGCCGCTGAGCCGCCGTTTTGCGCGCGTTGCCGCACGACTTTGACGGCGCGTTTCCTCCTCCGCGCGGCGGCGCCGCGCCCGTCCCCGCCGCTCCCCGTCGCATACAATGCCGCCACCCCGCACCGCTCACGCCCCGTCGTCCGCACTTTCGCCGTCGCCTGCGCTTTCGCCGTCATCCGCGCTTTCGCCGTCTTTCCGTCCGCGCCGCTCTCCACGCGCCGCTCACGCGTATGCCCGCGCATTTTTAATTTGCTTTTATATATTCTTGCTGTATAATGTATTAGTATAATCGGAAACTACGGACGGACCCCCTTCGCGCGGAGCGCGCGGTTGCCGCTCCGCACGGGGAATGTCAAAGGCTTGCTTATGAAAAAGAATGTTGCAAAACTGCTCGTCGTCGCTCTCGTCGTCATCCTCGCCGTCGCGCTTGCGGCGTGCAATCCGACCGGCGGGAATCAGGGCGGAGACCACCAGGGCGGCACCGTCGACACTCTCACCTACACCGTCACCTTCGACACCAACGGCGGCGACACTTCCTTCGATTCCTACACGCTGAAAAATGTGGCGAGCGGCAGTTACATTTCCGCGCCCACCCGCGCCGACGGCTCGGCGGCAATCCCCGTCAAGACGGGCTACACTTTCAAATACTGGTCGTACAAGAGCACGGAATTCGTTTTCGCGGGCGGCGAAAATCCCACCCCCGTCGAGGAAAACATCACCCTCACCGCATATTACGAGGCAAACGAATACACCCTCACCCTCAATCCCTACGACGAAAAATCGCGTTATGACGGCGCTCTCACCATTGCGGGCGTGGAAGGCGCTTTCTCCGAGGCAATCGACAAATCGGTCAAATACGACACCACGGCGGCCAATCTCTCCCTCGATGTGCCCAAGACCGACAAGGACGGCGACTATTTCGTCTACTGGTACTATTACGACTCCAAAGGCGAAGCCGTGACCTTCACCGCGTGGGCAAACGAATCCTCCTCCACCGTGCAGATGGCGGCGAAGTACACTTTCACCCACGGGCTGGACCTTTATCCGATGTTCCACAGCCAACTGCCCGACTATGACATAATCCTCGACGCCGACGGCGGCACCCTCGCGGGCGGCGGCACCGTCACCGTCAAACAGCAGGATTATGTGAAAACCAGCGTGCTGGCTGACCCCGTCCGCGACGGCTACCGTTTCGCGGGGTGGTATTACGAGACCACGGACGACGACGGCAATGTGACCGAGCACGATTTCGTCCTCTTCGACGACGAGACCGAGGACGCCGACAACGACGGTGCCACCAAAGTCTCCTCCTCTCTCGTGACCGAAAACGAAGGCGCCAATTCCTCGCTCACCCTCAAAGCGCGGTGGGTCAAAGCGGTGACCGTCTCTTCCGCCGCCGACTTCGAAACGGTGCGCGCCGCACTTGCGGGCGACGACGAAGCCGTGAAAGCCGAATACGCTTCCGCTGAATACACCCTCGCCGCCGACATCAACCTCACGGGCTGGACCGCCCTCTTCGATGAGACTCTCCCCTTCACGGGCGTTTTCGACGGAAACGGTCATGCAATCACGATTCAGTCCTTTGCGACAAACGGCGACGGCGTCTACGCGCTGTTCGGATTCGTGAGCGGCACGGTCAAAAATCTCAGAGTCGTCGCGGGAGGCGTGGCGATAACGAAAGACGAACTTCCCGCCGCATTCGCAATCGGCGCAATAGCGGCATACGCCAAAGACGCCTCAGTCGAAAACTGCGTCGCCGTCCTCACCGTGGGCGCGGCGAACGCTCCCGTCGACTTCGGCGGCTCCGCCGTGTATGTCGGCGCGCTTGTCGGCGCAAGCAAAGGCGGGCTGACGGTTGTCGGAGGCGGCGGCATAGGCGCCGCCGACGGCGTGTACTGCACCGCAACGGTTTACGCGGATTCCACGGGCAACATCTACGCGGGCGGCATTGTCGGCGGCACATTCGACCCCATTATCGGGGGCGGCACCCTCGACGGCTGCAACGCCGAAGTTGCCTTCTCTCTCTCCGCCGACAAGGTTTACGCAGGCGGCGCGGTGGGTTATTCGCAGGGCTTCACAATCAAGAAAACCGAAGTCCGCGGCAGCATTGAGGCGACCGCCGTTTCCGAAGCGTATGCGGGCGCGATTGCCGGCAGAACCAATTTCGGCGGCATTTCCCTCTGCGGAACGGACGACGGCGTCGCTTTCGTCCTCGACATAAACGGCGGCTCGATTTACGCGGGCGGCGTTGCGGGCGAGAACAATGTTTCGGTGGACAACTGCCGCATCAACGCCGCGATTACGGTGAAAGCCAACGGGGCTTCCGTGTGCGTGGGCGGAGTCACCGGCAGAGAGCGCGGCTCCGCGGTGAGTTCCTGCTATGTCACGGGTTCCGTTGCCGTCACTCTCGACTCGGGCGTCAGATACGCCTACATCGGCGGGATTACGGGCTACGACGCCGTCGCCACGGCGTACAGCCGCATTTACAACGAACTGAACATCACCGTCGCCAACGGCGCGGGCGCAACGCTCAAGGCGGGCAACACCGTCGCATACGGCAATCCTTCCCTCGCCTTCTCGGTCGAAAAGGTGTACTACTTTGAGGGCAACCTGATAACCGTCGACGGCGCGCCGCTCTCCGACGACGACAAGACGAGCGTCGAAAAAGTGGAAGTGCTGACGGAAGAGACCCGCACCGAGGTGCCCAACTGGGCAATCGGCGGCGACTATCTCAACCTCGACACGGGCTACTGGGAAATGGTTGAAGGCGCCACGCATCCCTCGTTGAAATCCACCGTTGCCGCCGACGAACCCGAAGGCGGCGACGAAGGCGAAGGCGACGCGGGCGACGACGCCGAAACCGACAACGAAGCCTGAGCCGCTCCACGACCGGGACGACAGCCGACAGACCGCGCCCGCACTCTCCCTCCCCGTCAGCCTACGGACAGACGACGGTGTGACGCGACAAGCGGCGCGGCGGTGCAACGGTGCAACGGTGCGACATCCTCAACGCCGACACCTCAATCAAAAACGAAATCGCAACAAACAAAAACCGCTCCTTCTCGGAGCGGTTTGTTTTGTCTTTCCGCGGCGCAGGGCTTTTCGACGCTCCCCGACAACGGGGCAAAATGTCCGCCTTTTCGCCTTGCGGCGCATCGGTTCCCGTCCCGCGCCGCACTGGGCGGGACGGGACTGTCCGATCAGTCCTTGTCCTCCTCGAGACCCACTTCCTCGAGCTGAACTTCCTGCAGCTGCACTTCCTGCTCGGCAACGGGCGCCTGCGCGGGCTGCTGCACGGGCGCGGCTGCGGGCTGTTCCGCCTTGACCGCCACACCGTTTTCCGCCGCGGCTATCTTGTCCACGCAACGGAGCACGATGTCGAGTCCCGTATGAACGGTGTCCACGCTGAAGCGTTCGGCGACATCGTTGAAGGTGTGATAATAGTTGGTCAGCGTGGGGTGCTGCGCCGCAAAGGTTATGCTCTTTATGCCGGCTTTGGTCATGGGCGTGGAGTCGCACCCGCCGACGGGATTCTGCATTCTGATTGCCTTCTTTCCCGTCACTTCCTCAATGGATTCGGCGAGTATGTTCTCGAGACCCTTGTCGAATTTGGTGAACTGCCACACATCGCCGTATATCGCGGAATAATATCCCTCGTCGGCTATGGAGTCGATGTTGATGTTGTAACACCTGTCGCCGAGCAGGTCGTCGTCCTTGTGCTTCCTGGTGAAGGCTATAGACCCGCGGAGACCGGCTTCTTCGGAGCCGAAGTTGGCGTTGATTATTCTGCAACCCTCGGGAAGCGCGTCGGGATTGTCGACGAAATACTTGGTGGCGGCGTACGCGATGCCGATACCAGTGGCGTTGTCCATTGCGCCGGGAGAAGCGGTGCGTCCGTTCTTGTCCGCCCACATGGTGACCATGAAGCATCCGGGAATGACGAACAGCGGCATGAGCACATAGACCGCAATGCGCATCTGCGAGAGCACCGTCATCACCTCCGCCAATCTTATATACGCGCCGGGAGTGGAAGCATTGCTGCAGACTTCGTATTCGCAGAACAGAATGAACATCGCAAGAGACATCACGGTGAGGAACAGGAACGCCACGATGCCGATGCCCATTTTGATGAACGCGGGCGCGGGATTCTTCTTGACGGCGCAGGAATGTTTCCAGTTCCAGCTGGTGTCGAGGTGCGCCGAGAGAATGACGGTGTACTTGTAATTGCCGCTCTTGGGCAACACTTCGCCGTAGACATTCTGCGAGGGCTCCTGACGGAAGCATGGGTCAAACCAGGTCCTGTAAAGGAAGACGCTGGCGACGAGCCACACCCATGTCGCCAGGCAGGCGAAGAACACCAGCCCGTAGAAGTAAGGCACGAACATAAGCACCGCGCCGACTATGCCCACCCAACCCGCATAGGGTATGCCGCCTATGCTGGCGCGGGGGGATACGATAAACTTTTCCTTGACGGGTTTGACCCCGATTTGCCCGAGTTTGCTTTCCATAAGGTCGGCGAACTTCTTCTCGCCCTCGGAGCCGGGCAAACGGGACCCTATGTCGTTTGCCGCCGTCGTGACTATTCCGTAGGCCTCGTCGGCATACGGTTTGAGTTCCTTCCTCATATTTCCTCCTCTCCGCCCGCAGACGGAATTTGATTTTCAGACACGCATTTTATGCGCGCATTTTCAATGTGTAAACGGCGTATTGCGCTGTTTGCCGCCGCGCGGATACGCCGCCGTCGGCGTTATTTGCCGAGATATTCCTGTCCGCCCATCCACTTGCGGAGCACTTCGGGCACGGTCACCGTGCCGTCCTCGTTCTGGAACTGCTCCACGATTGCGGGGATAAGCCTCGATGTGGCGAGACCGCTGCCGTTCAGGGTGTGGACATAGGCGGGCTTGCCCGTCGCGCTGTCGCGGTAACGGGTGTTGTTGCGGCGCGCCTGATAGTCGTTGGCGTTGCTGACCGAACTGCACTCCTTGTATATGCCCATGCTGGGTATCCACAGTTCGACATCGTAGGTCCTCGCCATGGAAGCCGAGCAGTCGCCCGCCGCGAGTTTGGACACTCTGTAGTGAAGCCCCAGTTTCTCGACGAGGGAAGCCGCCTTGTTCACGAGCTCCTCGAAGGCTTCCATGCTGTGGGCGGGGTGCGCGTACTGCACCATTTCCACCTTGTTGAACTGATGTCCGCGTATCATGCCGCGCTCTTCCGTCCTCGCGCTGCCCGCTTCCTTTCTGTAGCAGGGAGTGTAGGCGAAGAATTTCATGGGCAGTTTGCTTTCGTCGATGATTTCGCCCGCGTACATATTGACGAGCGCGGTCTCGGCGGTGGGCAGTATGAAACGGTTGCGGTGCCTGTCCTCGTCGAGGTCCAGCCAATACACCTCGTCGGCGAATTTGGGGAACTGTCCCGCGCCGTAACCGCAGGAATAGTTGAGCTGATGAGGGGGCAGGATGAATTCGTAACCGTCTTTCAGGTGTTCCTCGATGAAATAGTTGAGGAGCGCCCATTCCAGACGCGCGCCGTCTCCGCGGTAAATCCAGAATCCGTTGCCGCCCAGCTTGACGCCGCGCTCGTAGTCGACGAGCCCCAGCGAAGTGCAAAGGTCGACATGGTTCTTGACGGGGAAAGAGAACACGGGCGGCTCGCCGAACATTCTCACCACCTGATTGTTCTCCTTTTCGCCGGGGAGCAGATCGGGGTCGGGAATGTTGGGCAGACGGGACAGGAAATCGCCTATCCTCTCTTCGAGCGCGGTGATAGCCTCGTCGCCGCGGGAAATCTCGTCGCCGATTGCGCGCATTTCCTTGAAGATGTCGTCGACGGGTTTGCCCGCCTTCTTGAGCGCGGGAATCTCCGCGGACACTTTGTTGCGGCGCGCCTTGAGCTGTTCGATGTCGGCGATGAGTTTCTTGCGCTCGTCGTCCCACGACAGAAGCAGCGTAAAATCTACCTCACAACCTTTCTTGAGAAGCGCCGCCGCCACTTCGGCGGGATTTTGCCTTATTCTGTTGATGTCGAGCATTCGTCTTTCCTCCGCCGCCCACGGGCGGCAAGCACTATATACCGTTCGGCGTCGCTTCGGCGCGACGGTTTACGCTATTATGTTGACCAGTCTGCCGGGCACGACGATTATCTTCTTGGGCGCGCCTTCCAGCTGTCCTTCCAGCGCGGCGAGCGCGGCTTTCTCGATTTCCTCGCGGGTAGCGTCGGAAGCCACGGTGACCTTTGCGCGGATACGGCTGTTGACCTGCACGGCGAGTTCCACCTTCCTGAGCACGAGCGCGTCCTCGTTGCACACGGGGAAAGGCTGGTTGAACACGGAATATTCCTGTCCGAGTATCTCCCACAATTCCTCGGCGAAATGCGGCGCGAACGGCGCAAGCAGTCTGACGAGGTCCTTTCTGCAATCCTCGAAGAAAGTGTCGGTCGCGCCGCCGGCGTTGACATAGTCGTACACGGCGTTGACCAGTTCCATTATCCTTGCGATTGCCGTGTTGAACGAGAAATTCTCGATGTCGGCGGACACGCATTTTATGGTGTTGTTGCGGACATAGTCCAGTTTCTCGCGCGCGTCGACGGAAGCGCGGACTTCGTCCTGACCGCTGCCCTTGCGGATAAGCCTTTCGACGCGGTCGAAGAATTTCGCCATGCTCTCTATGCCGTTGTCGTTCCACGGACCGCCCTCGACATAACTGAAACCGAACATCAGGTACATCCTGAACACATCCGCGCCGTACTTCTCAATGCTGTCGTCGGGCGACACGACATTGCCGCGGCTCTTGGACATCTTGAAGCCGTCCGACCCGAGTATGGTGCCCTGATGAACGAGGGAAAGGAACGGCTCGTCAAAGTCGAGATAGCCCATATCGCGCAGAGCCTTGGTGAAGAAGCGCGCGTAAAGCAGGTGCATACAGGCGTGTTCTGCGCCGCCGATGTATTTGTCGACGGGCAACATCCTGTCTATCTTTTCCCTGTCGAAAGCCTTTTCGGCGTTCTTGTTGTCGGGGTAACGCAGATAATACCAGCTGGAGCACACGAAGGTGTCGAGGGTGTCGGGGTCGCGGCGCGCGGGACGGCCGCAGACGGGACACTTGACATTCATGAACTCCTCGCACTTGGCAAGAGGGCTTTTTCCGTCGGGCTTGAAGTCCACATTGTACGGCAACCTGACGGGCAAATCCTCTTCGGGCACGGGCACCGCACCGCAGTGCTCGCAGTGTATCATTGGAATGGGCGCGCCCCAGTAGCGTTGACGGCTGATGAGCCAGTCGCGCAGACGGTAATTGGTCTTGAGCGCGCCTTTGCCCTCTTTCTCCAGCTTCTTGATGACGGCGACTTTGCCCTCTTCCGAGGTCATACCGTCGAACTCGCCCGAGTTTATCATCACGCCGTAATCGCAGAAAGGCAGGTCGTCGTTGCCGTCCACGCCCTTGACCACGCGCTCTATGGGCAGCCCCAGTTTCTTTGCGAACACATAGTCGCGCTCGTCGTGCGCCGCAACGCCCATGACCGCGCCCGTGCCGTAACTCGCCAGCACATAATCGGCGACGAGAATGGGGACTTCCCTGCCGTTGACGGGGTTGATTGCGTATGCGCCGGTCAGCACGCCCGTCTTCTCGCGGTTGGAAGCCAGACGGTCGATTTCCGTTGTCTTCGCCGCGTTCTTTCTGTATTCCTCCACCGCCGCCCTGCACTCGGGCTTGACGATTTTGTCGACCAGCGGGCTTTCGGGAGCCAGCACGACATAGGTCACGCCGAAAGCGGTGTCGGCACGCGTCGTGAACACGCGGAAAGTGACATCGCTATCCTTGACGGCGAATTCGATTTCCCCGCCGTACGACTTGCCTATCCAGTTTTTCTGCATAAGCTTGGTCTTCTCGGGCCAGTCGAGTTTGTCGAGGTCGCGGAGAAGTTCTTCGGCGTAATCTGTGATCTTGAAAAACCATTGAGTGAGGTTCTTGCGTTCCACGACGGACCCGCAACGCTCGCACTCGCCCTGCACCACCTGCTCGTTGGCAAGCACCGTGTTGCAGGAGGGACACCAGTTGACGGGGGCTTCCTTGCGGTAGGCAAGCCCGTGCTTGTACATCTGCAGGAACAGCCACTGCGTCCACTTGTAATACTCGGGCACGCAGGTGATGACCTCGTAATCCCAGTCGTACATCGCGCCTATGGCTTTAAGCTGATTCTCCATTGTGGCGATGTTCTTGAGGGTGCTGTCCTGAGGATGAATACCCGTCTTTATGGCGTAATTCTCGGCAGGCAGACCGAAAGCGTCGAAGCCCATGGGCTGGAACACTTCGTAACCCTGCATTTTCTTGAACCGCGCGTAGGTGTCGGCGGGACCGTAATTGTACCAGTGCCCCGCGTGCAATTTCGCACCGGAAGGATAGGAAAACATTTCGAGGACATAGAGTTTCTTGTCCGCTCTTTCGGGACGGAATTTGTAAAGCCCCGTCTCTTCCCACTTTTTGCGCCATTTGCTCTCAATCTGTCTGAGATCCATTACTGCGATTTTCTCCGAAAAATATAGTATATTCTAAGGCAACAATCGCGATAAGTCAATTATTTGGCGCATAAGCGCGCGCAGAAGTGCGCGCGCGAAGCGGGACGCGCCTAAAACAGCGCGCCGCACTCCTGGCGCGCCCCAGCGAAACCGCCCCGCCGCATACCCCCGCGGAAGCGCCGCCGTCCTCCCGTCACACCCTGTCCGAAGACAGGAAAACCGCCACCGCCCTGAAAATTTCGTAGGCGAATTCCGCGCGGTATTCGGGAGATGTGAGGTTTTTCTCGTCGGCGGCGTTGGAAAGGAATCCGCACTCCACGATCACGGAGGGAGCCGCGCTTTGCTCCAGCAGGAATTTCTCGGCGGCGAGCGCGGAAAATCTCCTGCCCGCGTCGGGATAATTGAAGACATCGTTCAGCCTTTCCTGCACGACGGCGGCAAAGGCGGCGCTCTCTTCCGAGGCGCGCGAGAAAAACACCTGCGCGCCCCGCCTCGACGACGACGGGAAAGAATTCATGTGCAGACTGACGACGGCGGCGGGCTCGGCGCGGGCTATGATGTCGGCGCGCCTGTACATATCCTTGCGCTTGTCGAACGCGCCCCCGCCGCACAGGTCGTCGGCGTTTTTACGGGTGTACACCACCCTGAATCCCGCGCTTTCCAGATATTCGCCCAGCACCTTTGCCATTGCCAGGTTGAGGTCGCTTTCCTTTGCGCCCGTCGTCGCGCCCGTCACTCCTCCGTCCGCGCCGCCGTGCCCCGCGTCGATGACTACGGTCACGGCTTCCGCCGCCGTCACCGCCGCCACTATGGCAAACGGTGACGACAGCATGACGGCAGCCGCCAGCACGACCGCCGCAACGCACTTTGCGGAACGGGATATTTTTCGGGTTTTTGCCGCTTTCAATGAATATCGTTTCACCGTTCAACATATTCAAAGGAGAATAAAAATACGCCCTTTTCCACCGAGTTATCCACATTTTGGGCTCCGAATGTGGATAACTTTGTCGATAACTCGCGTTATCACATTTTTCGACAAAATGCGCCTTTGTGCGGAAAACGCCCCCGTTACGCACCGTTTTTGCACGCTGTATGCGCACTTCGGCGCACCTTGGCGAATAGGGCGCGCGCGCCCCGCATACAATCTTCAGGAGGTGGATTATGCCGAAGCTCTCTCTTACCCTGCATCGCCCTCTCATTTCCAAAGCCGACGGAAGCGTGCTCGGCGAGGTCAGAGATGTATATTTTGACGAAAATTGTCGCAATATTGCATATTTTATCGTTTTATGCAATGAGCGCGAATGTCTTTTGCCCTTCTCGGCCGTCGCCGCCTTCGGTGACGCCGTTATGACGGACGACGGGCTCGCTCTGCTCTCGCCCTACGACGCCGACCGCTCCGCGCTCGTGCGCTCGCTGCTCGGCAAACCCGTTTTCACGGGCGCGGGCAACCTCAAAGGCGCGCTTGACGATGTCGTTTTCACCCTTAAAGGCAAAGTTACCGCGTTGCAGGCGGGCGACAGTTCCTATTCTCCGTCCTCTTTCCGCTCGCTCGGCGATGTGCTGTTGCTGAAAAGCAATGCCCGCAGAAAGACTCCGCAGGTGCCTTTCCCCGTCGCGGAAACGGACGCTCCCGTGTCCGTGCTGCACGAGGAATACGACGCTCCCGCCGCGCCCTCGCCCGAAAGCACGAACTGCGCGGATTGCGCGTCCTCTTCCGAGCCCGACGACGGCAAAGCCGCGCACGCAACAGCGCCCGACGCCGTCCGCACACCGACGGGAAGCGCGTCGTTCACGCCGCCGGTCATACGCGTGACCGACGCACCGCCCGCCGTCTATCCCCGCGACTCCCTCGCCGCGCCCCTGCTGGTTGCGGCGGCGCAGGAGGACTTCACTCCCCGCCGCATAATCGCCGACTACAATTTCTTGCTCGGGCGCGTGCTCGAAAAGGATGTGTTGTCCTATCGCGGCGAACGCCTTGCCTCTCTCGGCGAAAGAGTCACCGTCGAAACGGTGGAAAAGGCCCGCAGGCACGGCAAACTCATAGACCTCACTCTGAGTTCCCGTTGACACCGTTATGAAAGCGTTTTCTCCGCGTTCCGTTTCACGCTCCGTTCCGCGCCGCGTCGTCGCTTCGTTGCTGGTTGCCGCCCTGCTCGTCGCGGCGGCGTTCTGCCTTGCCGCCTGCGCGCGCAAGGACAAACCCGCCGTCTTCGGAGAAGTGCCGCTGTACGACATCGACCTGACCTACGACGGCAACGACTCCCTTTCCCTCGCCGAGGAAATCGTCTTCCTCAACGACACGGGAAATGACCTCGACGATGTGAGACTGCACCTCTACGCCAACGCCTTTTCCGAGGGCGCGGAACACCCGCCCTATCTGCCGACGGAGAAGGACGACTTTTTCATTGAAGGCGAAAGTTTCGGCGGAATCGAGATTTCAAATGCTGAAATCAACGGCAAAACCATCGATTATGAGATTTCCGAGGACGGGCAGGTGCTCGTGCTCCCCGCCGACGCCGAGGCGGGAGAGGTGCTTGAAATCGCCGTCGAGGCGGACATAACCCTGCCCCGTTGCCGTTCCCGCTTCGGCGTGTCCGAGCGCACTGTCAACCTCGCGGGCTTCTATCCTTCTCTCTGCGTTTACGAAAACGGCGCGTGGCGGGAAGAGGGCTACACCGCGGTGGGCGACCCGTTCTACAGCGAGATTTCCTCATTCTATGTCACGCTCGCCGCCCCCGAGGGTTACCTCGCCGCGGGCTCGGGCAGTATGCTCGAAAACACCGCGACGGACGGCACCGCCACCTTCGTCTTTTCCGCCGAAAATGTGCGCGACTTCGCGCTCTGTCTGTCGCGGGAGTTCGAGGTGCTCTCGGCTTCCTTCCTCGTCGACGGGCGCAATGTCACCGTCGACTACTACACCCTGGGACAGTCCGACGCCGAGGGCGCGCTCGCCGCGGTCGTCTCCGCTCTCGAGACCTTCTCGGCGACCTTCGGGGCGTATCCCTACCCCCGTCTCACCGTCGCCGAATCGCACATTCACGCGGGCGGTATGGAGTACGGCTCTTTCGTCGTGCTCGACGCTTCGGTCACCGACCCCGCCGCACTGCGCGATGTCGCCGTGCACGAGACAGCGCACCAGTGGTGGTTCGGGGTCGTCGGCTCCGATCAGCTCAACACCGCGTGGCTGGATGAGGGACTCACGGAATTCTGCACGGCGTACTATCACCTGCTCCGCGGCGACGGAGATACCTACCGCGCCTTCGTATCGTCGGCGAAGGAAAACTATCTCGTCTACCGCCGCTTGCCCGCCGCCGTCGGCTTCGACGGCGCAATGAGCCGCCCCCTGTCCTCTTTCCTCACCGACGGGGAATATGTCGCCGTGACCTACGCCAAAGGCGTGCTGCTCTTCGACACGCTGCTGCAACTGGCGGGCAGGGACAAGTTCGACGCCGCCCTCGCCGACTATTTCTCCTCCAACGCCTACGCCATAGCCACTCCCGCCGACCTGACCAAAAGTTTCGTCCGCGCGGGCTTCGACGCCTCGGGCATAATCGCCAGCTTCGCCGCCGGCACCGAAATCATCAACTGAATACCGGCCGAACGAAACGCCGAGAGGTCTCCCTCTCGGCGTCTGACGGTACGCGCTTGCGTTTTGCGAATTTCCGCTCAGCGTCCGTATGCGGCAAGTTTCGCGAGCACCAACCCCGCCCCGCCGTCGATTCTTGCCCCGATATACTCGCCCACGGTCTCGGCGTCAACCGAGTCCCACTGCGCACCGCCGACTTCCAGAGCCGCTATACCGTCGCAATATTTTTTGAACTCCCTTTTGTCCATTATGTACCCCTTTTTCGGATTTCGTCCTTTGCCTCCGTCTTCGAGCGCCAATCACCCGCATACGGTCCGCATAAGCGTCAGCTTACACCAATTATTCTAAGCC
>CALVTH010000032.1 GCA_944360115.1 uncultured Clostridia bacterium
CCCGTTTCCCGCTGCGTTCACCCGCGCCGAGACACATACGACATACATAATTTTTGTTTGAGTCGCCACACTAACAGCGTGGCGATTTTGTTTGTTTTGCTTGCCGTCGTCGCGCTGCTAGCGCTGTTGACCGCGCCCGTTCCCGTGAAGGCGCGGGTTTATCTCACTCTCGACGGCTTCCGCACGCACATCCGTTTCAGGATTGCGGGAATATTCCCCGTGCACGCCAAAATCGTACTCAAAGAGGGAAAGTTCGTGCTCACCGTCAACGGCAGAACGCCGCGCAGGCGCGTGCGGAAGCCGTCGCCCGCTCTCGGCGGCGTCGTCGCCGCCGTCACGGCTCTCGTCCGCGACGGAGTGTTCAAGGGAGGCAGAGCGGCTTTCTATGTGGGAGGGGAGGACAGCGCGCAGGGCGCGCTCGCAGTGGGACTGCTGACGGCGTTTGCCGCGGCAACAGGACAGGCGGGGCGCACGGAAATCTTCTGGAACAGCGAAAATCCCGTGTTCGTTTTCGATTGCGGCATAAAGGCGCGCATAAGCGTAATGCAGACCGCGCTGGCGTTGGGCGAGGCTTTCTCGGAGAGGAAGGAACCCACTCCCGCCACCGCCGAAAGAAACTCGGACTGAGAACGGAACGGAAAAGATAAGGGCGCGCCCAGGCGCGCGGAGGGAATATGAACATAGACGAAATCATCGAACTTACATTGTCGACTCTGAAGCGAGTCGGCGACACGGAAGCCGTCGTCGGCAAGCCGCTGGTCACCGAGGACGGCGTGGTTGTGCTTCCCGTCAACCGCGTCAGTTACGGGTTTGTGACGGGGGGAGGAGAATACGGCACGGACGGAACGGCAAAGCGCACTAATCTGCCGCACGCGCTGGGTTGCGGCGGCGGTATAACCGTCACGCCGATAGGCTTTCTGCTGTGCGGCAAGGACAAGAAATTCATCGCCGTGGACAGGGACGCTCCGACGGGCTGGAAGGATGTGGCGAAGGCGGCGTTGCGCGCCGTGAGAGGGGAGGACAAGAACGATGACTGAATGTGGAGAATGCCGCAAAGAGAGGTTGAAAGGTGCGTTTTGTCGCGTAATATCCGTTGTCGCGCTGATTGTCGCGCTTGCCGTGGCTCTCGTCGCCGCCGAATTTCCCATGGTGCTGTCCGTTGCGGAAGGGGCGTCTATGTCCTATATCTGCATAGAAGCCGACAGCGGAAAAGTGCTTGACGAAAGCAACGCCGACGCACGGAAATTTCCCGCAAGCACCACCAAAATCCTCACGGCTCTCGTGGTGCTGGAAAATATGCCGCTCGACCTCGAATTCCGCGTCGACGACAGCGCCGTCGGGGTGGAAGGGTCGTCGATATATCTCAAACGCGGCGAGATTGTCACCGTCGGGGATATGTTGTACGGGCTTATGCTGAGGAGCGGCAACGACGCGGCGGTCGCCCTCGCCGTTGCGACGGCGGGCTCGGTGGAAAGATTTGCGGCGATGATGAACGACAGGGCGCGGCGCGCCGGGGCGAAAAACAGTCGTTTCGTCAATCCTCACGGACTACACGACGACGGGCACTACACCACGGCGAGAGACCTTGCCGCAATCACCGCCGAAGCTTACCGCAACGAAGATTTCCGCCGCATTGTGTCCACATCGTCCGTCACCGTGGGCAAGGGCGAAAACACCCGTGTGCTGTACAACAAGAACAAACTGCTGTCGCGTCTGGATGGCGCAAACGGCGTAAAGACGGGTTATACGACAAAGAGCGGCAAGTGCCTTGTGGGCGGCGCCGTCAAGGACGGAGTGCAACGCATATCCGTAGTCCTGGGCGCCACCTGCGATATGTGGCAGCTGTCCGAGAAACTGCTCACCGCCTGAGGGAAAAACGAGGGCAAACGGAGAAAGCCGCGCAGACGCGGCTTTTTCTTTGCTTCGACGCGGGAACGGCAACGGAGCGCCGCGCGCAGGTGCGGCGTGCTTCCATTCGCTTGATTAAAATGCGCGCGCGGGTTATAATGACTCAAGTAACATTATTTCGGAGAGGGCAATGCGTCTCAACAAATTCATCGCCGAATGCGGAGTGTGCTCGCGCAGAAAAGCCGACGAACTCATTGCCGCGGGCAGGGTGAGCGTCAACAAAAAGGTCGTCACCGAAATGGGTTTCGATGTCGACCCCGACCGCGACGGAGTTTTCCTCGACGGCAAAAAGATTCTTCCCGTCAACCATTACGAATACATAATGTTCAACAAGCCGAAGGGGTGCGTTACCACGGCTTCCGACGAAAAAGGGCGCAGGACCGTCTACGATTTCGTCGGCACCGACAGGCGGCTGGTGCCCGTCGGCAGACTGGACTACGACAGCGAAGGGCTGTTGCTTTTCACCGACGACGGCGAACTGGTGCACCGTCTCACGCACCCGTCGTCCGAGATTCCCAAGACCTATATCGTCAAAATCGAGGGCTCAATATCCGAGAGCGATATGGCGATACTGCGCAAGGGCGCGGTGGTCGACGGCGTGAAATACGGCAAGAGCAAGGTGCGCCTTCTCGGTGAGGAGGAGGGCGCGAGCCGACTGGAGGTCGTCATCACCGAGGGCAAGAACCGCGAGATAAGGAAGATGTTCGCGGCGGTGGAAAAGAATGTGATTTTCCTCAAGCGCGTGGCGATAGGCGCGCTCCGACTGGGCGGATTGTCGCGCGGCGGCAAGCGCGAACTCAGCGACGCCGAAGTGGCGTATCTGAAGAGTCTGTGAGGCGGTGAAGATATGAAGATTCTGCTGTCCAACGACGACGGATATTTCGCCGAAGGGCTGGTGAAACTGGCAAAGGCTCTGTCGCGCGAACACGAAGTGTTCGTCTGCGCTCCCGCCTCCGAGCAGTCGGGTGCGGGGCACGGGCTTACGCTGGGCGGCGGTCTCAACTGGCGCGGCGAAGCCGAGGTGGGTTTCATCGAAGGGTGCGACGGCAAGAGGATACCTTGCCGCGCGGTCTGCGGGTCTCCCGCCGACGCCGTGAAATTCGCCGTGCAGCATCTCTACAAGACCCGTGCCTTCGACCTCGTGATGTCGGGGGTCAACAGCGTGCTGAACATAGGCACGGACATAATGTATTCCGGCACATACGCCGCGGCGGAAGAGGGCACCATACTCGGTATCCCGTCAATCGCCGTTTCCACGGCGGCAAAGAAGGGCGGCTACGACGCGGCGGTGGATTTCGTCGTCGACAATCTCGACGCCCTGATTAAACATATTCGTCCTTTCGTCACATTGAATGTCAATGTGCCTTTCGGCGACAAAGAAAAACTCCGCGGCGTCAAAGTCACCGCCGTGGGCGTGCGTCATTACGAGGATTGGTACGAGGAGACTCCCGCGGGCTTCCGACTCAAGGGGTATCCTTTCGATTGTTCGATGTCCGACAAGGACGACGACTGCAAGTGGTCGGACTGCGGTTACATCACGGTCACGCCCGTGCGTATGGTGTCCGCCGACGAAGAAAGTCTGCGCGAGATGCGCGCCGAGAGGTGGAAGCTGTGAGCGTGACTGTCATCGGCGGGGGCGCGGCGGGCTGTCTTGCCGCCATATTGCTTGCGAGGGGCGGCGAAAGCGTGACCCTGCTTGAAAAAAACGCCAGAATAGGGCGCAAGATTTACATTACGGGCAAGGGCAGGTGCAATCTCACCGCCGATTATCCGCCGCAGGAATTTCTCGGCAAGGTGGTGAGGGGAGAGAAATTTCTCCGTTCCGCCGTCTACGGTTTTTCCCCCGAGGACACAAAGGAATTTTTCAACGCGGCGGGCGTCGAGCTGATCACCGAAAGGGGCGGGCGCGTCTTTCCCGCCACGCAGAAATCCACCACCGTAATCGACGCGCTTTCCCGCGAAATGGACCTTGCGGGAGTCAACTTCGTTGCGGGCGCAGAAGTGCTGTCGGCGACGGTCGACGAGGGCGGATTTTCCGTGAAAACCGCGGACGGCAGGGAATATGTCTCCGACCGGCTC
The DNA here is from genome assembly GCA_944360115.1 of uncultured Clostridia bacterium. GTDB lineage: Bacteria > Bacillota > Clostridia > Christensenellales > CAG-917 > Limadaptatus. The sequence goes on from CALVTH010000032.1 coordinate 3,988, forward strand.
GTCGTTGCCACGGGCGGCAAAAGTTATCCTTCCACGGGCTCCACGGGCGACGGATACCGTTTCGCGGAGGGCTTCGGGCACACGGTGGTCAAGCCCGTGCCGTCGCTTGCGCAACTTATAACCGTCGAAGATGTCGTCGCGCTGAAAGGTCTGTCTCTCAAAAATGTCACGCTGTCGGCGTACGCGCCCGACGGCAAGAGACTGGCGTCGGAATTCGGCGAAATGCTGTTCACCGACAAAGGACTCAGCGGACCCGTCGCGTTGTCGGTGTCGGCGAGAGTGAACCGCGCTTCGGGCGTGAAACTGTCGCTCGACCTCAAGCCCGCGCTTTCGCGCGAGAAACTGGACGCGCGTGTTCTGCGCGATTTCTCGGAACGCCCCAACGCCGACATACAGAACGCAATGCGCGCGCTGCTTCCCGCGCGGCTCGACGCGTTCGTGCTGAAAAAGGCGGGCGTTTCACCTTCGAAGAAGGTAAATTCCGTGACGAAAGACGAGAGGGGGCGCATTGTCGACACGCTGAAAGGTCTGTCGTTTACGCTGCATTCCGTCGCGCCTTTCGAGGAAGCCGTGGTGACCTCGGGCGGCGTGACTCTTGCGGAACTCACTCCCGCGTGCGGAAGTCGGTTGTGCGACGGGCTGTATTTTGCGGGTGAAGTCATAGACGCCGACGCGCTGACCGGCGGATACAATATGCAGATTGCCTTTTCCACCGCCGCGGCGGTGGCGCGTGACATACTGAAGAAAGAGGGCAGATGACCGTCGCCGCGCGACGGGGCGGACGCCGTTTCCGTTGACATAATGCGCGCGGTGGGGTAGAATTTGCCTGAAAAAAGCAAGGGGTGCAAAATGAAGCACATCAATATCGCAATCGACGGACCTTCGGGCGCGGGCAAGAGCACCGCGGCGAAAGCCGTGGCGGCAAAGCTCGGGATAATATATCTCGACACGGGCGCGATGTACCGCGCCGTGGCGTATTACGCTCTGGCGCACGGGGTGGACCCGCTGGACGGCAAAGCCGTCGAGGGTATTCTCGACGACATCGAGATGAACATCGTTTACCGCGACGGAACGCAGGAAATCTTGGTGTGCGGCGAGAATGTCACGCCGTATCTCCGCGAAGCGCACATGTCCAAGGCGGCGTCCGACATTTCCGCGCACCCCGCCGTCAGGCTGAAACTGGTCGAACTCCAGCGCAAATTCGCGCGGGAGAACGATGTCGTGCTGGACGGCAGGGACATAGGCACCTATGTGCTTCCCGACGCGTCGTGCAAGATTTTCCTCACCGCCGACACCGCCGAGCGCGCCAAACGCCGTTGGCTGGAACTTGCCGAAAAGGGCAACAAACAGTCGCAGGAAGAGGTGCGCGCCGACATCGAAAAGCGCGATTACAACGATTCGCACCGCGCTTTCGCGCCCTTGAAACAAGCCGACGACGCCGTGCTTGTCGACACCACCGACATGACGATCGAGCAGGTGGTGGCAAGAGTCGTCGAACTAGCCGAAAAGTCCGCGAACAAGGAGACCGAGTTATGAGTTCTCTCTACAGATTCATAAGAGCCTTGACCTATCCTTTCGTCAAGATAACATGGCCCACCGAAGTGGTGGGGAAAGAGCGTTTCGACGCCATGGGCGGCGGTATCGTGATATGCAATCACTACGCCATTCCCGACACCCTCATTCCCGTCGCTTCGCTCTACAAGAAGGAACTTCATGTCCTCGCCAAAGCCGAGGCTTTCGAAGTCGCCAAAATCGCCGACTGGTTTCTGCGCAAAATGGGCGCCATACCCGTGCACCGCGGCGAGCCCGACATCAACGCCGTCAAGCAGGTGCTTGCCGTGCTGAAAGCCGACAAGAAACTCGTCATGTACCCCGAGGGCACGAGAAACCGCGAAGGCACCAAGGAAATGCTGCATTTCAAGCAGGGTGCGGCGCGCTTTGCGATCAAGGCGCAGAAGCCCATTCTGCCCATGGTCTATTACCGTATGCACAAGGCGTACAGGAAGAACTGGCTGTACATCGGCGAGCCGATTTATCTCGACGAATTCTACGGGTCGCGTCGTCCCGAGGACTTTGAGCGCGCCACCGAAGTGGTGTACGAAGCCATGCAGAAGACGCGCGAGGAGTGCGACGCCTATGTCGAAGGGCTGCTCGCCGCCAAGAAGTCGCGCAGAAAGAGGAAAGGCAAATCCGAATGAAAATCACCGTAGCAAAGAGCGCGGGGTTTTGTCGGGGCGTCAGAAACGCCGTGGACAAGGCGCTTGCGCTTGCCGAAGAACACGGAAAAGTGTACACAATCGGCGCTCTCATACACAATGAGGGCGTCGTCGCGTATCTCGAAGAGCACGGTGTGCACGCCGTCTCCCTCGAAGAAGCCAAAAGGTTGCCCGCGGGCGCGGCGGCGCTGATTCGCGCGCACGGCATACCGCGGGGCGACGAGGAGGAAATCAGGGCGAGGGGAGTGCTGCTTTTCGACGCCACCTGTCCCGTCGTCAAGAAAATTCACGCCATAATCTCGGAGCGGCACGAAGCGGGCGATTTCGTCGCCGTCGTCGGCGACGCCCACCACGACGAAGTGGCGGGAGCGGCGAGTTACGGCGGAGACCGCGTGCGCGTAATTTCGGAGGTGAAAGACCTCGAAGAGTGTCCGCGCCCCCTTTCTGTCGTCTTTCAGACCACCGTGCTTGCCGAAAAGTTCGAAAAATTCCGCGAATATGCGGAAAATTCCCAAAAAAACGGCGCAAAAACAGTTGGAATTTTCAATACCATTTGCTATACTACTCTAAGCAGACAGGAAGAAGCGCGCGCTCTTGCGCGTGAGAGTGACGCCGTCGTCGTGGTCGGCAGCCGCTCCAGCGCCAATACGAGAAGGCTCTTTCAGGTGGCTTCCGCCGAAAATCCGAACACCTTTTTCGTGCAGGACGCGTCCGACTTGTCGGCAATAAACATCAGGCAATTTGACAACATATCGGTCGTCGCCGGTGCTTCGACGCCGGAGCGGCTGATACGGGAGGTTACGAAACTTATGAGTGAAACTACTCAAAACGATGTCGCCGAAATCAAAGCGACCGAAGAAACCGAAGCGATAAAAGAGGCAACGCTTCAGGAAGAGCAAAACATCCCTCAGTCTGCCGAAGTCAAGGCAGAGTCCGCCGAGGAAAAAGAAATCACGATGGAAGATGTTATGGCGTCTCCCCGTTCTGCCGGTCTGGTCAACTATAAGGTCGGCAAGCGTATGAAAGGCTCCGTTATCAGAGCCGACGAGACGGGCATTTATGTCACTATCGGCGGAAAGAAGGACGGTTTCATCGATAAGTCCGACGCCTCCGCAGAAGGCAACTACAATCCCGAAGATTACAAGCCCGGCGACCCCATCGAGGCGATAATCACCTCCGTCAACAAGGAGTATGTCGCTCTCTCCAAGAAAGAGGTCGACCTCCAGCGCGCCGAGGACGAAATGGCAGAGAAGGCTCTCGCGTCCGAGGTGTTCACCCTCAAGATGACCGAGGTCACCAAGGGCGGTCTGCGCGGCAGAATGGGGCAGTACACCGTGTTTGTTCCCGCTTCCCAGATAAGAATGGGTTATGTCCGCGACCTCGAGCAGTATAAGGACAAGGTGCTCCGCCTCACCCTTATGCCCGAGAAAACCAAGGAAGGCGCGGAAGAAGGCGAAGCCGAAGAAGCCGCCGAGAAGAAGCCCGCCAAGAGATCCAGATACCTCTTCGCCTCTCAGCGTATGGTGCTCGAGAGAGAGAAGCAGGAGAAAGAGGACGCTTTCTGGAACAACATTCATGTTCACGATGTCGTCGAAGGAAAGGTCAAGAGATTCACGACTTTCGGTGCTTTCGTCAGCGTCAAAGGCTTCGATTGCCTTGCGCACATCTCCGAACTGAGCTGGAACAAGATTTCCGATCCCTCCACCGTGCTCACCATCGGCGAGACCTACGACTTCGTCGTGCTCCGTCTCGACCGTGAAAAGGGCAGAATTTCCCTCGGCTACAAGCAACTGCAGAAGAAGCCCTACGACATCGCCGCCGAAAAATACCCCGTCGGCACCGTCATCAAGGGCAAGGTCGAGAGAATATTCTCCTACGGCGCTTTCGTCTCCATCGACGAGGGCGTGGACGGTCTCGTGCATGTGTCTCAGATCTCCCACAACTGGATCAAGGACGCGGGCGAAGCCCTCAAGGTCGGTCAGGAAGTCGAAGCCAAGATCATCGGTTTCGAAGACAACCGCATAACCCTTTCCATCAAGGAAGTGCTTCCCGCTCCCGAAGAGTCCGAAGCCGCCGAGTACGCCGAAGCCGACAGCGAAGAGAAGGCGGGTCGTCGTTCCTCTCGCGTCAAGCGCTTCGAGCAGAAACTTGCCGACAGCGAGGACAGAAAGGAACGCCGTGCGAGAAAGGAAACTTCCTCCGAGCCCAAGGAATGGCGTTCGGGTGACTCCGCCGCTTCCATAGGCGATCTGTTCAAGGGTCTCGACCTCCAGCTTGCGGACGAAGTTCCCGCAGAAGAAGAGGCGGAAGCTCCCAAGAAGAAGACAACTCGCAAGAAGAAAGAGGAAGCCCCCGCGGACGGCGAGGAATAATCCTCAGACAACATAATCAGACAAAGCGCCGCAATCGCGGCGCTTTTCGTTTGTCCGTGGGTTGCGGGGGATTGCGCGCCGCCCGCCGCCAAGTCGCGCGCGAAAGGCAGGAGCGCATGAGACGGTGCATTGTACTGTACATTGTTGCGCGTGCGGACGCGCGAGCGCGCCCGCGCAGCGCGTATGCGTGCACGCGCATTTGCGGGTTGACTACACGCCGCCTGTGGAGTAAAATTGTTGCATAAGGTAGTGGGGAGGGAGATTATGGAAAACGGCAGTATTCTTGCCGTCGAGGAAAAGGAGACGGGCGCACCCGAGACTCCCGGGGGTGGCTCCGACAAAGCCTCGCAAAAGAAGAAAATCAAGAAAATACTTCTCATCACGCTGTGCGCGGTGCTGGGCGTCATCGTGCTTGCCGTTGTCATTCTTGCGCCGATTATCGCCACGGGCAACAAGGTCATTGTGCCCGACGAACAGACTCCCGTCTACGCGCTCGAAAACTGGATGTCCTACATCTCCGACGACGCGCCCGTGACGGCGATTGCCATACCCGGCTCGCACGACAGCGGTTGCTACGACGGAATGGGCTATCTCGGCGAGACCCAGAATCTTTCCATAGCCGAGCAACTTGCACGCGGCTCGCGCTACTTCGACATCCGAGTCAACGACAGCACGGACGGCATGGTCATTTATCACGGTCCGCTCAACGGCGTGGATTATGCCGAGGTGCTCGAGGACATCGCGCAGTTTGTCACGACTCATCCCACGGAATTTCTCATTCTCGACTTCCAGCATTTCAAGAACGACTCCGAAGCGGGCGTGTTCGATATGCTCGAGGAATATGTCGGTGCGGAGTATTTCGTCGTAAACGACACGCACATGAGGGACGCCGATTTCATCGAAAGCCTGACCGTCGGCGATGTGCGCGGCAAGTGCATCGTCTATATCGACGCCGAGGAGACCGACTACGACGAGGACGAATATCTCTTCTACCGCGGCAAGGACATCGAGGAATATCCCGAACTGTCTCTCATCTCGCTGTACGAGAGGAGCAAAAACGGCAAAGCCGCCAAGGCTTTCGCCGAAGAAGTGTTGCCGTCCTATGTGGAGCAATTCGGCGAGGAATTCGGCAAAGGCTTCTTCGTCCTGCAATCCCAGCTCACCGACACTCTCGGCGTGTTCGGGCCCGCATACCGCGAAGGTCGCGCGATAGAGCACATCAACGGTTTCGTGCGCGGACTCTACGACAGCGAACTGCTCGACGGAGTCAACATAATAATGCGCGACTTCGTCACTTGCGAGAAGTCGGCGCTTACCGTCCGACTCAATGTCGCGAAGGGATATGTCGTCGACGCAAAACTCGCCGAGTTCGAGGAAATGCTCGCGCTTTATGTCTGACGGGGCTGCCGCGCAAAGCGGTGCATCCTGATTGATTATTGTCGCAACCGCGGTTTTATGTGCTCAAACGGCACCCTGAACCCGCGATTTGTGACTGTCAAACGGAGAGGAATATATGACAACGGACAAAAATGTCGTTGCAAAAACGCTGGAAAATCTGAAGCGCAGACAATTTGAAGCTTACTATTGCGAGACCGCCGACGAAGCGTGCGGTCTGGCGCTGTCGCTCATTCCCGAGGGCGATTCCGTCGCGTGGGGCGGCTCTAAGACCGCAGAGCAGATAGGTCTTATTCAGGCGGTGCGCACGGCAGGCAAATTCGCTGTCATAGACCGCGACAAGGCGACGACTCCCGAAGAGAAGGCCGCGTTTATGCGTCAAGGGCTTTCCGCCGACACCTTTATATCCGGCATAAACGGACTGTCTTCCGACGGCTGGATTGTCAACATCGACGGCACGGGCAACCGAGTCGCCGCCACCGTTTACGGCCCGCGGAATATAATTTTCGTCGCCGGAGTAAATAAGTTGGTGGACGGCGGCGTGGAGGACGCTATCGATCGCGCCAGGAACATAGCCGCTCCGCGCAATGCGCAGCGGTTCGACATCGCAACGCCCTGCAAAGCGACGGGGAAATGCGCGGACTGCCTTTCTCCGTGCACCATTTGCAGTCAGTTCGTCCTGACGCGCTTCTGCAAACCCGCAGGGCGCATAAAGGTCATACTGATAGGCGAGGAACTCGGCTTCTGACCGTCAGTCGCATAACTGTCAAAACATCTGCAAAAAAGCAAACGACCTGTCACACAGTGCAGGTCGTCTGGCAGGGGAGAACTCATTGCGGGAATGGCAAGTTCGTTGCCGAGCAACGAAGGTTGCACTTTTGTGGTGTCGGGTAAGTTCCCCTGCAAAACAAAAACGCCTTGCGGCGTTTTTGGCAGGGGAGACGCGTTCGTGAGGAGCGAAGCGACGGAATAGCGATTCCTGCGCGTAAGCGCGAATCGCGTCACAGTTCTGTTGCGAATCGCGTCAATTAAAGCAAACGACCTGTCACACAGTGCAGGTCGTCTGGCAGGGGAGACGCGTTCGTGAGGAGCGAAGCGACGGAATAGCGATTCCTGCGCGTAAGCGCGAATCGCGTCACAGTTCTGTTGCGAATCGCGTCTACTAAAGCAAACGACCTGTCACACAGTGCAGGTCGTCTGGCAGGGGAGACGCGATTCGAACACGCAACCGACGGTTTTGGAGACCGTTGCTCTACCGTTGAGCCACTCCCCTTTGGTGCGGAAATCATTATATCAACAATGGCTTGCTTAGTCAACAAAGTAGGTGATTATATGGAAAAGAAATTCACTCTGGGCATTATCGGCGCCGGCAATATGGCGTCCGCCATTCTCGGCGGTATTCTCAGGGCGGGCATTGTTCCTGCGGACAAAATCGCGCTCTCTGACCCCGACCCCGAAAAACGCGCCGTGATTGCGCAGAACAAGGTGTCTGTGTTCGACGACAACAAGACCGTGGCTTCGCAGTCGGAATATCTTATGTTTGCCGTCAAACCGCAGGTGGCTCCCGCGGTGTTCGAGGAGATTGCCGATTGCATTGACGCGGGCACGGTCATATCCATTATGGCGGGCGTGCGCATCGCGACATTGCGCGCGGCGCTCGGCGACCGTCATTACGCCCGCATAATGCCGAACACTCCCGCGCTTGTGGGAGAGGGCGTGAGCGCCGTGGCGTTCAGCGAAGGATACCGCTCGCGTTTCGTGCTGGACATATTCGATTCCGTGGGCGATGTCGTCGAAATCGACGAGAAATATTTCGCCGCCGTCACTTCGCTGTCCGGCTCGGGCCCCGCGTATGTGTATATGTTCATCGACGCTCTCATCAAAGGCGGCGTCGAAGGCGGGCTTCCCGAAGAAGTCGCAAAAAAACTGGCGGTGGGCACCGTCCGCGGCGCGGCTAAAATGGTGGCGACGGATAAGCGTTCCGTCGAACAACTCACCGAAGCCGTTTGTTCCAAAGGCGGCACGACCATTCGCGCGGTGGAAAGTTTTCGCGAGGACGGGCTTGAAGATGTCGTGAAACGCGGCATGGAGAAGTGCCGCAAGCGTGCGGAGGAACTCGGCGATGCGTAAACAGGTGGAGATTTACACCGACGGCGCGTGTTCGGGCAATCCCGGCGTGGGCGGCTGGGGTGTGGTGTTGTTCTATCGCGGCATCCGCAAGGAAATGAGCGGCGCGGAGGGAGACACCACCAACAACCGTATGGAACTCACCGCTATGATAAAAGGGCTTTCCGCGCTCAAATTCGCCTGCGATGTCACCCTGTACAGCGACAGCGCCTATTGCGTCGACGCGTTCAATCAGGGGTGGATATACGGTTGGCAGAAAAACGGCTGGCGCACGGCGGACAAGTCCGAGGTCAGGAATGTGGACCTGTGGCAAAGTCTGCTTGCGTTGACGGGTAAACACAATGTGACATTCGTCAAGGTGAAAGGGCACTCCGACAACGAACACAACAACCGTTGCGACGCGCTGGCGCGAGCCGCGATAAAGACCTTTGTCGCATCTTCGTCTCCGAAAATCTGAAGCCGCGAAGTTTATCCGACTTTCATCAGATCTGAAAAAACACCATTGCAACGAAAAACGGAGCGATTTGCGCTCCGTTTTTGCTTGTTTGCATTGCGTGCCGTCAGGTTCACGCGGTGTGGTACTTGCGGGTGCGGTAGAGCAGGTAGTAGATTATCGAGCTCAGCGGCAGGTTGGTCAGCAGTATTATCGGCAGCACCATCGTCATGAGAATGAGGTCGGTGTCGCGCACGCTGACGCCCACTCCGAAGAACGCGACGAGCACCAGTATCACCGCCAGTTCTATCATTATCATAAAGCGGTTGATGAACGACAGTTTGACATTGAAGTCCGCACGCCGTCTCTTGGTGGGATTGGAAAGATACACGAACGACGGTATCAGCATAAGCAAGGTGCCGCCCGCGATTATCGGCAGATAGTAGACATAACTTATCATCGTTGCCGTGCTTGCCCACATAGCCGCCACTTCCACGAGGAATACGGCGAGCACTATGAGCCAGCAGTCGCGCAGAAGTCGGTTGGAACGGATGAAATTGAATGTGTAATATTCGGCGGTATTGCCGCGGTCGTAGGGGCGCAGTTTGAAGCCTTCGGTGTAGAGACGGGTCTTGAGGTCGGATTCCGTGTGGACGACGGTTTTTTCGGCGGGAGCCTTTTCCGTCTCGGGTGCGGGAGCGCTCTCGGCGGCAACGGTGGCGAAAAATTCCTTGTAATTGACATCGTCGCGCTCGTATGCGAAAGGCTCGGTCCTGCTGCCGCGCACCGCCGACATTGCGAATTCGCCGCGTTCGGGGGCGGGGGAGGACGGTTCGGGCGCCTCGTAGGCGGTGGATTCTTCGACCGTTTCCTCTTTGACTTCCTTTTGGGAATCTATCTCCGCCGCGCGCTCGTCGAGCCTGCGGAACAAATCGCGCAGCGTGGTCTCGGGCGGACGGCGTTCGGTGGTGGTTTCTGCGGTGTAATATTCCGTTTCCTTGCGCTCGGTCTTGTCAGAGTCGGCTTTTTCGGAATCGGCTTCGGCGCGACGGAGCAGGTCGGCGGCATAAGGCGCGGACAGCGTTTCGCTCTCGAGCGAATCTATCTTCCTGCGCACATAGGCGAGCTCTTCGGCGATTTCGCGCAGTTTTTCGCTGTGTGCTTCGTCGAAATCCGACTTGCGCTCTTCGTCGTCGGTCTCTTGCTCTTCGTCTCCGAAGATGTCTTCGTCGAAGAAGGGGAGGTCGTCCTCGGCTTCGGGAGCGGCTTCTTCTTTGCCGTCTTCGTCTTCGGCCTCGTCCTCGTCATCGTCGTACGCCTTGACCGTGACGACGACGGGCTCGCGCTTTTCTTCTTCCGCGGGCTCCGCCTTGACTGCGGCGGGCTCGGAGGGAGAGGGCACCACCCATTCGGCGTCATCGACGACGAGTTTTTCGCTGTCGTCCTGTTTCTCGGTGTATTCGCTGCGTGCGTCGAGTTCGCGGAAAATGTCCGAAAGACTCATGGTCGCCTGCGACATAAGCGCTTCTTCGCGCTCGCGCGCTATGCGCTCTTCCTCGGCTTTTCTGTCGAGTTCCGCCTGTTCCTCGGCAGCGCGGCGTTCCTCCTCGGCGCGTATCTCCTCGCGGAATTTCTCGCGTTCCTCTTCGAAACGCTTCTCAGCCTCAACGCGCTCCTGCTCGATTTTTTCGAGTTCCTCGCGGCGGGCGGCGTCCATACGGGCGTATTCCTCGCGCTTTTCGTCCTCTTCGCGCTTTTCGTCCTCGAATTTCTGCCGCTCCTCGGCAAATTTCTTCTCGGTTTCCTCGCGCTCGGCTTCAAGGCGTTTGAGTTCCTCTTCGCGTTCCGCCTCGAAAGCCGCCCTGCGCGCTTCGATTTCCTCGGAAAGAGCGGCACTTTCGGAATTTATGCGTTCGATTTCTTCGCGGTGCCGCGCTTCTATTTGCTCAAGCTCCTCGTCGCGCGTACGGCGTATTTCGTCTATTTCCGCCTGTTTTTCTTGGGCGAGGCGTTTGAGTTCCTCTTCGCGCTCGGCGGAGAGTTTCTCCATTTCCTCACGGTGCCGCTCTTCGATTTCCTCGAGTTCGGTCTCGCGAGAGCGGCGCAGCGCGTCGATTTCGGCTTGCTTCTCTTCGGTGACGCGTCTGAGTTCTTCCTCGCGCTCGGCGTTGAGACGGTCTATCTCCGCCTGCTTTTCCTCGGCGAGTTGCTCCGCCTCTTCCTTGACGGCTTCCTCGGCGCGCTCGATTTCGGCGGTGCGCTCGGCGCTTATGCGTTCGATTTCGGCGCGGTGACGCTCCTCAATCGCCGCGATTTTCTCGGCGACGACGGAATTTGCGTTGTCGAGCAGACTTTCCAGTCTGCGTACCGCCTGTTGCCGTTCGGCTTCTATGCGGGCGACGGCTTCGGCGCGGTCGGCTTCGGATTTGCTGAGCGCATCCGCCATTTCGCAGCCCAGTTTTTCGTAGCGCACGCGGTTCTCCGCCTGAATACGCTCGATTTCCTCGCGGTGACGGGCCTCGATTTCCTCGATTTCACGCGTCTTCCGTGCGTCGAGTTCGGCAATCTCGTCCTCGGAGAGGGCAGCGCGGGCGGCGGAAGCCTTCGCGGTCTCCTCGTCCACCTCGTTGCCGTCAGCGTCGAAAAACACCTTTTTCTCGACATAGACGACCTTTTCGACTTCCTTTTCCTTGTAGACGACGCGGGACTTGTCTCCGTCCTTCTTTATGTAGGGGCGCAGTTCGTCGGTGTTGAACGGCGCGGCGTCGGCTTCGAAATCGAAAGTGCGGTCGGACACGAGTTTGTCGAGAATGGTGCGGGAATATTCGTATTCCGTCCTTTCGCGCACGAGAAAACTCCTGCCTTCGGCGGTGAGGGCATAGTAACGCCGTCTGCCGCCGCCGGTGTCGTCGGGGTCACCGTCGTACGACGAAATGAGCCCCTGCTTTTCCAGCCTTTTGAGTTGATTGTAAAGGGTGGGTTGCTTGAGTTTGTACTGACCTTCGCTGCGGGTTTCGATTTCCTTCAGAATGTCGTAACCGTACCTGTCCTGACTCCAAAGCGAGCCGAGGATAATGGTGGTTACATTACCGCGGATAAGGTCGCTGTTGACGGACGAAATATCCATAATTCCACTCCTGTGGTTTTCTTAGAAAATGATAACAAACTACTATACAAAAGTCAATATTATGAAGTAGTAAACGCGCAAATAAAAGTCGAATTGCGTCGATAGACGCAAGAGTGCGCGGCGCGCGGGCGCGGTTTCAGTCGTCGGAGTCGTGCAGGGTGACGGCTTTTGCCGCGGCCTTGCGGCGGTCGATTTCTATTGCGGCGTAGTGTTTCTTGGTGGTGTTGACATCGCGGTGTCCCAGCACATCGGCGACCATATAGATGTCGCCCGTGGCACGGTAGAGGTTGGTGCCGTAGGTGCTGCGCAGTTTGTGCGGCGATATGGTTTTGAGGGGCGCGGCGATTTCGGCGTACTTCTTGACAAGGTTTTCCACGGCGCGCACGCACATTCTCCGCACCTGCAAGGACAGGAAAAGCGCGTCCTCGTCGGGCACGGACAGTTTCTCGGTGCGCTCAAGCAGGCGTTTCCTTTCCGTCTCGACATAGTCCGAAAGGGCTTGTTTGACATCGTCGTTGAAATAGAGTATGGCGCGGCCGCCGCCTTTTCGCGTGACCGTGAAAGCGTTGTTTTCGAAGTCGATGTCTCTCACATTGAGTCCGACCAGTTCGCTGACTCGTATTCCCGTGCCGAGAAGCAGGGAGAGTATCGCCGTGTCGCGGGCGCGGGTGGAGCGGGACACCTTGCGCTGATGAGGGCTCATTCCTTCGCCGTCGTCGGCGACGGAGAGTATGCGCTCGATTTCCTTGCGTTCGAGACGGATAATTTCCTTGTCGCGCTGTTTTGGGAGCGTGATTTTGGCAGCCACATCGGACGACAGCCTGTCGCGGTTGTAGTAATACTTGAAAAATGTGCGCACGGTGGAGATTTTGCGCGCTTTTCCGCGGTCGCCGTTGCTGTATTCCTTGCCGTCGAACTCGTACAGCGTGAGGTATTCCATAAAACTTTCGAGGTTTGCCGTGGTGATTTTCGAGAGGTCGTCGAGAGTGATGTCGGCGACGGCTTTGTCGCGGCAACAGCGCACCCTCTTGGTCAGAAAATCGAAGAAAATGCGCAGGTCGTAGGCGTAGTTCAGGCGCGTCAGCGCGGTCGTTCGAGGTTCGATACCCACAAAGAATTCCTCGACGAACTCGGGGAGCGAATCCCGAATTTCGCGAAGCCGCATATTTACGTCGCGTTCGCGTTCCTTGTAGTAGTTGGACATAATTCCTCGCTTTCGCTTGTCGTCGGCAAAGATTGCCGCAGAGCGGCCCGACGCGATACGTCATTCAGAGAATATCAAACTATTCGCAAAATGTCAATCATATCCGCTGTGCGGCGACTTTCGTGAGCAAAAACAAGCGAGCCATACAGCGATGAGAAGAGAAGCGCAACGCGGTGAGAGCGGGTCTGAAGCGCGGCAAAATCCCCAAAAGTTGTAAAAATCACGCAAGCGGACTAAAGCGGCCATGCGAACCGTTGCCAACCCTTCGGGCAACGTGATAGAATAATCGGGATTTGAAGCAAAAAAGCGGAATTCCGTTCCGCGGAGGCAGACGTGAGAAAACTTCCGACAAAAGAAATCCCGAACGCGTGCAGAATGCTTGCCGAATCTTTCGCGGAATACGGCGCTTATCGCG
>CALVTH010000033.1 GCA_944360115.1 uncultured Clostridia bacterium
GTAAGCGGCGGAAATCGGCGTTGCCGCCGCGGGTCTCAGAAGCGCGGCTCGGTGGGGTGCGGGCCCAGACGACCGACGGACGACACCGCGTCAAGGGCAGCCATATCTTCGTCGGCAATGACGAAGTCGAAGATGTCGGCGTTTTCGCGAATGCGCGCGGGAGATACCGTCTTGGGCAAGGGCAGCGTTTCGTGTTGCAGACACCACCTAACCAGCACCTGCGCTTCCGTCTTGCCGTATTTTCCCGCGACTGCTTTCAGGACGGGATTGCCGAAAGCGCGTCCGCGACACAGCGGCGCCCACGCTTCGACGACTATGCCGTTGGCGCGGGAAAAGTCGGCGGCTTCCAGCTGGTCGGAGTCGGCAAAGCCGAAGTGATACTCGATTTGATTGACCGTCGGCGCCACCTTACATTCGCCTAAAACGGTGTTTAAGTGTTCTTTAAGACAGTTACAAACCCCGATTGCGCGCACTTTGCCGTCGGCATACAATTTCTCGAAGGCGCGCCAGGTGTTCAGCAGGGCGCGGGGATATTCGGCGGCGAAATCCTTTGCGACGGGCCAGTGGACGAGGTAGAGGTCGACATAATCCAGCCCGAGTTTTTTCAGGGAGTCGTCGAAAGTGCGCAGGGTGGAGTCGTAGCCCTGCGAGGTGTTCCACAGTTTGGTGGTGAGGGAGATTTCCCCGCGCGGCACTCCGCTGTCGCGGACGGCGGCGCCCACGCTTTCTTCGTTGAAGTAAAACTGCGCCGTGTCGATGTGACGGTAGCCTGCGGCAAGCGCTTCGCGCACGGAAGACAGACATTCGGCGGGGTCGGTGTTCTTGTAGGTGCCGAAGCCGACGCACGGTATGGTCACACCGTTCGCGAGGGCAACTTCGTCGCCGAGGTTGGCGCAATCCGAAAGATGAGACATAACCGCGCGCATTTCAGCTCTCCTTTGCAAATGGCAGATTTATGAATCGCGGGCGTTCCGCGCCTTTGAAGAATACGGCGAGGGCGCCCGGTCCCGCGTGCGCGCCCACGAGGTAATTGACGAAAGCGTATTCGATTTTCGCCTCGGGGAAAACTTCCAGAATTTTGCCCGTCAGCGTCTGCGCGCCTTTCATATCGTCGCCGTGTTCGACGAGGATAACGCCGTCGTCGGCGGGGCGGTAATATTTGCCGACCTGTTCGGCGAGCGCGGCGATGGCTTTCTTTTTGCCCATAACCTTGAGCAGGGGCATAATCTTGCCGCTGTGGTTGAGTTCGAGCAGAGGTTTTATGCCGAGCAGGGTGCCGACGGCGGCTTCGAGACGGCTGAGTCTGCCGCCGCGGTAAAGGGTGTTGAGGTCCTCCACGATGAAGAAATGGTGATAATTCATTCGTGCGTCCTCGAGGGCGGAGAAGACCTCGTCAACGGTGTTGCCCGCTTCGCGCATACGCAGCGCGTCGCGCACCATAAGCCCCTGTCCGCCGCAGCCCGAAAGACTGTCCAGCACGCGCACTTTCCTGCCGCGGAAGCGGCGTTCCAGTTCGCTTGCGGAAGCGGCGAGGGCGGCATAGCCGCCGCTCATGCCCGACGAGAAGGAGATGTGGAGCACATCCATGCCTTGTTCGAGGTATTTCTCGAAAATTTTGATTGCGTCGTAAGAGGATGTCTGTGAGGTCGTCGCCGTTTCGCCGCCGCGCAGCATATCGTAAAACTCGGGATAGGACGGCAACTCGTGGTGATAGTAGTCCGTCGCACCCACCGAGAAGGGCATGGGCACTACATCCACGCCGTTTTCGGCGAAGAAACCTTCGGGCATATCCGCCGCCATATCCGTCGTTATTGCAAATTTGTACATAATCGCCTCCGCGTGTGTGCCACCATTCTAACACCCGCGGGAAGTTATTTCAACCGGCGGCGCGATTTTTGACAAACATCGACGGCTTTCACCGATAATTGTCCGCCGCAGGCTGCGGGCGCGCGGTACACTTGCCCTATGAGAAAAATAGTCGTTACTTCGGGAAAAGGCGGCGTGGGAAAGACCACCGTCACCGCCACTCTCGGGCGGCACCTTGCGGATATGGGCTACCGCACCGTGCTCGTCGACGCCGATGTCGGGCTCAACAACCTCGATGTGGTGACGGGCGTGGAGAGCAGAGTGGTGTACGACATAGGCGATGTGCTGGCGGGCAGATGTACCGTATGGCAGGCGCTTGTGCAGGATCACGAGAGCGCAGCCAGGGTTTTGCCCTCGACAAACGGCGGAGAGGAAATCTCCGCGCAGGCTTTTCGCGCGCTGGTCGACGCCATACCCGACGCCGATTTCGTGCTCATAGACTGTCCCGCGGGTATCGAAAAGGGATTCCACCGCGCCGTCTCCGCCGCCACCGAAGCAATTGTCGTCACCACGCCGTCGGCCTCCGCCATACGCGACGCGGACAAGGTGGTGTCGTTGCTTTCCGCCTACCGTCTCGAGGATGTGTCGGTGGTCGTCAACCGCGTGCGCCCCGACATGGTGTCCCGCGGCGAGATGATGAGCGTGGAGGATGTGTGCGGTCTGTTGCGCACGCCCGCCGTCGGAGCAATACCCGAAGACGATTGCATAACGCTGTATCAGCAGCTCGGCAGGGTGCCCGATTTCGCGTTGTCGGAGAGGGCGTACGAGCGGCTTGCGAGCAATGTCGCGCGGCGGGAGAAGAAAGTCGCGGAACTGCGCAAGGTCAAGAAGAGGAGGAGATGGTTTTGAGACGGGCGGACGCAATGCACGACAGACTGCGGAAAATGCTCACCAAGGACAAAATCGGCGACGCGGGCTTCGTGTCCGCGCTGAAAAGGGATGTCGGCAGGGTGCTCAAGGATTACTTCGACCTGTCCGCCGAACCCGAGGTGACCGTTGCCGCGGGCGAAGACGGCGGATACGCCGTCACGGTGACGGCGCGGGCGGGCGATGTGCGCCGTTTCCGCACCACCGAAAACCTTTCCCGTCCCGAAATGTGAAAGGGCGGTATATAACGCTCTCCCGCCGCATACGGTAATGCGAGGTGAGTTTATGGATTTCGACCGTACCAAAAAAATCGAAGTTGAAGTGACCGAAAACAACATCGTCGAGAACGAAGTCAACGCCAAAAAACCGCGTCGTCGCGGACTCAGGGGCGCGCTGGACATCTTCGACATCGCTCTCATACCCGTGACAATAGGCGTTTTCGTGTCGCTGGGATTTCTGTTTGCGGGACTGTTCCGCGCTTCGTCCATCGAAGGCGTCGCCACCCTCGGCAACGCGCTTGCGGCGATGTTCTGAATGAAGTTCAAGGTCCATCCTCTCTTTTTCGCGCTTGCTCTCGTACTTGTGCTTACGGGGCAGGCGCTCGGTTTCGTATGGACGCTTGTCGCCGTCCTGTTGCACGAAGCGGGGCACGCGCTGGCGGCGCGGACGAGAGGATACGCCGTCAAACAGGTGGTGCTTTTGCCGTTCGGCGCCGCCATGAGCGCGGAAGAGGAACTGGACGGCCGCACGGGCGCGGTCGTGGGCGCGGCGGGACCCGCCGTCAGCCTGGCGGCGGCTCTTATGACCGCGGGAGTGTGGTGGCTTTTCCCCGCGGTTTATCCTTATACGCGGGCTTTTCTGTTTGCCAATCTCACGATAGGACTTTTCAACCTGCTTCCCGTCTATCCCCTCGACGGGTCAATGGTGGTGCTGTCCCGCACGCGCAACCGACTGCGCGCACTGAAAATCATGCAGGCGGCGGGTATCGTCGTCAGCATGGTCTTTTTTGCGCTGTTCGTCGTTTCGGTGTTTTTCGGGATGAATTTCACATTCTGCGTGATAGCCGTCTTTCTCTTTTACGGAGCGACGGCGGGCTCGCGGGAAGCGTCGCTGGTCAGCGTGCTGTCGGCGCAAAGCAAGAAATATATGCACGGCGTCGTCAGGAAGAGAGTGGCGGTGTCGCGCGACATACCGCTCGCGCGGCTGTTTCATCACATCGACAGTCGCTCGGAAACGGTGTTCGAGGTGGTGGACACGACCGACGGGGACGCGCCCGTGCCCGTCGGCGAACTGACCGAAGAAAATCTGCGCGTCCTCGCCGCACGCGGCAGACTTTCCCGCACCCTGCGCGATTGCGAGACCGAGAGCGCGTCCGCCGCCGAAAAGCCCGTCCGCGGCACGCGGAAGTCCGCGGGCAGTTCCGCGGTGCGGCAGCCGCTTTCCTTTGCTTCCTTTCCGCTTTCCTCGGCGCGCTTTCCCTTGCGCCGCCGTCGCGGCGCGCGTACTTTTGCGCGCCAAATCCGTAAAAACTGAAAGGCAATATCCGACATTCGCGGCATTTTGTTCGCTTCCTTGACTTCGCGGGTGGATTGTACTAATATATTTTCACAAATAAAACTGAGCGGCGCGCGGAGCGCGTCCGCACGGGAGAAGAGTATGTTGTATGTCGGCGTGGATATCGGCGGTATGTCGATAAAAGCTGGTCTCGTGAACGAAAAAGGCGAAATCGTCGCAAGCGCGACGGTGCCCACTCGGGCAAAAGCCCCCTCGGAAGACATAGTGGGGGACATCGCGGGGCTGGTGAGCGGTCTGCTCGCCGACAACGGTCTTTCCTCCGACGACATCGGCGGCGTGGGAATAGGCTCTCCCGGCTCTGTCAACGACGACGCGGGCGAAGTGCGCTACAGCTGCAACATCAATTTCAGGTGCACTCCCGTCACCGCCATAATAAAAGAGAAACTGGGCATAGCCAATGTCAGGATAAGCAACGACGCCAACTGCGCCGCCCTCGGAGAGACGCTGTTCGGCGGCGGCAGAGGCGCGCGCAACAGTTTCACCGTCACCCTGGGCACGGGTGTCGGCACGGGCATAGTGTGCGACGGCAGACTGATTACGGGCAACGCCTCCGCAGGCGCGGAAGGCGGGCACACCTGTATCTGCATGGACGGCGAGATGTGCGGCTGCGGCAGCCGCGGATGTTACGAGGCGTACGCCTCCGTTTCCGCGCTCATCAGACAGACCGACAGGGCAATGAAAGCCCACCCCGAAAGCCTTATGAACGACATAGCCAAAGAGCAGGGGCTTGACGGGAAAACGGCGTTTATCGCCATGAAACGCGGAGATAAAGTGGCGAAAGAGGTGGTTGACACCTATATTTCCTATGTCGGTACGGGGCTTGTCAACTTCGCCAATGTGTTCTGGCCCGAGGTGTTCATCGTGGGCGGCGCAATCTCCCGCGAGGGCGACACTCTCATCAGACCTCTGAGGGAGTATGTGCAGGCGAATGTGCACAGCGCCAAGTACAATCCGCCCATTGAAGTCGTCGCCGCCACTCTCGGCAACGACGCGGGCATAGTGGGCGCCGCCGCCCTTGTCATGAACGACTAGGCGTGCGCTTCCCGCGGTTTTCCGCGGGCAACTCGATGTCAAATTTTTCGTATAGATTGCGCGCGGCTTCTCTCGGGGAGTCGGGCTTTTGCGCCGAGGGCGGCGGGGTTTGTCCCGTCCGCGTTTTCGGCGTCGCACCCGTCGTGACACGCACGGACGCTCTTTCGCGGAGCGTAAAAAGGCGGCTTTGTCCGCCCGTTCCGTCGTGCGCGGAAACGGGCGCGGACGGAGCGGCGTGCGGGCGCAAAGCGCGTGTGCCGCGGGCTTACGGTGAAAATAATTTTCTGACATACGCAGGGCGTGAAGATGAAGAAACTGTACATTGACTACAATCCCTTTTTCGTGCGTGCCGCGATGACCGAGGACGGCGAACTGACGGAGTTCGGCGTCGAGAGGGTGGCAAGGCGCAGCAAGGTGGGCAACATCTACAAGGGCAAGGTGGAGAATGTCCTTGCGGGTATGCACGCCGCTTTTGTCAACATCGGTCTGCCGCGCAACGGTTTTCTGTATGTCGGCGACGGCGGTCAGCCCGTCCGCAAACTTTCGGCGGGCGATGTCATAATGTGCCAGGTCGAGAAAGAGGAGTTCAACCTCAAAGGCGCGAGGCTTACCACCGATGTCACTTTGCCGGGCAGTTATGTGGTGCTTATGCCGCGCGGCGGCGTGCACGGCGTATCCCGCAAAATCGAGGACGCCGAACTTCGCGCGTCTCTCGAGGAACTGGTGGCGTCGGTGTGCCCCGAGGATATGGGATTCATAGTGCGCTCGGCGGCGAACGGCGCGCCCGAGAAGGACATAATCGACGAGGTGGAATATCTCGTGTCGTTGTGGCGGCGCGTGGAAAGAGATTACGCTTCGGCGCAGGCGGGTTCGGTGGTGTTCCGCGAAGCGCACCTTGTGGAGAGGCTGGTGCGCGACGGGTACTGCGACGGCGCGGACTGCGTGGTGGTCAACGACGCGGCGCTCGCCGACACGCTGAGGAATCGCCTCAGGAAAGCGCGCGTGGAAGCCTACGACGGCTCGGAAAACATATTCAGACATTTCGGGCTGGACGCGCAGATTGACAGGCTGTCCGACAGGCGCGTGGATATGGCGGGCGGGGCTTATCTCGTCATCGACCGCACCGAAGCCCTCACCGTAATCGATGTCAACACGGGGCGTTATGTCGGGGTCAAGGACCTCGAGGACACCGTCTACAGAACCAATCTCGTCGCGGCGGCGGAGATCGCAAGACAACTGCGCGTGCGCAACATCAGCGGTATCGTCATCGTCGACTTCATAGACATGGCGGACGAAAAGCACCGTGCCGATGTGCTGGAAACCCTGTGTGCGGAACTGCGCAAGGACAAGCGCAAGACCACCGCCGTAGGAATGACGGGGCTGGGGCTTGTGGAACTCACCAGAAAGCGCACCAGTCTGCCGGCGGACAGTTTCATGCTGGAAGCCTGTCACGGGTGTAGCGGCGGTTATGTGGTGTCGCGCACGCACCTTGCAATCAAACTGCGCGACGCAATGGTGGATTTCACCCTGCAACACCGTTTCGGTTCCCTCATCGTGCGCGCGCACCCCGACATCTGCGAGGAGGCGTTTTCCTCCCGCGTCATGGCGCGCGAACTCGCGGGCGTCTGGCGCGGCAAGCGCGTTTATCTCGTGCCCGACGAGTCTCTCGGACGGCACGAACACATAATAGAAGGCAGCAACGACAAGGTGCTGACCCTGCCGCAGTCGGCTCTGTTGCTTTGTTGAAATCGCCGCGTCCCGAGCGCGCGCTTGCATAAGGGGCGGCGGTGTGGTATGATAATCGGGTATCGGGTCATCGGGGACGCACCGTTCCCCGGGATAAAGGGTGGATTATGAAAGCGTGGCACATCGAGAATCTCAACCGGATTAAACTTGTCGAGAGCGTTCTGCCCAAAAAGGAAGGCGAAATCAAACTCAAGATGTCGAAGGTCGCCATTTCTTCGACCGATTTTGCGTATTTTGCTTCCGACGGCGACCCCGACAAGGACAATCAGGTGGTCGTGCCGGGACATTCCGCGGTGGCGTATGTCTCCAGCGACGACGGCGAGACGGGACTCAAACTCGGCGCGCGCGTCGTGGTGAGCCCGTTCGTGCGGTACGACGAACACGGCGTCCGCAAGGTCAAGGTTCTCGGAGTCGACGCGGACGGTTTGCTCGGCGATTTCGTGTCCGTGCCCGAGGACAATGTCTATGCGCTTCCCGACGGTATTCCCGACGATGAAGCCATTTTCGCCGAATATATCGCGCTCGGCAACAATGTGCTCAATTCTCTGGAAGCCGACAAGGGCGATTTCGTCGTCATAGTCGGCGCAAGCACGCTGGGGCTCATACTTTCGCAACTGGCGCTTTATTATCAGATGATACCCATTCTCGTCGACCTCGACGCAGAGAAACTCGCCCTCGCGGCGTCGTGGGGCGTGTATTATCTCCTCAATCCCACTTACGACAACCTCGAACGCCGCGTGGAAGAAATCACGGGCGGCAGAATGGCGGAGGCTTCGGTGTATGTCGGTGACGGCGTGCCGTTCGACTGCGCTTTCCGTCTCGTCAAGGACAAAGGCGAAGTCGTAGTGGCGGGATATTCCGTGCGTTCGGGTCACAACATCGATGTCAGCGACATTCTGGCAAAACAACTGCGCGTCATCGGTGTGGCGGACGGCTACGGCGAGATGTCCTCGGCAATCAACCTGCTTGCCAACCGCATCATCAAGACGGAAGGACTTATAAGCGCGCGCATAGGCTTCGACGAGGTCCCCGAAATGGTGGAACAGTGCGTCGAATATCCTTACCAGTACAACAAGATTCTCATTACGGTGGACTGACCGCCCGCGGGCGCCGAAGCGGCACAGCCGCGTGCGGCGGAGAAAGGAACGGTCGACCGAAAGAAAAAGCAAACGCACCCGCGTCGGGTGCGTTTTCGTTTCGGACGGTGTTCCGGCGCGCGTATTCCGTAACGGCGAGTATCTGTCAATCGCGCGTTCCGCGGTTTGGCGATTCCGCGGGCGGTAGCCCTCGTGTTCCGTTTCCCGAGTCCGCTTTAGCCGTCGCCTTTCCGTGTTCGCCCTCGGTACACGATTCGTGTCGTTGTCCGCGGTCAGTCGAGCAGCGTGTCGTATATCAGCGAATAAACGCCCGCCGCTTTGTCCACCCAGTTTTTGTAGATGTATTTCGCGTGCTGACGGTTGCCGACGACGAGTTTTATTTCCATAAGCGTGGAAATGTCGTTGTTGATTTTCATTATGACGGTATAAGTGCCGTCGGCGTTTTTGGAATAATCGCAGAAATAGGACTGCTTTTTCTTGAAGCGCATCCTGTTTTCGCGGGCATAGGCGTTGATGTCGTCGCGCACGGACGACGGTATGCGCGTGAAAAAGAGGGCGAGACAGCCCACGCCGTCCTGCGTGATGCTGATGCAATCGCTCTTGGGCACGCGGTAAAGGAGATTGGTGTCGATGAGCTCCGACAGATACTGCTTGCAGTCCATATAGGACAGCCAGTCGTTTTCGGAAGAGCAAATGTCAAGCAGGGTGGCTTCCGAAAGCGGAATCGCCATCCTGTCGAATACGAACAGAATAATCAGTTTCTGCACTTTGCTGTCAAGACCGGACAGCCCTTCGCGTTCGTAATCCACCTGCATACTCCCTGCCCGTCGCGCCGACCAATCCGCCGTCGTCGCCCTGTCGGACAACCCGCCCGAACAATTCTCGGGGAGTAGAATTCTATCATCACCGCGCCCGCATTTCAACACTTTATCGGAAATTTTTTGTACGCCGCAACTTGTAGTATTCCGCCTTTGCGTGCGCCACAAACCCCGCGCATTCCGCGCGCATAATGCGCCGCCCGCGCTCCCTTGCTCCCGCGCGCGACCACCAGTTTGACCGTGTTCGTCCCGCGCCGTCGGGCGCTTCGACGACTTTGAACCGTATGTGTTTCGCGTGCCCGGACAGCCCTCGCCGCCCGGCACGGACGGTTTTCCCGCCGCACCGCCGTATTCCCGCCGCGCCGCCGTGCGCGCAAAGTTTTCGTTGCCCTCGAAGCCGTTGTCGCCCGATACGGGCGGTTTCCCCCGCCGCGAGGAGGTCGGCTTGCATGTCTTGGCTTTTTGCCGCGGCGACGCCCTTATGCAAAACGGCGGCAAACGCCGCCGTTTCTCCAGGATTAACTTTAATTAAATGCCGTTTGCGTCGCCGTTCGGTACGAACGGCGCGGTTGCGGCTTTCGCCGCGCGGTCATTTGCGCAGCATACTGTCCAGACAGTTGACAAAGAACTGCGTCGCGCGTTCCAGCTGGTCGACATGCAGACGCTCGTTTATGCCGTGTATGCGCGACTGGTCGTCCAGCGAATTGATGAAAGGTCCGAAGCGGAACACATTGTCCGTCAACGGGTTGTAGAAGCGCGCGTCGGATGCCGCAATGAACATATACGGCGCGACGACGATGTCGTCGAAGGTGCGCGTTATGGTGTCGGCAAGCCTCTCGTACGCCGTGCAATGCACATCGGCTTCGGGCGACGGATTGGAATACGACAGCAGATTGACGGACACATCCTTGCCCAGCAGTTTTTCGAGATACGCCTTGACATCGTCCGCCGTTTCGCCCGTAATCATGCGGTAGTTTATGTTTGCCTTGGCTTCCTTGGGGATGACATTGCGGGCGTCGCTTCCCCACAGCATCGTGGGCGCGAATGTCGAGCGCACCAGCGCGTTGGTCATGGGAGTGGCTTTGGTCAGCACCCATTTGAGCAGCGGCGCGAACACATCGCGGTTGGTGAGGACGAATTTGAACGCGCCCGTACAGTACGGCGACAGAGCCTTGAAGGTCTCTTTCGTCATGTTGGTCCAGCGCGTTTTCATGGGGTGAGACTCCACTTTGACCACCGCCTTGGACAGCACTCCGACGGCGGTCGGCGGCTTGGGGTTGGAAGCG
This sequence comes from uncultured Clostridia bacterium, assembly GCA_944360115.1. Classification (GTDB taxonomy): domain Bacteria; phylum Bacillota; class Clostridia; order Christensenellales; family CAG-917; genus Limadaptatus. The sequence goes on from CALVTH010000033.1 coordinate 10,288, forward strand.
TGTCCGCCCGATTTGTTCACGACGAGTTCGAGGTCGCCGTTGCCTTTCTCGCACGCGCCTATGAGCGCGACGGTGTGCGGCACTCCCAGCAACCTGCCGTCGAGCACCGTGCCGCCCTCGTCGATGACGAATTCCATTTCCACGCCTTGCGACTTGAGATGACGGACGATATTCGCCGCGCCCGAGGTGGAGTTGCCGGGTTCTTCGTCGTGTCCGAAGCAAAGATACAGGTCGCGGTCGAACTGCCTGCCTGCCGCCAGATGATATTCCACGGCTTCGAGCAGGGCAATCATGTGCGATTTCATATCCTGCGCGCCTCTGCCGTAGATATATCCGTCGTCGGTGAGCGTACCCGAGAAAGGATCGTAATCCCAGCCGTCCTTCGGTGCGGGAACCACATCGATGTGGCTGAGATAGCACCCGCCTTTCAGAGTGGGGTCGGCGCCTTTCAGGCGGTAGACGATGCTGTATCCCGCTATTATCGTCCGTTCCGCCTTGGCGTGCAGGAGGGGATAGGTCTTTTCCAGCCAGTCGCGGTAATCGAGGAAAGGTTGCTCGTTGTCGGCGTATTCCTCCACCATTGAGACGGTGGGAATCCGTATGGCTTCCTGCAGATGTCTGACCGCGGCTTGCTTGTCGACGGCGGGCAAGGCGTCTGCCTTGCCGGGCAGTTTCTTGGGTTTGTTCAACGCGGTGCGCACGCCCAGCGCTGCGAAAAACAGCACCACGGCGGCGGCAACGGCTATGCCGATAATGGCTCCGATACTCATGACGGAATCCCCCTGAAAGGATTAATCTATAGTGAGATTATACTGCGGGGGCGCGCACATTTCAAGAGGAGCGCGTGCAAACCGTGCAAACCCGCGTTTTCGCGCACGGAGGGGAAAAGAGCGAGGAAAGTCTCGAAAATTGTCTTTACGGTGCAGAATCAAGGCTTTTCGGCGTTATCACATATTGCGGCGGCAAAAAAGCCTTGTGAGGGCACGGAAACGCCCGTACACTCTTGTGGCGGCAAAAATTCGCCCAAGAAGGGCAAAAACGCCTTATACGGTCATAATGCGTCGCAAGAGGGCGAAAAGTCTGCAAGCAGCCGAAAAGCGCACAAAACCGTGCGCAATATATGAAATGCACGCCGAGAGGAGCAATCCGTCTGCAATCGCCCGAAATGCCGTGGGCAGTCGCTTTTTGAGAAAAACCGCCTGATTTTTACAAGGAGAGGGGAAATTCCCGTGCAATTTCGTCGCCCGCCGTTTTGGCTTTTCGCACCCTCAAAACTACTCTCGATTTGATTTCTTTTGAGAATTGACTATTCTCGAAAAATTCGATTTTTAGAGAGGTTTTATAAAATTTGTATTTTTTGAGAGTAGTTTTGCCCGTATTCGGCGGTGTCGGAGACGGTTGCGCCGCGCTCGATGCCCTCGACGGCCGCGCGGAATGAGCGTGCGCCGTGCGAGCGCAAAAGACTTTGCGGTGTATTTTCGAGCGCAATTTTGCCGCAATTTTTGAGAATGTTGTGCGACGGGGCGGTTCGGGCGGTCGTTGTCGGCTGCAAGATTCGGGACGCGGCGCACTCCGCGAGAGAGGCGCCACGAGACGGGTTCGGACGGGGCGCGGTAGCCGTATTGCCGAGACATCTTCGGAGCGGCTTCAAAATGTCTCATATATTGCGGTTATGCGCGACGGCTCGGAAGCTGGGTTTTCGCCGTTTTTTTGGGGTGGTCGGGGCGTTTTGCGTGGGGCGGTATGCGCCCGACGCGCGATTTCGGGCGGGCTTTTAGTCCCGTCGGGGAATCCGTTCGGGCGCGACGGGAAGGGCGGGATTGAGATTAAAACGACACGATCGGGTTTTTGCCCCGTCTGCGCGGAAAGAATTTCGGTTGACACCCCGCGGGGTGTGGTTGTAATATTTTATGGAAGCGCGTATGCGCGCCCGTAGCGCCCGTGCGTATGGCACGCCGGCGCGCACAATGTCGAACAACATTTTGACGACGGGTTGTCGGCGGTCGCCGCCGGCGGCAAGTCGCTCGGAGGTAATATGAAGTTTCAAAGCAAAGGAGTTCAGCAGTTTGTCGACGAGAGCGTTGCTCTTTGCACGCCCGACAAAGTCGTGCTCATCGACGGCAGCGAGGAACAGCTCGAGGCTCTCCGTGCCGAAGCCGTTTCCACCGGCGAGATGATCAAGCTCAATCAGGAGCTGCTCCCCGGGTGCTATCTGCACCGTACCGCGGTCAACGATGTCGCGCGCGTTGAAGGTCGCACCTTTATCTGCACCGAAAAGCAGGAAGACGCCGGTCCCACCAACAACTGGATGCAGAAAGACGAAGCCTACAAGATGCTCAAGGAAATCTACAAGGGCGCAATGAAGGGCAGGACGATGTATGTCATTCCTTATTCTATGGGCGCCGTGGGTTCTCCTTTCTCCAAAATCGGTATCGAACTCACCGACAGCATCTATGTCGTTCTCAACATGGTCATCATGACCCGCGTCGGCCAGAAAGTGCTCGACACTCTCGGCGACAGCGACGATTTCGTGCGCGGTCTCCACGCAAAAGCCGACATCGACGAAGAAAAGCGTTACATCTGCCAGTTCCCCGAGGACAACACCATTATGTCCGTCAACAGCGGTTACGGCGGAAACGTTCTGCTCGGCAAGAAGTGCTTTGCACTCCGTATTGCTTCCTATCTCGGCCGCCAGGAAGGCTGGCTCGCCGAGCACATGCTTATTCTCGGACTCGAGAAGCCCAACGGCGAGACCAAATATATCGCGGCGGCGTTCCCGTCTGCCTGCGGCAAAACCAACCTCGCAATGCTCATTCCGCCCGAGGAATTCGCAAAGAAAGGATATAAAGTTCACACCGTCGGCGACGACATCGCGTGGATAAGAGTGGGCGCGGACGGCAGAATGTACGCCATCAACCCCGAGAACGGTTTCTTCGGCGTCGCTCCCGGCACCAATGCGAAGTCCAACCCCAACGCGCTGGCTTCCACCCGCAAGAACACCATATTCACCAATGTCGTGCTCAACACCGACAACAACACCGTGTGGTGGGAAGGCCTCGACAAGAATCCTCCCGAGCACGCAATCGACTGGAAAGGCAATCCCTGGACTGCGGAAGACAGGGCGAACGGCGTCAAGGGCGCTCATCCCAACTCCCGTTTCACCGCTCCCGCCAAGAACTGCCCCTGCATTTCAGACAGGTTCGAAGACCCGCAGGGCGTCCCGCTCGACGCAATCATCTTCGGCGGCCGCCGCGCAAAGACCGCTCCGTTGGTTTACGAAGCGAGAGACTGGAATCACGGCGTGTTCGTCGGCTCCATAATGGCGTCCGAGACGACCGCAGCCGCCAGCGGCGCAGTGGGCGTTGTCCGCCGTGACCCCATGGCAATGCTGCCTTTCTGCGGCTACAACATGGGCGATTATTTCGCGCACTGGATCGAAATGGGCGACAAGGTCACCAAGAAGCCCAAGTTCTTCAATGTCAACTGGTTCCGCACCGACGAAGAAGGACATTTCCTGTGGCCGGGCTTCGGCGACAATATGCGCGTGCTCGACTGGATTATCCGCCGCACCGAAGGCACTGCGGACGCGGTTGAGACCCCCATCGGTTATGTGCCCAACCCCGAGGACATCAACCTCGAAGGTCTGGATATGACCACCGAAGACATCGCCAACCTGCTCACCGTCGACAAGACCCTCTGGAAAGAGGACGCGGAAAATATTGAAGGCTTCTACGCTAAACTCGGCGACAAACTGCCCAAGGCGCTGCGTAAGGAGCTGGATACCTTAAAGGCGAATCTCGAATAATCCGTTTCGCGCAGGCGCCCCGCTCGGGGCGCCGCGGAACGCGAGGGAGCCGCAAGCGCCGAGCGGAAGTGCCGCCCGCGCGTTTGCGGTTTCGTTTTTTCGGAAAAATAAAGAGAAAAACGCGCAAAACGCGCGTTCTGACCGCCTGAAATTCCTTTTTGGAACGACGGGCGCAAAACGACTGCACAAAGCAAAACAATAAATATAAGGAGTAGCAAACTTAGCAACCAATGGAACTGTACCAAAGATTTCTGACCGAAAAAATCGATGCAAACGGGATGCTGGAATCCGTTGAATTCCACGCCCCCGATAGCTTCAATTTCGGCTTCGACGTGGTCGACTACTACGGCACCGAGGAGCCGGATAGAAGAGCCATGATATGGGTGGGCGCAGACGGCGAAGAAAGGATTTTCACTTTCTCCGATATGATGCGCAAATCCGCACAGGCGGCGAACTATCTCAAGTCCCTCGGCATTATTAAGGGGGACAGGGTGCTTCTCGTCCTCCGCCGTCATTGGGAGTTCTGGCCGATTATCGTCGCACTTCACAAGATAGGGGCGATTTCCATTCCCGCCACCGACCAGTTGAAGGAGAAAGACTTTGTGTACCGTTTCGACGCGGCAGGCGTGAAAGCGGTGATATGCACCACTTCGGGCACCGTCATAAGCGAGGCGGAAAAAGCCGCGGCAAAATGTCCGCAAGTTACGGTAAAGGTTTCCGTCGGGGCAAAAAAGGACGGTTGGCACAATTTCAACGAGGAAACCGAGGCTTTCCCCGAGGTCTACGCCCGTCCCACCGACGGCACGGCGCCTATGCGTGACGAACTGATGCTGATGTACTTCACTTCGGGCACGACCGCATATCCCAAAATCGCCGCGCACGAACATACCTACGCGCTGGCGCATTTCCTCACCGCGAAATGGTGGCACAATGTCAGAAAAGACGGCATTCATTTCACCGTTGCGGAAACGGGCTGGGGAAAGGCCGTGTGGGGCAAACTGTACGGCCAATGGCTGTGCGGAGCGTGCGTTTTCACCTACGATTTCGAGAAGTTCGACCAGGAAAAACTGCTCGGAATGATAGAGAAATACCGCATAACCACATTCTGCGCTCCTCCGACCATCTACCGCTTTATGATAAAGGCGGACCTCACCAAGCACGACCTTTCTTCGCTGCAGTACATCACCACCGCGGGCGAAGCGGTCAATCCCGAGGTGTTCAATCAGATGAAAGCCGCCACGGGACATTCGCTTATGGAAGGCTTCGGGCAGACGGAGACCACGCTCACGATTGCCAACCTTGTCGGAATGACGCCCAAGCCCGGCAGCATGGGCAAGCCCACGCCGATATACAAACTCAAACTCGTGTCTGCCGACGGCAGCGACACCCCGATGGGCGAGGCGGGCGAAATCTGTATCGACATAAGCGGGGGCAGACCGTACGGACTTTTCCGCGAATACTATCGCGACCCCGAAAACACGAAAAGTGTCATGCACGACGGACTGTATCACACGGGAGATATGGCGTACAGCGACGAGGACGGATACCTGTTCTTTGTCGGGCGCACCGACGATATAATAAAGTCCAGCGGTTACCGCATCGGACCGTTCGAAATCGAGAGCGTGCTTATGGAACATCCCGCGGTGCTGGAATGTGCAGTGACGGGCGTGCCCGACCCGACGCGTGGGCAGGTTGTCAAGGCGACGATAGTCCTGACCAAAGGCTATACCGCCGGCGACGAACTCGCCAAAGAAATACAGCAGTTTGTCAAAAACCTCACCGCACCCTATAAATATCCCCGCATTGTCGAATTCGTCACCGAATTGCCCAAGACTATATCGGGGAAGATAAGGCGTACGGAACTCCGCAAATCGTAAAACCGCGCTATTTCGCGAATAACTTTGTCAGAGCCGCCCTCGCAAACAGTCACATACGCCATAGTATGCTCC
>CALVTH010000034.1 GCA_944360115.1 uncultured Clostridia bacterium
GCGTCTTTACGGAGCGCGTCGGGCAGGACGATGAGTTCTATGTCCTCCCGCTCGCGCAGTCTGCTCTCTATGCGCAGCCCCGTCGTGCCTTCCCTGCCGTCGATGAAAATCTTCTTCATCCCAGAAATCCCTCGACAAACCTGATTTGTTTTTCCACCGAAGCGGCGCCCGTGCCGCCCTCGGAAATCCTGCGGGACACGCAGGCGCGCAAGGAAATGGCGTCGTAGACATCGTCGCCGAACTTGTCGGAGAACGCCGCGTATTCCTCGAGAGACAGTTCCTCGAGAGTCTTGCCGAGATCTATGCACCGCGCCACGATTTTGCCGACGGTGTTGTATGCCGTGCGGAAAGGCATACCCTTGCCGACGAGATAGTCGGCGAGGTCCGTGGCGTTGATGAAGCCCTTGCCCGCCGCGCGCAACATATTGTCGCGGTTGGGTTTCATGGTGGCAATCATCGGCGCGAAGATTTCGAGACACTTGCAGACGGTGTCGAGCGCGTCGAAAACGCACTCCTTGTCCTCCTGCATATCCTTGTTGTAGGCAAGGGGCAACCCTTTGAGGACGGTGAGCATGGCGACGAGGTCGCCGTACACCCTGCCCGTCTTGCCGCGGACGAGTTCCGCCATGTCGGGGTTTTTCTTCTGGGGCATGATACTGGAGCCCGTGGTGTAGGCGTCGTCGAGCTCGACGAAAGCGAATTCCCACGACGACCACAGTATGACTTCTTCGGCAAAGCGCGAAAGATGAGTCATCACGAGGGCGAACGCCGACAGCAGTTCGACGCAGAAATCGCGGTCGGACACGCCGTCGATGCTGTTGAGGCAAGCGCCGTCGAAGCCCAGTTTCTTGGCGGTGAAAGTCCTGTCGGTGCGGTAGGTGGTGCCCGCCAGGGCGCAACTGCCGAGAGGGCTTTCGTTCATACGGCGCACTGCGTCGTTTATCCTGCCCGCGTCGCGGACGAACATCATTGCGTAGGCAAGCAGCTGATGAGCGAAGACTATGGGTTGCGCCCGCTGGAGATGAGTGTATGCGGGAGCGACATAGTCCTTGGTCTCGCGCGCCTTGGCGGCGATTGCCGCCACCAGTTTTTTGATGAGGGCGACGACGGTCGCGCTCTCCTCGCGCAGATACAGACGCATATCCACCGCCACCTGGTCGTTGCGACTGCGGGCGGTGTGCAGCTTCTTGCCCGCCTCGCCGATACGGGCGGTGAGTTCCGCCTCGACGAACATGTGAATGTCCTCGGCTTCGGGGGAAATCTCCAGTTTGCCGCTGTCGATATCGGCGAGGATACCCTTCAGCCCGTCGCATATCGCGTCACATTCCGCGGGCGTGATGATACCGCACCCCGCCAGCATTTCGGCGTGCGCGACGGAGCCCGTTATGTCCTGACGGTACATCCTGCCGTCGACGGCGACGGAGCTGTTGAATTCGTCCGCGAGTTTGTCGGTTTCCTTGCGGGACCTGCCCGCCCACATCTTGTTCATAGTCACCAAACCGTACTTTTATAATTCCGGAACGCGCGATAAACGCGCGTTCCGTCCGTTTTGCAGATTTTCCGTCGGAGGGAAGATTACTTCTTCTCCGCTTTTGCGGCGACTGCCGCGTCCACCTGAGCCTGCACCTTGATGGGCAGTCCGAAGAGGTTGATGAAGCCCGTGGCGTCCGCCTGATTGTAGACATTGTCCTCGCCGAAGGTGGCAATCTCTTCGTTGTAGAGCGAATAGGGACTCCACGCGCCCGCCTTGATGATGTTGCCCTTGTACAGCTTGAGCCTGACCGTGCCCGTCACGCGCTCCTGCGTCTTGTCCACGAAAGCGGACAGCGCTTCGCGCAGGGGGCTGAACCACTGACCGTTGTAGACCAGTTCGGCAAAGGTGATTGCGAGTTCCTGCTTCTTGTGGGCGGTGTACTTGTCGAGGCACAGGGTCTCGAGATACTTGTGCGCGGCGTAGAGAATGGTGCCGCCGGGGGTCTCGTAGACGCCGCGGCACTTTATGCCGACGAGCCTGTTCTCGACGATATCGAGCAGACCGATACCGTTCTCGCCGCCCACTTTGTTGAGCGCGAGGATGATGTTCTTCGCCGACATCTTCTCGCCGTTGAACGCCACGGGAACGCCCTTCTCGAAGTCGAGGGTGATGTAGGTGGGTTTGTCGGGAGCGGCGACGGGGGACACGCCCATTTCGAGGAAGCCCTTCTTCTCGTACTGAGGTTCGTTGCCCGCGTCCTCGAGGTCGAGGCCTTCGTGAGACAGGTGCCACAGGTTCTTATCCTTGGAATAGTTGGTCTCGCGGTTGATTTTGAGGGGGACATTGTGCGCTTCGGCGTAGTCGATTTCCTCTTCGCGGGACTTTATGCTCCACTCCCTCCACGGAGCGATGATGGGCATATCGGGCGCGAACGCCTTGATGGTCAACTCGAAACGCACCTGGTCGTTGCCCTTGCCCGTGCAGCCGTGGCAAATGGCGTCGGCGTTTTCGGCCTTGGCGATTTCGACTATCCTCTTGGCGATTATGGGACGCGCGAAGGAAGTGCCGAGGAGATAGTCCTCGTAGATTGCGCCCGCCTTGACGGTGGGGATGACATACTCGTCGACGAAAACATCGGTGAGATCCTCGATGTAAATCTTGGACGCGCCCGTCTTGATAGCCTTTTCTTCCAGCCCTTCGAGCTCGTCCGCCTGCCCGACATTGCCGGAAACGGCGATGACTTCGCAGTTGTTGTAGTTCTCTTTGAGCCACGGAATGATTATGGAAGTGTCGAGACCGCCGGAGTAAGCGAGAACGACTTTCTTTATCTTGGATTTATCCATACTGCACCTCTTGTTTCTTTATATTTTAGACCTATTATATTGCCCCGCCCCCGACCTGTCAAACGCTTTTGCATATTTTGGAAAAAATGCGAATATTGATGAATTTTATGCAAAAATTACCGTATATTGCCGTATTTTATGCAATAATTCCGTATAAAATTTTGCCGTATTGCGCGAGCTGCAGTATTGTGCTAAAATTCTCTTGTTGTGCGGCGGCTTTTTTCGCCGCGGGGCTTGTTGCCCGGAGGGGGATTTATGGCAGACGAAAAGGACTTTTCTTCCCTTGACGGAACATACGGAACGGGCGTGGGAACGGGGGCGGACGCTCCCCGGGACATCGGCGCGCCCGTCGGCGATTCCTTCGACGAATTTCTCGCGCAGTCGGACGCCGTGTCAATGTCAGAGAGCGGCGAGGTCTCCGCTCCCGCGAGCGATTCATTCGAGGAGTTCCTCTCCTCTTCCGACGGAACGGGCGAAGCCGTGGCGGCAAAACCCGACAACAAACTGGTCGCCCTGCTCAAGTCGGTATTCGGCGTGGGACAGAAAGGCGACCGCGTGTCGGGCGGCGAGAAATTCAGCTACTACTTCTATTTCACGGGACAGAATGTCATCTACTGTCTTGTCGCCACCTACCTGTCGGCGTATCTGCTGATGCAGGGCATAGACCCCGAAAAAATCGCGCTCGTCATGCTGCTCGTCAAGATATGGGACGGCGTGAACGACGCCATTTTCGGAGCAATCATCGACAAGATCAAGTTCAAGAGCGGCAACAAGTTCATGCCGTGGCTCAAGATGTCGGTGGTGCTCATACCCCTCTCCGTAATCTTCATGTTCGCAATGCCCGCCGACATTCCCGAAATCGGGAAGCTCGTGTGGTTCGCCATAGCCTACTTACTGCACGACACCTTCTACACCATGTGCGACGCGCCGCTGTACGGCAGCGTGACCGTGCTCACCGACAACTTTGCCGAGCGCGAAAAGATGATGTCCGTGAAAGGCATATTCGGCACGGCGGGCAGCGGACTTACGGGATTGCTTGCGACCGTACTCATCAGCCGCGCGGTGGGACTGTCGTATTTCGTCGTCGCCGTAATCGCCGCCGTGATAGCCTTTGCGACAATGCTCCCCTTCTGTATCAAGGGACGCGAGCGCGCTCCCGCGCCCCCGCCCGAAAAGCCCTTCACCGTAGGGGGTATGCTGAAATATCTTTTCTCCAACAAATATCTGCTGATTTTCTATCTCGCCTTCCTGTTCTCGTCGGGTCTCAGCCTGCTCGGACCGCTGCAGCTGTTCATGTCCTACTATGTCTTCGGCAGCGAACTCGTCACTCTCTATGTCGGCGTAATCACCACAGTGCCCTTTGTGCTCGCCGCGCTTTCGGTGCCGTACCTGCTCAAGAAAATCAGCAAAATCACCCTCTACAAAATCGCGCTCATCACCACGGTCACGATTTGCCTGCTCATGTTCTTCTTCGCAAAGGGCAATGTCGCCGCGTACATAGTGCTGTCGGTGTTCAACGCTTTCCCGACGGCGATAACGGGCGTGCTGCTGTTCATGTTCACCCCCGACTGCGCCGAATACGGCAGGTTCAAGACGGGCATAGAAGCCAAGGGCATAACCTTCTCGCTTCAGACCTTCATGGCGAAGGTGACGGGGGCGATACAATCCTCCCTCGGTCTCGCGCTCATAGGTCTTTTCGGCTGGCAGTCCGTGCAGGCTGACAGCTTTGCCGACCTCGCCGCGCAGAACATCACGCAGTCGACCGAAGCCGTCAACGGCTTGTGGATAACCTGTATTCTCGTGCCGCTGATAGGCAATTTCGTCGCTTTCTGCATATTGCAGTTCTACCGTCTCAAGGACAAGGATGTCGCGCTCATGATGCGGGCAAACACGGGCGAAATAAGCAAAGAAGAGGCGATGAAAGGCATCAAATGCCGCCTGTGACGGCTGCCGCTCCGCACGGTATTTCCGCCGATGAGACCCGTCAAAAAATGTGTTGACATTCCGTCGCGAACACTCTAAAATGTCTTAACAGTCCAAAGGACTGGCGTGCGTCGCGCGTTGGCGCGCGGTCAAATCGGCATTGCTTGCGTCTGTTCCCCCTGCGCAACCTTTCGGCGCATAGGACGCTGCGAGCGGCGGACAGAATCTGTCGTTGCATATCGTTATTTCCGCTGCCGACGGCGGTCTCCCGGGGAGCCGCGCGGCAGCGTACCTTTTATATCGGACGGAGTTTTTATGATTAAAACACTTGCAAAGAGCATCCGACAGTACAAGAAAGAGTCCATACTCTCTCCCGTGCTCGTTTCGCTCGAAGTCACTCTCGAGTGTCTCATCCCCCTGTATATGATGACGATGCTCAACAACATCGAGGCGGACAACTCTCTGACCAACATACTCAAATGGGGCGGCATACTGCTCGCACTCGCGGCGTTTTCGCTGTTGTTCGGTATGCTGGCGGGCAAATACGCCGCCACAGCTTCGGCGGGATTCGCCACCAACCTGCGCGGAGACATCTTCGACAAAATCCAGACTTTCTCGTTTGCCAACATCGACAAGTTCTCCCCTTCCAGTCTGGTGACGCGTCTGACCACCGACATAACCAACATTCAGACGGCGTACATGATGATAATCCGCGTTGCGGTGCGCTCGCCCATAATGCTCGTCATCTCGCTCGTCATGTCCTTCACGATCAATGTCAAACTCGCCTGCATATTCCTCGCCATTTCCGTGGTGCTGGGCGCGTTGCTGTTCGTCATCTTCAAGTGCGCAATCCCCATTTTCGAGCGCGTCTTCAAGAAATACGACAAGATGAACGAATCCGTGCAGGAAAATGTCAAAGGTATGCGCGTGGTCAAGTCCTATGTCAGGGAGGACTACGAAAGCAAGAAATTCGCGGCGACGGCGCAAAGCGTGCGCCTGGACTTCCAGCGCGGCGAGCGTCTGGTCGCCTTCAACGCTCCCGCGATGCAACTCAGCATCTGGACGGCAATCACCCTGATTTGCTATTTCGGCACCAGCACCATAATCACCTCCAACCAAAGCGAGCTGACCTCCTCCGCGCTCTCCTCTCTCATAGTTTTCGCGGCGCAGTGCCTGAGTTCGCTGATGATGCTGTCGATGGTCATGGTCATGATTTCCATCGCCCGCGCTTCCGCCGAGCGAGTCGTCGAAGTACTCAGCGAGGAAAGCACCCTCAAAAATCCCGAAAATCCCGTCTACGAAGTGGAAAACGGCGATGTCGAATTCCGCGGAGTGTCCTTCAAATATTCCGCCAAAGCCGAAAGAAACGCCCTCGAAAGCATAAACCTCAAGGTGACTTCGGGACAGACCGTCGGTATTCTCGGCGGCACGGGCAGTTCCAAGACCACCCTCGTCAGCCTCATTCCGAGACTGTACGACGCCACGGAAGGCGAAGTGCTGGTGGGCGGCAGGGATGTGCGCGAGTACGACCTCGAAGCGCTCCGCAATCAAGTCGCCGTCGTGTTGCAGAAAAATGTGCTCTTCTCGGGCACGATAAAGGAAAATCTCCGCTGGGGCAACCCCGACGCCACCGACGACGAATTGATCGCCGCGTGCAAGCAGGCGCAGGCGCACGACTTCGTCATGTCCTTCCCCAACGGTTACGACACCCACATCGAACAGGGCGGCGCCAATGTGTCGGGCGGACAGAAACAGCGTCTTTGCATCGCCCGTGCCCTGCTCAAAAAGCCCAAAATCCTCATCCTGGACGACTCCACCTCCGCGGTGGACACCAAGACGGACTCCCTCATCCGCGCCGCTTTCCGCGAGGAAATCCCCGGCACCACCAAATTCATCATCGCCCAGCGCGTGGCTTCCGTCGAGGACTCCGACATAATCGTCATCATGAACGACGGACGAATCGTCGCCACGGGCACGCACGAGGAATTGCTGGCAAACAACCGCATTTATCAGGAAACCTACTATTCCCAGAACAAAATCGGCGCCAATGCCGAAGCCCTCAAGGCCCTCTCCGACGGCGAGGAAAACGCAGAAGGAGGTGAGCGTAAATGAAACGGAACATCGAAATCAAGAAAGGCAGCGCATTGAAAGCCCTCGGCAAACTGCTGGGCTATATGGCGCACTACTATAAGTGGGAACTCACCCTCGTGGTGTTCTGCATAATCGTCAACGCCGTCGCCGGCATAAGCTCGTCGGTCTTCCTCGAGAAACTCGTCGACGAGGTCATCACCCCGGGACTCTCCCTCGGTTTCGACGCCGTCAAGAGCAAACTCGCCGTCATGGTCGGCATAATGGGCGGCATCTACACCTTCGGACTCATCTGCTCGCTCGTGTACACGCAGATTATGGCGATTGTAACGCAGGGCTTCCTCAAACATGTCCGCACGGATATGTTCGACAGGATGCAGACCTTCCCCATCAAATACTTCGACACGCACACGCACGGCGACATAATGAGTTATTTCACCAACGACACGGACGCAATCCGTCAGCTCATTTCGCAGAGTCTGCCCCAGACCACGCTGTCGCTGGCGAGCATAATCACCCTGCTCTTCGTCATGCTCAACAGCAGCGTCTACCTCACCCTCGTGGTGCTGGCGGGCGTGGGCGTGATGTTCGTGTTCACCAAGATAATCGGCGGCAGAAGCGCCAAGTTCTTCATCCGCCAGCAGAACTCCATAGCGCGGACGGAAGGCTTCGCCGAAGAAATGCTCCACGGTCAGAAGGTCATCAAGGTTTTCTGCCACGAGGAAGCCGCAAAACGCGATTTCGCCAAGGTCAACGGTCAGCTGTTCTCCGATATGGACAAGGCCAACAAATACGGCAACATCCTCATGCCTACGATAGGCAACATCGGTCATGTGCTGTTCGTCGTGGTGGCGATTGTCGGCGGCGCGCTGGTGCTCGGCGGCGTGCGCAATGTCACCCTCTCGGAGGGCGTAACCGACATCATTTCAATGGGCGTCATCATCGCTTTCCTGAACATGAGCAGACAGTTCACCCTGAACTTCTCGCAGATTTCCATGCAGATAAACTCCGTCGTCATGGCAATCGCGGGCTCGGCGCGTATATTCGAATTCCTTGCCAACGAACCCGAACAGGACGAAGGCTATGTCACCCTCGTCAATGCCAGAATCGACGACGAAGGCAACATCACCGAATGTGAGGAACGCACGGGCAGGTGGGCGTGGCGTCATCCCCACAAGGCCGACGGCACCGTCACCTACACCGAACTCAAGGGCGACATACAGATGTACGATGTCGACTTCGGATATGTGCCCGAAAAACTGGTGCTGCACGATGTCACCCTCTACGCCAAGCCGGGACAGAAGATAGCCTTCGTCGGCGCGACGGGCGCGGGCAAGACCACAATCACCAACCTCATCAACCGCTTCTACGACATCGAGGACGGCAAAATCCGTTACGACGGCATAAACATCACCAAAATCAGGAAATCCGACCTGCGCCGTTCGCTGGGCATAGTGCTCCAGGACACCAATCTGTTCACGGGCACGATAATGGACAACATCCGTTACGGCAAACTGGACGCCACCGACGAGGAATGTATCGCGGCGGCGACGCTCGCGGGCGCGCACGATTTCATCACCCGACTCCCCGAGGGCTACAACACCATGCTGACGGGCGACGGCTCCAACCTCTCGCAGGGACAGAAACAGTTGCTGTCCATTGCCCGCGCCGCGGTCGCCGACCCGCCCGTGCTCATCCTCGACGAAGCCACCTCCTCAATCGACACCCGCACGGAATATCTCGTGCAACGCGGCATGGACAGGCTCATGGAAGGCAGGACGGTCTTCGTCATCGCGCACAGACTGTCCACCATACAGAACTCCGACGCCATTATGGTGCTGGACCACGGCAGGATTATCGAGCGCGGCTCGCACGACGAACTCATCGCAAAGAAAGGTCAGTATTATCAGCTCTATACCGGCGCGTTCGAGCTGGAATAACCCGTCGCGGCAACGCGGCAAACAGAATCATGACAAACGGAAAACCGCCGAAACGGCGGTTTTTCTTTGCGTTTGCGATATATAAAATGTCATTAACCGCAATCATCTCGGGTTGGGTTGCCTGCTGTTCCGCCACGATTTACCCGCGGACTGCGCCGCGGTCTGTTGCGGGTTTCCCGGCGGATGATTGCGTGCCGTTTCGCGGTTTGTTGCGGCGGCGCAAAGCCGGTCAGCCGAACACGAATGTGGTGACGCTCTTTTTTTCGAGGGGCAATTCGCCGTCGAACACCAAGGCGCTCTCCGCCCAGTTCTTGTCCTGCGTGGTGACGGTGACCTGCACCGTCGTGCCCGCGAAGATGTCCATTCCGTCAAGGCGCAGGTCCTTGGCAAGACCGTCGTTGACCACCACGATCACCACCCTGCCGTCGGGTTTTCTGAACGCTGCAATATCCAGCCCCGCCCACCCCAGCGGGTCGGAGGTCGTGCAACAGACGCGCACATCGCCCTCGTCGACGAAGCGGGTTATCTGCCCGAAAGTGTAATAGCGTTTCAGCACCCATATTTCCTCGTCGCGCGTGCCGTCCTCATCCCAGTAGACCAGTCCGTCGTTGTAGCCGCCGACCGCCACCGACAGCCACCAGCTCCACTCCGCGGCGTCAATCATGGTGATGTCTCTGAGCACCGCCTGCGCAAGGAAAATGCCGCTCTTTATGGTGTCGAACTCTCCCCATTCCATTTCGCAGAATTCCGTCGCCGCGACGGTGAGGTCGGGAT
Source organism: uncultured Clostridia bacterium (assembly GCA_944360115.1). GTDB lineage: Bacteria > Bacillota > Clostridia > Christensenellales > CAG-917 > Limadaptatus. Next base: position 9,543 of record CALVTH010000034.1, read on the forward strand.
AGTTCTCGTCCAGGAATGCGGCGAATTTCCTGCGGATTGCCTTCGAGGTGTCGGCGTGATAGGTGTGCACGGAAATCTCGTCCAGACTGTCGAAATAAGCGTACTTGCTCATCTCCTCCAGATAGTCGTCGATGTTGTCGCCGCTGTGACGGAATTCGTAACATCCCGATTCGAAAGCGTCCAGCCTGAAGTCCGTGCCGTGCTCGGCGTTGTAGGCGCCCAGCGCGCCCCAGAACACGGCGTAAAACCGCGCCAGCACTTCGGCGTCATAGTGACAGCCCTCCTGCGACGCGCCCTCGCCGCCCCACTTCCATTGCGGTTCGTTGGCGGGGCTTATGTACACCGTCGGCACCACGGGCAGGTCTTTGAGATAAGTCTCGTAAAGCGCGTCGACGATGATGAGCAGATAAGCCGAAAATTCCTCGTAAAACTCGGGTCTGAGGTTGTTGACATACTCCTCTTTGCCTATGCACACGCCCGACTCCGTCATGAGATAGTGCGGAGAATTTGCAAAGAAAACCACTTTGGTGATGTTGCCCTTGGACAGCGCCTCGGCGAACAGTCCGCGCACGGCGGCGTCCCTCTCGAAATCGTAGTTGCTTTCGTCGTAAAAATCGGCGGGCTCTGTATAATTCTCCGTCACAAAGAAACTCTCCGCCCGCCTGTTGACATCGAACTCCTCGCCGTTGTAGGGCCACACCCCGTCAAGCGCCGCGTCCGCCGACCCGCCGCCTATGTTGTAACGGAATATGTTGAGCGCAAGCCCGCTGTCGCCGTAAAGCATTTCCACGGCGCGGCTTGCCGCTTCCTCGTTGCCCTCTCGCCCCAGACTCTGATATATCCACGCCGACGACGCCCCGAAACCCGTCATGGTCTGCATTTCGGCGTCGAGGTCGACGACGGCTTTGAGCGGCGCAAAGGCGTATATGGAATATGCCGAAAGCGCCACCGCCGCAAGAAACGCGACGACGGTGACAACGACGAGCGCGACGCGCAGCCCTTCCTTCACCTTTTCCCTGCCGAAAAACTCGCGGACCTTGCCGCAAAAACTTCTGCACTTCTCCCCCAAAGTCATTTCCCCCCCTCGACTCAGTAAAGAATACGCTTATATTTTAATATTTTCTCCCGCGGTGTTCAAGACCGATTTTGCGCCCGTCGCCTGTGCGTGAGTGAGCCTGCAGAACGGAACGCGTGAGAAAACGGTTTGCAAAGCGCTCGGTAAAACGCCGTCATTCGGATGAGATGCAAGGAAAGCGCCCGTCTGTGGACAGGAGCATACTTTTACCCCACAAAATCGCTTGCGCGATGTTTGCGGAGACCCCGAGATTTCCTCCCAACTGCTGGCATGGCAATCCCGACACGACTGTTTAAGGTAAAACGCCGTCATTCGGATGAAGAGCGCTCAGCGCACCCCAAAATTCTGCTGCGCAGAAATTTCGGGGACCCCTATGCCGCCCGAGCAGACAGGAGCATACTTTTACCCCACAAAATCGCTTGCGCGATGTTTGCGGGGACCCCGAGATTTCCTCCCAACTGCTCGCATGGCAATCCCGACACGACTGTTTAAGGTAAAACGCCGTCATTCGGATGAGATGCAAGGAAAGCGCCCGTCTGTGGACAGGAGCATACTCAGGCGTATGTGACTGTTCAAAGACGGGCGCTTGACGATGCAGGTCGCCGAATGACGGCGTTTTAGTTGTAGCCGTTGGGATTCATCTCCTGCCACCTCCAACTGTCCTCGCACATTTCCTTGAGCCCGTACTTGCACTTGAAGCCCATTTCCTTTTCGGCGAGGGTGGGGTCGGCGTAACATTCGGCAATGTCGCCGGCACGACGACCGGTAATCACATAGGGTATCTTTCTGCCGCTGGCTTCCTCGAACGCCTTGACGATGTCGAGGACGCTGTAGCCCGTGCCAGTGCCGAGGTTGTAGGTGACCAGACCGGGGTTTTCGGCGAGTTTGGCGACGGCTTGCGAATGTGCGTGCGCCAGGTCGAGCACATGGATATAGTCGCGCACGCCCGTGCCGTCGTGGGTGGGATAGTCGTTGCCGAACACGCGGAGTTTCTCGAGTTTGCCGATTGCAACCTGAGTGATGTACGGCATGAGGTTGTTGGGGATTCCGTTGGGGTCCTCGCCTATTCTGCCGCTCTTGTGCGCGCCTATGGGGTTGAAGTAGCGCAGCAAAGCGATGTTGAGGGATTTGTCCGCGGCGTACACATCGCGGAGCATATCCTCTATCATGAGTTTGGTTCTGCCGTAGGGGTTGGTGACGGAGAGCGGGAAGTCCTCCCTGATGGGGACGGTCTTGGGCTGTCCGTAGACGGTCGCCGACGAGGAGAAAACGAAATTCCTGACGCCGCACTCGCGCATGACGAGCAGAAGATTCATGGTGTTGATGAGGTTGTTCCTGAAATACTCGAGGGGTTTCTCGCAGGATTCGCCGACAGCCTTGAGTCCGGCGAAATGGATGACGGAATCGATCTTTTCCCTGGCGAAGATGTCGCGCACCTTGTCGAGGTCGCAAAGGTCGTATTCATAGAACTTGACATCCCTGCCGCACAGTTCGCGGATACGCTTCACCGCTTCGGGTTTGCTGTTGCAAAGATTGTCGGCGATGATGGGATCATACCCGTTTTCCACCAGGTCGATGACGGTATGCGAGCCGATGTATCCCGCGCCGCCCGTAACCAGAACGCTCATTTTATACCTCCTTTATGACACATAAAGTGCCGTTTGGGTCTTTTTATCATTTATGTCGCGCCGCAATCGCGGCGGTCGTCACCACGGTTTTCATGTCGTCGGCGAGGGCTTCCATGCGCTCCACCAGCCTGAACTGCGTGCGCGCCCTGACGAGGTTGTGCTCGGGATACGCCGTCCTGAAATACACATCGCCGTCGAGATAATCGGTGAGGAAACGCACACCGCACTCCAGGGTCATGAGCCTTGCCGCCGCAGGCATGAGCGCGATTTCGTTTTCCGTCACGCTGTCGCCCGCCCCCGCGAGATAGCCCTCCGAGAAGGCGCGGAAGAGGGTCATGTCGAAGTCGACGAGGGAGAGGTCCTTTTCGTCCTCTTTCGCCGTCGAACAGCCCGCGCGCACTCCGTCGCCGAAGTCGAAAAGCATACTGCCCGACATCACGGTGTCCAGGTCGATGACGCACACCGCCTTCCTGGTGCCCACATCTATCAGGACATTGTTCAGTTTGGTGTCGTTGTGCGTGACCCTGACGGGCAGACTGCCGTCGGCAAGCCCTTCGGTCAGGATGTCGCACCCTTCCCTGCGGGCAAGCGCGAAGGCGATTTCCGCCGCCGCGTTGTCCTTTCTGCCCGCCGCGTTCCGCTCCGTCGCGCGGACGAAAGCGGCGTACCGACGCGCGGTGTCGTGAAAGTGCGGTATCACCTCGAACAGATTCTCGGCGTCGAATCCCGCAAGCCTTTGCATGAACTTCCCGAACGCCCTGCCCGCGTCGCGGAACATTTCGGCGTCGTCCGCCACGAGATAGGCGTCCGTGTTTTCTATAAACTGCGTGGCACGCCACACATCGCCGTTTTCGTCGGTAAGATACGGTTGCCCGTCCGATGTCGGTATGAGGCGCAGACATTCCCTCTCGGGGTCGCCCCCTTCGCGGAGCACCGCCGCACGCACATACTCCGTGACGGCTATCATATTGCGCATAAGCCCCGCCCTGTCGGGAAAGACATTGCCGTTGAGGCGTTGCAGGATATAACGCACCTTTCCGTCTCCGTTTTGGCAGGTGACGGCGTATGTGTCGTTGATGTGTCCGTTACCGTAGGGAGAAACATCGGTGACCGTCCCCGCGAAAGCAAACGATTTCGCCGCCGCGTATCTGTCCATACTCCCCCTCCTTCGTTGTCTTTTCCGTCATCATTTTACTATTTCCCGTCCGAAAAGTAAAGCGCGGATGTGTCGTCCGTCGCCCCCTCCGCATACGGAAAGGACAAATCGGCAAATTACGCAACACTGACCGCAATATATGAGACATAATGTCGTTGACCGCGGCGCGCCCGATAAATAAAATACCTGTGACAAGAGGAAATATGAACGCTTTTGCGGCAAAAATCAAATCTTATTTCGGCGCGGTCAATCTCCGCGAGGGCAAGGAGTGGAAAGTTCTGCTCCGTTTTTCTTTGCCCATAGTGCTGTCCTATCTCCTGCAACAGATTTACACGGTCAGCGACGCCGTCATCTGCGGACAGACCCTTTCCGCCGACGAAGTGGCGGGCGTCAACGATGTTTTCCCCCTCACCTACATCTTCCTGCAATTCGCTTTCGGTTGCACCGCGGGCTTCGGCGTCATCACTTCCAACCGCGTCGGCAACGCTGACCCTGCGGGCGTGCGCCGCTCTTTCGCCTCGCAGATAGTGCTGTCCGCAATCATCACGGCTGTACTCACCGCTCTTTCCATCGCCACTCTTCCCGCCATGCTCGTCGTCATCAACCTGTCGCCCGCAAACGGCGAGGTTTACCGCGCCGCGTACGACTATTGCTTCGTCATTTTCTGCGGTATCTTCGCGCAGATGTTCTACAACTTCGTATGCTCTGTTCTGCGCAGTATAGGCGATTCCGCCACTCCTCTGCTGTTCCTTTTCATTTCCACCGTGCTCAATGTCGCCCTCGACCTGCTGTTCATCATGGCTTTCGACTGGGGAGTCATCGGCGCGGCGGCGGCAACCGTGCTCGCTCAGGGGCTCAGCACCGTGGCGTGCTTCGTGTACGCTTTCGCCAAATACCCCGAACTGCGCCTGCACAAGGAAGATTTCCGTTGTGTCAAGGGCGAATACGCCGCGCACCTCCGTCAGGGGCTGCCCCTCGGTCTGCAGTTCTCCGTGCTCGCCGTCGGCATAATCGTCATGCAGGGCACGCTCGTGGCTTTCGACATCTCCGCTTCGGGGCAGATGGCGGCGGGCAATCCCGCGCAAAACGGCTTCGGCGCGGCAACAAAACTCAACAATTTCATGATGTCGCCCCTCAACGCTCTCGGCACCGCCATGGTCAGCTTCAACGCGCAGAACTACGGCGCGGGACAGTACGACAGGATAAAACGCGGCATGAAACAGGCGCTCGTCATGATGCTAGTCATGTTCGTCGTGCTGGCGGGCACAGGACTGCTCCTCACCGTAGACAACGCCTATCTGAAGCTCTTCCTCAGCGCCGACAAAATCACCGCGGAATCGGCGCGGTTCGGCAACGATTATCTCTTCGTGGACTTCGGTCTTTACTTCGTCCTCGGCGCGCTGTTCGTCATGCGCGGCGGTGTGCAGGGCATCGGCAAGTCGTCCTTCGTACTCCTCGCCGGCGCATCCGAACTGACCGCGCGCGTGCTTGTCTGTCTCTTCCTGCCCGCCCTCGCCAACGGTGCGGCAATAACCGCGGAAGCTTCGGAACTGGCCTATTTCATGCTTTGCACCGCCGACCCCGCGGCGTGGTTCGCGGCTGTCGCCGCACTCGTTTTCCCCACCGTGCGGTATATGCTCCGCGGCAAATACCCTTCGCCCGGCGCGACTTTCGCGAAAAAACTGTTCCCGCGCCCGCGCACCTCGTCGCAACCCGCGCCTGTCGTCGACAAATCCCTGCCCGAAATCAAAAAGGGTGCCTGAACGGCTCCGCCGCGCGACGACCGCCCGAACGGAAGCGCCGCGTACACGCTCGCGCACTTCCGCCACACACATCCGCGTCCCGCCCGTGCACTTCCGCCACACGCGCCCCAGGCCCGCGGCACGCGCTCCCCTCGCAAACCGCTTCGTCGTGCTCGCGCCTTCACCGCCCAACCCCGCGGAAAACAGTTGACAAAGAATCCTCACTGCCATATAATTATCGTGCTTCGAAAGCGTGTAGCATTAGCCCAGCTGGATAGAGCGTCTGGCTACGGACCAGAAGGTCGGGGGTTCGAATCCCTCATGCTACGCCAAGAAAAACCCGCAGAAACCTGCGGGCTTTTTCTTTGCCCTTGCCCGAGGTATTCGCAACCCAATGC
>CALVTH010000035.1 GCA_944360115.1 uncultured Clostridia bacterium
CGTCGGGAGCGTTCTCGATGACGAGCTGGCAGATGGTGCCGAACGCGACCTTCTCGCCGTGGAAGTACTTGTGGGTCTCTTCGAGGACGGTGAGTCCGTCGTGAATTGCGTGCGCCGCCGCGAGACCGCCGGACTCGAATCCGAGACCGGAGAGCAGGATGTTGGCTTCGACGATGTTTTCGAGAGCGGGAGTCACGACATTGCCTTCGCAAGCGAGTTTGGCCTTGTAGCCGTCCGCCATAAGGGTCTCATAGCAGAGGGACGCGAGCGCGAAAGCCGTCTTGGTGCCGCGGGCGAGCAGGGTGCCTTTTGCGCGGTTGGCGCCGCAGGGGAGACCTGCGTTGACATTGCCGAAGGACTGGACATTGGCCCTTGCTTCGAAATAGGTGGACAGCGCGTCGCCCATACCCGAGACGAGGAAACGCACGGGGGCTTTGGCGATGACGGTGGTGTCGATGAGCACGACGCTGGGGCTCTGCTTGAAGTAGGCGTAATCGTCGAAAGCGCCGTCGGGAGTGTAGAGCACCGCGGAGTGGGAGGTGGGAGCGTCCGTCGCCGCTATGGTGGGGACGATGATGAGAGCCTCGCCCTGCGCGACGCACTTTGCGGTGTCTATGGCCTTGCCGCCGCCGAGACCGACGGTGCAGGAGCACTTATTGGCTTTGGCGACCTGCTGCAGACGCGCGACTTCCTGACGGGAGCACTCGCCCGTAAAATCGACGGTGATGAACTCCACCTTGTACTTTTCGGCGGTTGCGTCGAGCTTGGCTTTGACGCGGGCGACATCGTCCTTGTGGGCGATGAGCAACGCTCTCTTGCCGAAGGTCTTGACAAAGTAACCGAGGTTGAGGAGTTCGTCCTCGCCCTGTACATACTTGGTGGGGCAAATAAATGCTTTTCTCATAATGTTCTCCTTTATGGATTTTTGATGATAGAATCATTATAACCCACGAAAAATGCAATTTCAAGACCCAGTCGCCCCAAAAAAGTTGAAAAAACGAGGGTGTTGTCGTATAATTTCAGTGATTTCGGGCATAAGCCCGCAACAGAGGTCAGCAGTATGGATATTAAAACATCTGTCGAAAAACGCGTGGAATGGATAAAGGGCGTGCTTGCGGCGAGCGGAGCCAAGGGCATAGCCTACGGCAACAGCGGCGGCAAGGACTGCACGCTGGTGGCGGCGCTTGCAAAGAGGGCGACCGACAATGTGGTGGGCGTCATTATGCCGTGCGAGTCGTCGCGCAATTACGGCGAGGACAGGGAGGACGCGCTCGCGGCGGGAAAGATGTACGGTATCGAGCAGCAGGAAATCGACCTCACTCCCGCAAAGACGGCGCTCGTGTCGGCGCTCGGCGACGCGCTCACAGCGGAGGGCGTCTCGGAGTGGGCGAGGCACTCCGCGCTCATCAACATCAATCCGCGTCTCCGCATGACGGCGGTCTACGCCGTGGCACAGGCGAGGGGATACCTCGTCGCGGGGACGGGCAACGCCTGCGAATACGCAATGGGCTATTTCACCAAATGGGGCGACGGCGCATACGATTTCAATCCCATTGCCGACCTCACCGTGGAAGAGGTCTACGAACATCTGCGTTATCTCGGGTCGCCCGCGCACATCATCGAAAAAGCGCCTTCCGCGGGGCTTTATCCCGGGCAGACGGACGAAAAGGAAATGGGCGTGACCTACGCCGAAATAACCGCTTACATCAAAGGTTTGCCCGTGCCTGCGGACAAAAAGGCGATAATGGACGCAATGTCGTCGAGGAGCGCGCACAAGCGGGTGCCGCCCCTGCGTTACGAGGGCTGACGGCAAGTCGGCGGCAACGGAAAAATTTCGGGCGGAACGGCGCGCAAAGAGGGCTTTCTCTCTTGCGCCGCCGTTTTTTTTATGATAGACTATACGGGAGCGCGCGCGCACTCAAATTTCTCGTGCCGTCGCGTTTCGGAGGAAAGAGAAGATATGGCAAAAATCAAGCTTACCACCGTTGCATTCAAAGGAACCGCCGCGCAGGAAAAGAAGTTGCGCGCCGAGCTGCGCGAGATAAAGAATATGGCGGGCGCGCTTATGCCCGCGTTGCAGACGGCTCAGGAAATCTACGGTTATCTGCCCATTGAGGTGCAGAAGATTGTCGCCGAGGAACTCAATGTTCCCCTCGAAGAGGTGTTCGGCGTCTCCACTTTCTACAGTCAGTTCGCGCTCAATCCCAAGGGCGAGCACGCCGTCGCCGTGTGCATGGGCACCGCGTGCTATGTCAAGGGCTCGGGCGATGTCTTCTACAAGATTGCGGGCGAACTCGGACTCACCGACGGTGCCACCACTCCCGACGGCAAGTTCTCGCTCAATTCCACCCGTTGCATCGGTTGCTGCGGACTTGCTCCCGTCATGACGGTGGGCGACGATGTCTACGGCAAACTCACCCCCGCCGATGTTCCCGGCATCCTAGCCAAATACCGCAACTAGTCGCTTCGGCAGCTTCGGCAAAGGAAGGATAAAATGAAAATCAGTCGCATTGCCTCCGAAATAGAAGGGAAAATCCTCTGTTCCTCCGGCAGGGCAGAAGACGAAGTCGCTTCGGCTTGCGCTTTCGACATGATGAGCGATGTGCTGGCGTATGTGCGCGACCAGAACGCTCTCGTCACGGGGCTTGTCAATCCCCAGGTGGTGAGAACGGCGGTCATGGTGGACATCGTCTGCATAATCTTCGTCTGCGGCAAGAAACCCACCGCCGACATGATTGCGCTTGCCGAAAACTACAACATAGTTTTCGTTTCGACGGACCTCGACACTTACGAAACCGTGGGAAGGTTGTATTCCGCAGGACTCAAGGGTTGCCGATGAGCGAGACGCGCATACATCAGGAATATGTCGTCAGCGGCAACAATTTCGCTTCGGCGGGCTCCGCGTCCGAGGAAGTGAAAAGCACTTTGAAAAAGATAGGCGTCGCTTCTTCCGACATCAGGAGAGTGGCGATTGCCATGTACGAGGGCGAGATAAACATGGTCATCCACGCGGGCGGCGGCGTCGCCACCGTGGACATCTATCTCGACCGCGTGGAGATAGTGCTCGCCGACAAGGGCAAGGGCATAGAGAATGTCGAACTTGCCATGACCCCCGGCTGGTCCACCGCTCCCGAGGACATCCGCGCCCTCGGTTTCGGTGCGGGCATGGGTCTCCCCAATATGAAAAAATATACCGACGAGTTCTCCATTGAGAGCGAAGTCGGCGTCGGAACCACCGTCAGAATGACGATAAGGTTCGGCTGAGAGGAATATGGCGGAAAGAAAAATCAAATGCGTGCTCGACGAAAAGGCACTTCATACGGTCATGCTCGACCCCGACAAATGCGTCGGGTGCGTCACATGTATGAAGCGTTGTCCCACGGAAGCAATCCGCGTCCGCGGCGGCAAGGCGAGCGTCGCTTACGAGCGGTGCATAGGGTGCGGCGAATGTGTGCGCCTGTGCCGTCATCACGCCAAACTTCCCGCCCACGACAGCTGGGACACTCTGGGCGATTTCCGCTATAAGATAGTGCTTCCCCCGCCGTCGCTGTACGGTCAGTTCAACAACCTCGAGGACATCGACATCGTCCTCAACGGTCTGCTGGCGATAGGCTTCGACGAGGTGTACGAGGTGGGGCAGGCGGCGGAATATGTCACCGACGCCACCAAGACCCTCATGCAGTACGGCGGCATAGAAAGCCCCATAATTTCGACGGCTTGTCCCGCCGTGGTGGAACTCATAATGATGAGATACCACAACCTCGCGGGACATCTGCTCAACACCCTCGCCCCCGTGGATGCCGCCGCCAAACTCGCGCGCGAAGCGGCGATTGCGAGAGGTATTCCCGCCGAGGACATAGGCGTCTATTTCATCTCGCCCTGTCCCGCCAAGGTGTTCGCCCTCAAAATGGGCTTCGGGGTGGAGCGCCCCTATGTCGACCGCGTGCTGTCGGTGTCCGATGCATATATGCGTCTCGTGCCCGCAATGGCGGCGCTCACCGACATCAAGAAGATGTCGAAGATGAGTTCGACGGGGCTTTCGTGGGGCATAAGCCGCGGCGAAGCCAACGCCACCGAGGAACTCAAGACAATCGCCGCCGACGGGATAGAGCAATGCGTCGCCATTCTCGAAGCCCTCGAGGACGGCGGTATGCAGGACATCAAGTTCATAGAACTCAACGCGTGCGTGAGCGGTTGCGTGGGCGGCGTGATGAATGTGGAGAATCCCTTTGTCGCGCGTTCGCGCCTGCATTATCTCACGCGTAAGTTGAAAAACGCGCCCAACCGTATGGACGACATCGGCAAGACCGCCGATTATTTCCTGTGGGAACACGACCCCACGCTCAAGGATGTGTTCAAGCTCGACGACAACCGTCTCGCCGCAATGGCGAAGATGATAGAAATGGACTCCATTTTCGAGACCTTGCCCAAGGTGGACTGCGGGCTGTGCGGCGCGCCCAGTTGCAGCGCGTTTGCCGAGGACCTCGTGAACGGAGTCATACCGCACGACACGAAGTGCCCCCGTCTGGGGGAGAACAAGGAGGGCGGAAAATGACCGTCGAAGGACTCGTCGACCTGCTCGGCGCGCGCATAGTCAACCTTGCCGACGGCGAAAGAGTGCTCACCGCGGGTTACTGCGGCGACTTTCTCAGTTTCGTCATGAGCAAAGCCCCCGAAGGGTGCGCGTGGTTTACGGTGATGAGCAATGTCAATGTGTGCGCCGTCGCCACTCTTGCCGACTGCGCCGTCGTCGTGCTGTGCGAAGGGGTGACCCCCGACGCCGCGCTCGCCGAAAAGGTGAAACAGCAGGATGTCAACCTGGTCACCACCGGTATGACGGTCTACGAAGCCGCTCTTGCGACTGCGGGCAGACTGTAACGACGATGAAATTCCGTTACGATTTGCACATACACTCCGCGCTGTCACCCTGCGCGGAGAACGATATGACTCCCGTCACCGTCGTGGGACAAGCGGTGCTCAACGGGTTGCATTTCGTGGCGGTGTCCGACCACAACGCCGTGGGACACGCCCCCGTTGCGCTGAGGGCGGGAGAGGAGTTCGGCATACTTGCCGTGCCCGCCGTCGAAGTGCAGACCAACGAGGACATCCACCTGTTGTGTCTGTTCCCCGACCTCGGGTCGCTGGAAGCGTTTTTCGCCGAGATACCCGTGTCGACGAGGGACAACCGTCCCGATCTGTTCGGCGACCAGCTGCTCCTCGACGAGGACGACAACATCGTGGGCACGGAGCGCAGAATGTTGCTGGACAGCGCGGCGGTTTCCTCCGACGAGGTGTTCGACCTTGCCGCAAAGCACGGCGGAGCGGCGGTGCCCGCGCACATAGACCGAGAATCCAACAGTATGTTGCGTATTCTCGGCGACATCCCCGACAAGTTCGCCACGGTGGAACTTTCCACCCGCTCCACGGAGGAGGAAAGGGCGTACTGGTCGGCGAGAAAACTCGTCATAATCGACAGCGACGCGCACACCCTCGACGCGGTGTCCGAAGGGGAATGCGCGGGAGAGATAGAACTGGAAGAGTATTCCGTGGCCGCGCTGGTGCGCCGTATAGCGGAGGGCAGGAAAGAGTGAGAGAGATTGCGCTCAACATACTCGACATCGTCGAAAACTCCGTGAAAGCGGGAGCCTCTCTCATCACCGTCACCGTGGTGTGCAAGGACAATCTCCTCGGCGTGGAGATAGGCGACAACGGGTGCGGCATGGACGAGGAATTCGCCGCGCGGGTGCTCGACCCGTTCACCACCACGCGCACGACGCGCAAGGTGGGCATGGGACTGCCGCTCTTCAAAATGGCGGCGGAAATGGCGGGCGGCGGACTGTCTCTCGTCACAAAAAAGGGCGTCGGCACGACGGTGAAAGCCACTTTCGTCGCCGACCACATCGACCGTGCGCCCCTCGGCGACCTCGGCGAGACCATGAGCACTTTGCTCGACGACGAACGCGATTTCGTCCTCACCGTGGAGACGGAGAAAGGGAAGTATGTGTTCGACACCCGCGACCTCAAGCGGGAACTTGACGGCATTTCCGTGACGGAGCCGGAGATTACGGTTTTCGTCCGCGATATGATAAGAGAAAACATAAACGCTATCGGAGGAAATTTGTTATGAAGAGCATAGCCGACATCAAGGCTATCCGCGACAAGATGCAGGCGCAGATAGTGCTTCGCGACAATCAGGACGCGGAGCAGGAGACCCGTATCGTCGTCGGTATGGCGACCTGCGGTATTTCCGCGGGCGCGCGTCCCGTGTTCAACACGCTGGTGGACGAAGTGGCACAACGCAATCTCAAGAATGTAAAAGTCACGAGAAGCGGGTGCCTCGGTATGTGCGCTCTCGAGCCTATCGTCGAAGTTTTCGTGCCGGGGCAGGAGAAGGTCACCTATGTCCATATCGACCCCGATAAGGCGAGGAACATCATCGCTTCGCACATCGTCAACGGCAACATCTGCACCGAATACATGATTACTAAAGGCTGAAAAGCCGAGGAGAGAATATGGTTAGAAGTCACATTTTGGTTTGCGGCGGCACGGGGTGCCACTCCAACAACAGCGCCGCAATCAGAAAGGAATTCGAGTTCCTCATCAAAGAGAGAGGTCTCGAGGGCGAAGTTGCCGTCGTCGGCACGGGCTGTTTCGGCTTGTGCGCGGCGGGTCCCATCGTCATCGTTTACCCCGAGGGTGCGTTCTACAGCGGTATCAAAGTGGAAGATGTCGCCGAAATCATCGACGAACACATTGTCAAGGGCAGGCTCGTGCAGCGTCTTCTCTACAAGGAAAAGAGCGACCACCACGCCGTCAAAGCCCTCTCCGACACCAACTTCTACAAGAAACAGACCCGCGTCGCCCTGCGCAACTGCGGCGTCATCAACCCCGAGGAAATCGACGAATACATCGCCTACGACGGCTATCAGGCGCTCATCAAGTGCCTGACCGAACTCAAACCGCAGGAAGTCATCGACATCATCAAGAGTTCGGGTCTGCGCGGCAGAGGCGGCGGCGGATTCCCCACCGGCCTCAAATGGCAATTCGCCGCCAACAGCCCCGGCGATGTCAAGTATGTGTGCTGCAACGCCGACGAGGGCGACCCCGGCGCGTTCATGGACAGAAGTATTCTCGAGGGCGACCCCCACGCCGTGCTCGAAGCAATGGCGATTGCGGGTTACGCCATCGGCGCACATCAGGGTTATGTCTACATCAGAGCGGAGTATCCGATAGCCGTCCAGCGTCTGCGCATAGCCCTCAAGCAAGCCAAGGAATACGGTCTGCTCGGCAAAAACATCCTCGGTACGGGCTTCGATTTCGACCTCGACATCCGTCTCGGCGCCGGCGCGTTCGTGTGCGGCGAGGAAACCGCGCTCATGACCTCCATCGAAGGCCATCGCGGCGAGCCCCGTCCCCGTCCTCCGTTCCCCGCGGTCAAAGGTCTTTTCGGCAAACCCACCATTCTCAACAATGTCGAGACCTACGCCAATGTGTGCCAGATCATACTCAAGGGCGCCGACTGGTTCGCGTCCATGGGCACCGAGAAATCCAAGGGCACCAAGGTTTTCGCTCTCGGCGGCAAAATCACCAACACAGGTCTCGTCGAAATCCCCATGGGCACCACGCTCCGCGAGGTCATCGAGGACATCGGCGGCGGTATCCCCAACGGCAAGCATTTCAAGGCGGCGCAGACGGGCGGTCCTTCGGGCGGCTGCATCCCCGCCGAATATTTCGACATTCCCATCGACTACGACAACCTCATTTCCATCGGTTCCATGATGGGCTCGGGCGGTATGATAGTCATGGACGAGGACAACTGCATGGTCGACATCGCCAAGTTCTTCCTCGAGTTCACCGTCGACGAAAGCTGCGGCAAGTGCACCCCCTGCCGTATCGGCAACCGCAGACTTCTCGAATATCTCGACAAAATCACCACCGGTAAAGCCACCATGCAGGACCTCGAAGACATGGAAGCCCTTTGCCATTACATCAAAGCCAATTCGCTGTGCGGACTCGGTCAGACGGCGCCCAACCCCGTGCTTTCCACCCTCCGCTATTTCCGCGACGAGTATGTCGCGCATGTCGTGGACAAGAAGTGCCCCTGCCATGTCTGCAAAGGTCTTGTCCGTTACACGATTACCGACGCCTGCAAAGGCTGCTCGGCATGCGCGCGCAAATGCCCCGTCGGTGCCATTTCGGGCGAAATCAAGTCCAAGTTCACAATCGACCCCATGAAGTGCATCAAGTGCGGACTCTGCGTCGAGACCTGCCGTTTCAACGCAATCGTCAAGGAGTAAGCTATGGCTAAAGTCAATCTCAAGATAAACAACATTCCCGTGTCGGTGGAACAAGGCTCCACCATTCTGGAAGCTGCCAAAGCGGCGGGCGTCAGAATCCCCACGCTTTGCTACCTCAAGGACATCAACGCAATCGGCGCCTGCCGCGTCTGCGTGTGCGAAGTCAAGGGCGCGAGAAGTTTAGTCGCCGCCTGCGTCTATCCCGTAAGCGAGGGTATGGAAGTTTTCACCAACACCAAGCAGGTCATGGACTCCCGCAAGACTACGGTGGAACTCATTCTTTCCGACCACGACCAGGACTGCCTGTCCTGCGCCCGCAACAACAACTGCGAATTGCAGCGCCTGTCTCTCGAACTCGGTTGCGACGGTCACAAGTACAGCGGCATAAAGAGCAAGTACAACAAGGACACCTCGGCAGCCTGCATAGTGCGTGACAACAACAAGTGCGTGTTGTGCCGCCGTTGCGTCGCCGCGTGCGCGCAATATCAGTCAGTCGCCGTCATCGGCGCGAACGGACGCGGCTTTGACACCCACATAGCCTGCGCTTTCGAGAAACCGTTGTCCGAAGTGCCTTGCGTGGGTTGCGGACAGTGCGTGGCGGTTTGCCCCACAGGCGCGCTCACCGAGAGAGAGGAAATCGACGATGTGCTCGCCGCAATCAGCGACCCCACCAAGCGCGTCATAGTCGGCGTCGCCCCCTCCGTCCGAGTCGGTCTCGGCGAGGAATTCGGCTATCCCGTCGGCTCCAATGTCGAGGGCAAAATGGTTGCCGCGCTGCGCAGAATGGGCTTTGACGATGTGTTCGATGTGGACTTTGCCGCCGACCTCACCATTATGGAAGAGGGCACGGAATTCCTCACCAGACTCAAAAACGGCGGCACGCTTCCACTCATCACCAGCTGTTCTCCCGCGTGGATAAAGTTCTGCGAGCATAATTTCCCGGATCTCCTCGGCAATCTGTCCACCTGCAAGTCGCCGCAACAGATGTTCGGCGCCGTGTGCAAGACCTATTACGCCGAGAAACTCGGAATTGACCCCAAAGACATCGTCGTCGTCTCCGTCATGCCTTGCACGGCAAAGAAATTCGAAAAAGGCAGACCCGCCGAAAACGCCGCAGGTGTGCCCGACATCGACATCGCCGTCACCACGCGTGAACTTGCGCGTCTCATCAAGCGTTGCGGACTCATCTTCGACGAACTTCCCGACGAGAAATTCGACGAGCCGCTCGGCATTTCCACGGGCGCGGGTCTCATATTCGGCGCAACGGGCGGTGTTATGGAAGCCGCGCTCCGCACGGTGTACGAAATCGTCGCGGGCAAGGAAGCCCCGTCCGTAGATTTTAAGGAAGTGCGCGGAGTCGAAGGCATAAAGGAAGCCTCCTACGACATAGCCGGCACCAAGGTCAAGGTTGCCGTCGCAAGCGGACTTGCCAACGCGCGCAAACTTATGGAAAAGGTGCGCGACGGTTCGGCGGACTATCAGTTCATCGAGATTATGTCTTGCCCCGGCGGTTGCGTGAACGGCGGCGGACAGCCCATAAAGAGCGCGTATGTGCGCAACAACACGGACATCCGTGCCGAGCGCGCCAAGGCAATCTACAAAGCCGACAAGGCAATGGCTCTCAGGAAATCGCACGAGAATCCCGCCGTCCAGGCACTCTACAAGGAATATCTCGGCGAGCCCAACAGCCACCTCGCGCACAAGATACTTCACACGAAGTATATGCCGCGCAACAATTACTGATTTTGCGGACGGCGCCCGCGGAGCGGACGGTGTGTCCGCCGTGCGGTCGCCGTGCAACCGTATGACGCGGAAAACCGCGGAAACCGCGGAAAACCGCGACGACAGGAAAAGCCCGCACGGGCTTTTTCCTTTGCTTGCCACATACGGTGAAAAATGCTATAGTGAAACCGTCGGCACGCGACGGGCGCGTCCGACGCGCAAATCAAGACGAGGCGACCCGATGCAGATAAAGAACGCGAAATTTCTGGTATCCGTTGCGGACAGCCGAAAGCTGCCGGATTTCGGCGCGCCCGAAATCGCCTTTGCCGGCAAATCCAATGCGGGCAAGTCGTCCTTCATAAACTTTCTCACGGGCAACGGCAAACTGGCGCGCACCTCGTCGGAGCCCGGGCGAACCCGTCTGCTCAATTATTTCGCCGTAAACGGCGGAGAACTCACTTTTGTCGACCTGCCGGGATACGGTTTTGCCAAGGCGGCGAAGTCCGAACAGGCGAAATGGGGCGCGCTTGCAGAGGGTTACCTGTCCGGAAGCGAGCGACTGAAAAATGTCTTTGTCCTTCTCGATGTCAGGCACAATCCCACCGACGACGACAAGATGTTGCTGGGCTATCTTTACGCCAAAAACATCCCTTTCACCGTCATAGCGACCAAGTGCGACAAATTGTCCCGAGCGCAAGCGGCGACGCGCCGCAGGGAAATAGCCAACGAAATCGGGATCGGCGTAATGAATGTTTACCTCGTGTCGTCGCTGAAAAGGACGGGCAAAGAGGAAATTCTGACCCGACTGGACGAAATCCTGGGCTGAGCCGAGGAAAGGTCCGGAAAGCGCAATCCGCGCGGAATGACCGCGACAAGCCGCGACGATTTCGCTGACAACTCCGATACGGCTCTTCAAGCGGCTTTATAAAAAAACCTCCGATTGCTCGGAGGTTTTTGATTTCATGGACGAAACGGCGGACTGTCGTTAGTCGGACCTGGTCTTGTCGTTGATGTTGTCCATTGCGATGAAGAGAGCAAGCACGAAAGCCGCGTCCTCGTCGTTCGGGACGGTGACGGCGAAAGAGTCGACGAGGGAGAGCAGTTTCCTGCTGCCGGAAGCGATGACTTCGCCGTTGCGGATGACATTGATTTCGCGCTGGAAGAAATTGCCCTCAATGCTCAGCTCGTCCTTGTAGCCGAGAAGAACATATTCGCTGCGGGTGAGGTGGAATTTCTGCTTGAGTCTTGCTATCTTCTTGCCCTCGGCGTCGAACACGAACGCGCTGTTCATGAAGAACCTTATCATCTTGTTGCGCACCGTGTAGAGCACATTGCCGTCGAGGTCCTTGATTTTCTTTCTTTTCCAGAGGGTGAAAGTGCCGCGCACCTCGAAAAGCGGATTGCCGTTGACATCGGTCACGGTGGAATGTCCGCGAATGGAAAAGAACTTGTTCTTGATGAGCATTGTTACCATAATTTTTCTCCGAATTATCCCGTCGGTGTCCCCGAATGCGGTTTGGGCGGGGGCGCCCGGAACGCCGCGATAAGCGACATTCTTTAAGGCTATTTTAACATATTGCAAGACACAAGTCAATATAACCGTTAGGTTGAAAGCGGTTCTGCAAAGTGCAAATTTCAATGTTTTTTCTTGTTTATAGTGCGGGGAGAAGTGTAAAGTACTCTCGATTTTGCCGAAAAGTATTATACTTTAGCCAAAAATTGAGAATACTTTCTGGGCTTTAAGGTCAATTGCCGAACTTTTCAAGACGTTATTGACGTTCGGTCGGGAAAGCGGTTCGGAGCAGAAAAAAAGCCCCGAACGGCGGGGCGAAAAGAGCGGGAGCGCGCGCGGCTGATTAGCACTGATGTCACAAAACTTCTACCAGAGTGTTTTTCACAAGGTCGCAGGAGGTGAGGAGATAGCGTATGCCGTTTTTGTTCACTTCGGGCATCACGCGGACATTTTTGCCGTGCAGGTGACCGTAGAGTGCGATGTTCACCTCGAATTCTTCGAGCAATGCCGTGACTTCGGTGTCTTCTATGCGCGCTTCGAACGGGGGATAGTGCAGCAGGGCGATGACGGTGTCGCCGTCCCTGCGGTTTTTCTGCATATCGGCAAGGGAAAGACGCAGTCTTTCGAGTTCCCTACGGTATATCTTTTTGTCTTCGTCCGAGGTGTTTTCGGTGGGAAAACTCCACCCCCGAGAGCCTGCGACGAGAATGTTGTCAACGCGTATGCTGTTGTTTTGCAGGAATTCGAAGCAGGGGAAAGCGGCGCGCATTTTCGCAAGGGAAGTCCAGTAGTAGTCGTGATTGCCGCGGAGCACGATTTTGCGCCCCGCAAGGGCGGCTATTGCCGCATAGTCGGGGGCTGCCTGTTCTATGCTCAGACCCCACGACACATCGCCGCCGATGAGCACCAGGTCGTCGTCTTTCACGCGGGCGTTCCAATCCTCTTTCACTTTTTCAAAGTGATTCTGCCAGCCGTCACCGAAAATGTCCATGGGTTTGTCCACGGCAAAAGAGAGGTGCAGGTCGCTTATGGCAAAGACTTTCATACGACGACTATATCACGGTCTTCGTGATTTTGCAAAGAATTCCGCGGTGTTGACCTTACTACGAGGACGCTCCGCGTCGGAAGCGGTTGCGATTGTCGTCAAAAACGACTGATTCGACGGCAGAGGTAAATAAAGAACGTCGCAGGCGGGAAGCGGGAGGGGGAATGAGGTCCGGTGCGCGCGAAAACGCGGGCGTTGCGCCCGCGTTGTCCGCGTCGGTGTGCGGGCGACGTACGTCCGCTCGCTTGATTCCGCGCCCCTCACTCCTGCGCTGCGCGCTCGAGCACGCTCTCACGTGCGCACTCGCGCTTGAGCACATAGCGTACGCCATTGCCTGCCCGCGCGCCCCTCGCGAGGGCGCATAATGCGGGCTGGCGCGCGCTTACGACGGGAAGAGGGGCAGGTCGAAGACTCCCTGACACACTTCCTGCGAGAACTCCGTGCAGGGCGGTATTCGGCAGTAGCCGTACGACGGCACCAGCAGGTCGACATCGGCAAGCACCTTCATTATGACCGTTACGCAGGCGGTTATGGAGAAGGTGGAGCCGCTGACATAGGTGCCGTTGGGGCTTGCCATGTTGACCGTCGCGGCGAGTTCGACGGGGAACACGCTGCCCGTCGGCACGCACATCACGATGTCCTCTGTGACGGTCACGGTGCCCGTGCCGCTGCCTTCGGCTCCCGTGCTGTCGGTGTAGTTGATCTGCACAGGTATGGATACATTTGCCAGCACTCTCGAAAGCCCGGGCCTGTCGGCGAGCGGGGTGACGGCGAGTGAGGTAATGGTGCCCTGAGAGGAAGTGGACCTGCCGCTGACGAAAGTCAGAGGTTCGCTCGGCGAAGCGGGTGTGAGGTCGGACAGGGTGACGGAGAGCGTTTCGAGCGTGGACTGCGTGATGCAGGCGTCAAACACTTTCTTGACCTGAACGCACACCTTTTCGCAAAGACCGTTCATAGGATTTCCGCTGATGTTCCCGGGGCATCTGTCGGCGTTATTACAGTTGCAAAAAGACATCTTTTCACCTCCTTGTGGATTTGCTGCAATATATGCCGAAAGAAAATTTTGTGTGCAGAGCGGAGGAGCGGTCGGCACGCGGAGCAAGCCGAGCGGGAAACACGGGTGGGCGGGGCGCCGAGCGGGAAAACGCGGCAAAGCCGCGGGGAGTGCGGCGGCAGGCGTTCGGGCGGCGCGGCGGCGACGGGCGCGGGCAAAATATGAGAATAGTTCAATATTGAATCAAAATTTCGGAAAAACTCGAAAAATTTCCGTAAAATTAAGTAAAATCAGGTGGTTAAAAATGGTCAAAAGTGGTTGACAGCGCACGGATTGTGTTGTAGAATACAACCACAAGGAGAGAGAAGCCGTGGCAAAATACATGCTGGGGAACGCTCGTCATCAGCTTGACGACAAAGGCCGTGTGCGTATTCCCGCCAAGTTCAAAGAGGGACTTGGCGCCGTTTCGTACATTCTTCCCGGCAGAGACGGTTGCCTGTTCGTTTTCCCCGAAAACCAGTTCGACACTCTCATCGACTCCCTCTCTCCCGCCAACATCTACGCCAACGACGAGCAGAACGAGCTTGCCACCATGCTTATGGCGGCGGGCAGCAGTCTCGACGAGGACGCGCAGGGCAGGGTGCGTATCGCCCCCGAGTTGCTCAAGGTTGCCGGCATAAAGAAAGACATCGTCTTCGTCGGCAGAGGAAAGTTCCTCGAAGTTTGGGCGGCGGAGAAATGGGACAGCGATTTCAGCGTGCTCAAGCCCGAGAACCTCAGCCGCATCATCGAGCGGCTCAAGCATTTCGGAGTGTAATGGAATTCGTTCACGAACCCGTAATGCTTGCCGAGTGTCTGGAAGCCCTTGCGGTGAAGCCGAACGGAATTTATCTCGACGGCACGGTGGGCGGTGCGGGTCACTCCCTGAGGATTGCCGAAAGGCTGGGTGAAGGCGGCAGGCTGATTGCCTTCGACAAGGACGGCGACGCCCTACTAGCGGCGGGCAAGCGCCTTGAAAAGTACATTGACAAAGTGACTTTCGTCCGTGACGATTTCGCAAACGCGGAGAGACATCTCGACGCGCTGGGCATAGAGGGACTGGACGGAGTGCTGCTCGACCTCGGAGTGTCGTCCTATCAGCTGGACAACGCCGAAAGGGGATTCAGTTATATAAAGGACGCCCCCCTGGATATGAGGATGAACAGAGAACAGCGCCTCGACGCCCGCGAAGTGGTCAACGGTTATTCGGCGGAAGAATTGGAAAGAATATTCCGCGAGTACGGAGAAGAGAAACTCGCCCGCAGGATTGCGGAGAGGATAGTCTCCGAAAGAAAGAAGAGACCTCTCGAAAGCACATTGCAACTTGCGCAGCTGGTTGCGGAGTGCTATCCCGAGAAGACGCGCTGGAAGTTCGGGAATCCCGCAAAGCGCGTGTTTCAGGCGGTGAGGATAGAGGTCAACGGAGAACTCGACGGGCTGTACGACAGCGTCACCGCGCTGGCAAGGCGGCTCGTGAAAGGGGGAAGAATGGCGGTTATCACCTTCCACTCCCTCGAAGACAGAGCAGTGAAGAACGCGTTCAGGCAACTCAGCCTTTCCTGCGTGTGCCCACCCGACTTTCCGGTGTGCGTGTGCGGCAAGGTGAAAGAGGTGGAGATACTGAATGCGAAACCCGTCACCGCAAGCGCGGAAGAACTTGCGAGAAACCCTCGTGCTGAAAGCGCGAAACTCAGAACAATCGAAAGGATTTGAGAGGTACCGTTATGGCAATCACACTCGATGAATTGCTCGGAAGAAACAGAACGG
>CALVTH010000036.1 GCA_944360115.1 uncultured Clostridia bacterium
ATTCGAGTCCGGCGGTCTCGCGGCGGCGCACGCCATTCACGACGGACTCACCGTCCTCGAAGAGACCCACAAGTACTTCCACGGCGAAAAGGTTGCCTTCGGCACCATCTGCCAGCTCGTCCTCGAGAACGCTCCCGACGAGGAAATCAATCAGGTCATCAGCTTCTGCCTCGAAGTGGGTCTGCCCGTCTGCCTCGCCGACATCGGCGTCGAAGACATCGGCGACAGACTGCAGGAAGTCGCCGAAAAGGCCTGCATCCCCGACGAGTCCATTCACTTCATGCCCTTCCCCGTCAATGCGGATATGGTCGCCGCAGCAATCGTTGCGGCAGACAAACTCGGCAGCGAAGCCAAAGGTTGCTGCTGCTGCGACTAACGGAATAACGCGCCCCGCTTTTTGCGGGGCGTTGTCCCCTTTCTAAGGGCGGATTTACGATAATCAGGAGGCAATTATGAAGAAAATAATGAACACTCCCGAAACCTTCGTGTACGATATGTGCCACGGCCTTGCCAAGGCTCATCCCGAACTCGAATTCGTGGAAAAGTTCAAAATCGTCAAGAAAAAAGAAATCAATCCCGACAAAGTCTCCCTCATCTCGGGCGGCGGCAGCGGTCACGAACCCGCGCACGCGGGCTTCGTCGGCAAAGGTATGCTCGACTGCGCTGTGTGCGGCGATGTCTTCGCCTCTCCCTCGCAGATTCAGGTGTACAACGCCATAAAGGAGTGCGCCACCGACAAGGGCGTCCTTCTCATCATCAAGAACTATTCCGGCGACTGCATGAACTTCAACAACGCCGCCGACCTCGCACGCGAAGAGGACGGCATCAATGTCGACGCCGTCTATGTCAACGACGACATCGCCGTCAAGGACTCCCTCTACACCGTCGGCAGACGCGGCGTGGCGGGAACCGTGTTCGTCCACAAAATCGCGGGCGCCGCGGCGGAACAGGGCAAGTCGCTCGAAGAGGTCAAAGCCGTCGCCAACAAGGTCATCGCCAATGTGCGTTCCTTCGGCTTCGCGCTGACTTCCTGCACTCCCCCCGCAAAGGGCACGCCCATATTCGAAATCGGCGACGACCAGATTGAATTCGGCGTGGGCATCCACGGCGAACCCGGCAGAAAGACGGAGAAACTGCAGACCGCTGACGAACTCGCCGTGCGTATCGTCAAGGACCTCATCGAGGACCTCGGACTCAAGAAAGGCGAGGATGTCGCTCTGCTCGTCAACGGCTTCGGCGCCACCCCGCTGTCCGAACTCTACCTCTTCAACAACTCCGTTTCCAACGCTCTCGAAAAGAAAGGCGTCGGCATCTACAAGACCCTCGTCGGCAACTACATGACCTCGCTCGACATGGCGGGCGCGTCGGTCACGGTGCTCCGTCTCGACGACGAGTTCAAGGCGCTGTTGTCCTATCCCGTGTCCACTCCCGCCCTCACCTGGGGCGCGGCAATGAGCGAACAGGCGGCGTACGCGGTGGAAGCCATGAACGCAATCGCCAAAGCCCTCGGAGTCACTCCCGCGGCGGAAACGGCACATAAAGATGTCAAAACGGCTGCAAAAACCGCCAAAGCAGCGAAAAAGGAAGCCGTCTACGAAGTCAAAGGCAAACCCGAAGTCACCGAGACGATAAACACCGCGGCGTTCGTCGCAATCGTCGAAAAGATGGCCGATGTCATCATCGAGAACGAAGTGCCCTTCTGCGACGCCGACAAAATGGGCGACGGCGACTTCGGCATGAGCATTGCAAAAGGTTTCCGTCAGCTCAAGAAAGAATGGGCGACCCGCGACAAGGCGGACATCGGCACATTCCTCGGCAGCTGCAGCGAAATCATAATGGAATACTGCGGCGGCGCGAGCGGCCCCATCTGGGGAAGCGCGTTCCGTTATGCGGGCAAAGCAGCGGCAGGCAAGGACAAAATCGCCCTCGCCGACCTCGCCGACATCTTCCAGGCAGCCAACAAAGGCGTTTACGAGACGGGCAAGAAGTCCTTCGGCAGAGGCGCCGTCGTGGGCGACAAGACCCTCGTCGACGCCCTGAAACCCTGCGCCGACGCCCTCGAAGCCGCGGCAAAGGACGGCAAGAAACTGCGTGAAGGTATCGCCCTCGGCGCGGAAGCGGCAGTCAAGGGCGCCGAAAGCACCAAGACCGTCGTCGCCAAGATGGGCAGAGCCGGCACCGTGGGCGAAAAGTCCATCGGTTATCCCGACGCGGGCGCGTACGGACTCGGCGTCATCTTCACCGAACTGTCCAACTACATCGCAAAGATGTAACCGTCACGCCGCCCTGCGCGGCGGCGCGTCGAAACGGCGCTTCCCTACACTTCGGCGCACGCCGTGTGAAAGGAAGTCGCCGCAAACATCCGAACAAAAATCAAAAGCCAAACGAAAGCCGTCCCGTTGGGGACGGCTTTTCCGTGCTTTGACTGTTGTCGCGTCGGCGTTTCCTCGAGCGTAAGCCCCGAGATTCGCCGCGCCGCTGCCCTGCCGCCTGCCGCGCTCAGCCCGCTTCGCCGGCGGACGCGGGAGCGGTGCCCTTTCTCACCACTATGGGCGCGACCTTGTCGGTGACGCTTTCCTTGGTCACCACCACTTTCTCTATGGTCTTGTCGGAAGGCAACTCGTACATCAGGTCAAGCAGAATGTCTTCGAGAATGGAGCGCAATCCGCGCGCGCCCGTGTTGAGACTGATTGCCTTTTCGGCGACGGCACGGAGTGCGTCGGGGGTGAACTCCAACTCCGCTCCGTCCATTTTGAACTGCACCTGATACTGCTTGACGAGCGCGTTCCTGGGCTCAGACAGTATCTTGACGAGGGCTTCCTCGTCGAGGGCGTTGAGTCCGACGACAATGGGCACTCTGCCGACGAATTCGGGGATGAGACCGAACTTGATAAGGTCGGCGGGTTGCAGTTCGGCGATGAGTTCGTCGTACTTGTAATTCTTGGTGCCCTTGACCGCCGCGCCGAAACCGAGCTTGGAGCTGTCCTTGCGCTGGTCGACTATCTTGTCGAGGTCGACGAACGCGCCGCCGCACAGGAAAAGGATGTTGGTGGTGTCGATCTGATAGCACTCCTGATTGGGGTGCTTTCTGCCGCCCTGCGGGGGAACGCTGGCAACCGTGCCTTCGATGATTTTGAGAAGAGCCTGTTGCACGCCTTCGCCGCTGACATCGCGCGTTATGGACACATTCTCGCCTTTTCTTGCGATTTTGTCGATTTCGTCGATGTAGATTATGCCGATTTGCGCCTTCTTGATGTCGCCGTCGGCCGCCTGAATGAGTTTGAGCAGGATGTTTTCCACATCCTCGCCGACATAACCCGCTTCGGTGAGCGTGGTTGCGTCCGCCACCGCGAAAGGCACATTGAGTATCTGCGCGAGCGTCTTTGCAAGCAAAGTCTTGCCCGAGCCCGTGGGCCCCAGCAACAAGACATTGCTCTTTTCGAGCACCACGCCGTCGTTTTCGCGCGAACGCTGGTTTATGCGCTTGTAGTGATTGTAGACGGCGACGGAAAGCACCTTTTTCGCGCTTTCCTGTCCGATGATGTATTCGTCGAGTTTCTGCTTGATCTGCTGCGGCGTATAGAGAGACACGCCGAGAGGACCCGCCGTACCCTTATCCTTGGCAATGAGGTGCATGCACTGTTCGACGCACTCGTTGCAGATTGTGATATGGTTGGGTCCTACGATGATTTTTTCGACTTCGCTGTCGGTCTTTCCGCAGAAACTGCATTGCAATTCTTTCTGAAAACCGTCCATATTACCTCTCATTTGCCGAAGTTACTTGCGGGAATAGAAAATCTTGTCGACTATTCCGTACTTCTCCGCTTCTTCGGCGGTCATGTAAAAGTCTCTGTCAGTGTCCACTTCGATTTTGGACAACGGCTGTCCCGTGTTTGCCGCGAGAATCTCGTTGAGACGCTTTTTGGTGCGGAGGATTTCCTCCGCCTGAATGGCTATGTCGCTCGCCTGTCCCTGCGCGCCGCCGAGAGGCTGGTGAATCATCACCTTCGCGCTCGGGAGAGCGTATCTCTTGCCCTTGGTGCCCGACGAGAGCAGGAACGCGCCCATGGACGCCGCCTGCCCCAGGCAAATGGTCGACACATCGCACTTGATGTAGTTCATCGTGTCGTAAATGGCAAGACCCGCCGACACCACGCCGCCGGGGCTGTTAATGTAAAGGCTGATGTCCTTGGAAGAATCCTTGCCTTCGAGGAAAATGAGCTGCGCCACCACGAGGTCCGCGACGGCGTCGTCGATTTCACCCGTAAGGAAAATTATCCTGTCCTCGAGAAGACGGGAATATATGTCGTAGGAGCGCTCGCCCCTGCCCGTCTGCTCCACCACCATGGGGATGAGTTGGTTCTTGATTTTCATACCTTCTCCTGAGTTGCGACCGCGCCTCCGCAGCGTCGCGCCGCTTTCTGCGACGGACGGCGGAACACGCCCGCCGCACCGTCAAAGCAATGCGGAATTATTCCGCGTCGTCCTTCTTTTCGGGGGCTTTCTTTGCCGCGGGCTTCTTGGCGGGAGTCTTCTTTTCGCCTTCGGCTTCACCCTCTTTCTTCGCCGCCGCTTTCTTTGCAGGGGCTTTCTTCTCGCCGCCGTTCTCGGCTTTGAGCATTGCAAGCAGTTTCTCGCTCAGCACCTGATTGGCGATGTGGTCGTAGAAAGCCCTGCCCACGCGCTTCTTGAAATCCTCGACGGGCTGGTTGTAACGCTCCGCGTACTCGGCAATCTTGGCTTCCAGCTCTTCGTTCTCGAACTTGATTTCCTCGCGCTTGACGATTTCTTCCATGACGAGACGGGTCTTGACGCTGACCTTCGCCTGCACCTTGTATTCGTCGGCGAGTTGTTCGCGGGTCATGCCGACATAGGACAGATAATCCTCGAGTTTTATGCCCTGCACGCCGATACGCTGCTCGAACTCGGCAATCATATCCTCGACTTCGTTGTCGAACATAACCTCGGGGATGTCGATTTCGGCGCCGTCCACGACGGCTTTGACCACGGCTTCCTCGAACTCGCGGTCGGCACGGGCCTCGGCTTCCTCGGTAAGTTTATTTTTGAGGTCGGCCTTGTATTCCGCAAGCGTGTCGAACTCGGACACATCCTTTGCGAACTCGTCGTCGAGCGCGGGGACTTCCTTTCTCTTGACGGCGTTGACCTTGCACGCGAACACGGCTTCCTTGCCCTGCAGTTCTTCCGCGCCGTAATCGGCGGGGAAAGTGACCGTGACATCTTTCTCGTCGCCGGTTTTCACTCCGACGAGCTGATCCTCGAAGCCGGGGATAAAGGTGCCCGAGCCGAGCTCGAGGTCATAACCTTCCGCACTGCCGCCGTCGAACTTCTTGCCGTCCACGGAACCCGAGAAATCGATGTTGACGGTGTCGCCGTTCTTTGCGGGCTCGTCGCTGTCGATAAAACGCGCCTGCTTGTTGCGCGCGCTCTCGAGGGCTTCGTCCACCTGCTTTGCGGTGACCTTTTCGACCTTTCTTGCGACCGCAAGACCCTTGTACGCGCCGAGTTTGACTTCGGGACGCACGGTGACGGCGAGCACGAACTTGACTCCGCCGTCCTCTTTGAAATCGAAAGACTCGAGTTCGGGACGGTCGACGGGATCCACATCCTTTTCGGCGGCGAGGGCTTCGGTGTACGCTTCGGGTATTACGATGTCCATAGCGTCCTCGAAAAATACTTCTTTGCCGTAAATGCCTTCGATGACCTTCTTGGGCACATGACCCTTGCGGAAACCGTGGGCGGTATATTTGCCCTTGTTCTTGGCATAGGCGGCGTCCACCGCGCGGTTGAACCTGTCAGCGTCCACATCAAACGAAAATTTGACGCGGTTTTTTTCCGATTTGTCTACTGTGTAACTCATTTGTCCTCCGATAACGCCGCGACGCGTTTGTGCGGGCGGCTGTTTAATTCACAAGTGAAAGAGATTATATCACACTCGCACGACGAAATCAACACATTTTGCGTTGCTAGGCGGCACTTTCCGTGTATAATATCGGTATGGGCAGCGACTGCATAGCACTGGGCGCGCTTGCGGCGGAGTTGGACTCCGCCCTGAAAGGCGCAAGAACGGACAAAATCGTCCAACCCGAAGCGGACGAAATCCGCTTGTTTTTCCGCGCCGCGGGACGCAATCTATGTCTTGTGGTGTCCTGCAACGCGGGGGCGCCCCGTATGCACTTCACCTCGTCGCGCAAGCAAAACCCCGCGGGCGCGCCGTCGTTCTGTATGCTGCTCCGCAAATATCTTTCGTCGTCGGTGGCGGAAAAAGTTTTTCTCTTTGAGAAAGACCGCATAATCGGCATTAAATTCTCCGCCCGCACCGAGATGAAGGACGACGCGGTTTTCTACCTCTTCACGGAGATTATGAACCGCTACTCCAACATAGTTTTCACCGACGAGAACCTCGTCATACTCGACGCGGTGAAACATCTCCCGCCCGAGGACAACAACTCGCACATCGTGCTCCGCGGCGTCAGATACCGCCCCCCTCAGCAAAACAAACCATTTTACGGCGACGCCGACGAATTCCGCGCCGTGCTGGACGGTTTTTCGGGCGGCGACCTGCACCGCGCGTTGCTTAACGGCGTGTCGGGGCTGACGGGAGTGTCGGTGGGCGAACTTCTGCACGCGGCGGGAGTGCCGTCGGACTGCGAAAAACCGCTGTCGGAAGCGGAAAAGGAGCGCGTATGCGCCATCGCCGCGGAATTCGCCGACATCGTGCACAGCCCGCGCTACTCGCCCTGCATATCCGACGGCAAGGATGTCCTGCCCTTTCCCTATTCCACGAGCGGCACGACGCAACCCTTCCCCACAATATCGGAAGCGTACGACGCGTTGTACACCGCCGCGGATGCCGCCGTGCGCCTTAAAGCGCGTCTGAAAACGGTGACAACCGCGGTGAAAAGGCTGATTGCCCGCACCGAAAAGAACATCGCAATCGACCGCGACAGGCTTGCCGAGTGCGAAAAAATGGAAGAATACCGCATAAAGGGCGAACTCATCGTCTCCAACATCTACCGCATTTCCAAGGGCGACCGCTCGGTGGTGTGCGACAACTACTATACGGGCGAAAAGGTGGAAATCGCCCTCGACGAGCGCCTTTCCCCCTCAAAGAACTCGGCGGCGTACTTCGCAAAATACGCCAAACTCAAACGAACCAAGGAATTTACCGAGAAAAAACTGCAGGACGACCTCGCTCTGCTCTCGTATGCGGAATCCATACAGGAGGAAATAGCCGCCCTCACCCCCGATTCCTCCACCGCCCCCGTGGAACGCGAACTGGAAAGACTGGGCGCAATCAGGGCGAAAGCGACAAAAGGCAAGGTGCGCCTCGAAAAAGCCGAGCCGCCTCTCGAATACGAGATAGAAGGATTCAGGGTGCTTGCGGGAAAAAACAACCTGCAAAACGACGAACTGACCTTCCGCACGGCGACGGGCGGCGATGTGTGGCTGCACGCAAAAAACCGCCACGGCGCTCATGTGATTATACAGACCCGCGGCAAAAAACCCTCCGATTCCGTGGTCGCGACCGCCGCGGAAATAGCCGCAAGCGGCGCGGGCGCCCCCGTCGAAGTGGACTACACCGAACGCCGTTTCGTCAAACGCCGTCCCGGAGGACACCCCGGGCAGGTGATTTACACCGATTTCAAAACCCTGCTCGCAACACCCGACCCGCACCCCGAATTGAGAATAAAGGCGAAATAGCCCCGTTTTTGCCGCATATTTTTTCTCGCATTTGCCGCATATTTTCCGCGCAAAGCAAGCGTTTTCAACCGAAACATTTCTCGATTTCGGGCAAAAGTATAATACTTTTCGGCATTTTCGAGAATACTTTGAGGATTTTCGGAGACCGAACGCCGCAAAAACGACCGACAACGAATGTGCCGCCAAACGGCGCGGGAGCGCAAAAAAGTCAGTAAAGCCGAGGGGTCACCGATTTGAGTACGGCGACGAAATACGGCGGCAGGTCGCACTCGAACACCATTCTTTCGCCGGTTGCGGGATTGTCCAGGTGCAGTTCCTTGGCGTGCAACAGTTGTCCGCCCTTGTAAATCAATGTCGAGCCGCCGTAAACGGGGTCGCCGACAATGGGGTGATGAATGTATGCGGCGTGCACCCTTATCTGGTGCGTTCTGCCCGTCTCCAGTTCGAAGCGCACGAGAGTGTACGCGCCGTAGCGTTCCAACACGCGGTAATGCGTCACCGCCCGTCTGCCCTTTTCGTCAACCGCCATTTTCTTTCTGTCGCGGCGGGAACGGGCTATCGGCGCGTCGATGACGCCTTCGTCCTCCCTGATATTGCCGTCCACCAGCCCGAAATATATTCTGCGCGCCGTCTTTGCGGCAATCTGCGCGGCGAGATTCTTGTGCGCCTCGTCGTTTTTGGCCACCACGATGAGCCCCGAGGTGTCCTTGTCCAGACGGTGCACTATGCCCGGTCTTATCACGCCGTTTATGGAACTGAGACTGGAAAGCCTGCTCATCAACGCGTTGACCAGGGTGTCGTTCTTGCGGTAACTGCCCGCCTGGTGCACCACCATTCCCTGCGGTTTGTTGATTACGGCGAAGTTGTCGTCCTCGTAAACTATGTCGAGGGGAATGTCCGCGGGTTCGACATCGAGTTTTTCGGGCACGGGCGGCGTGAACTCCACCTCGTCACCCGCTTTCAGTTCAAAACCGCTCTTCGTGCGCAGGATTCCGTTAACGGTCGCACCCGCCTTTTCAAGGGCGCTTTTGACCGCGGAACGCGAAAGCGCGCTTGCGCGCGCCAAAAACATATCGAGTCTTTCTCCGTCGAGGTCGGCGGTGTATTTCATCTACCGTCCTCCCCGTCGTCCGCCGTCGGCGCGCAGCTATTTCCGTCGTCCGCTCCGTCGCCTTCCACGGGCTCGACCGAAAACGCCGTTTTGCTTTCCGCCGCGGCTTCTCCATTCGCGGGGGCTTCGGCGTCGACGCCTTTCTCGGACGCGGTTTCCTTTTCGGTCGCTCCCGACGATTCCTCGGCGGTTTTGTCGTCGCTGTCGTCGTCGCGCGGCGCTTCGCCTGCGCTTTCAGTCGCTCCCGCGCCCACTTCCGCGGCCGCCTGTGCCTTTTTCTTCTCGTCCGCCGTCGTCGTCGCCATGGTCACTATGAGACCTATGATGAGCGCTATCGCGCCGATCGTGATGAACGAGTCGGCGACATTGAAAATCGCGAAGTTCATGAATGTGAACTCGAAAAAGTCGCGCACATAGCCGAAAGCCAGTCTGTCCACGAGGTTGCCTATACCGCCCGCCGCCACCATAATCAGCGGTATGCGGATGTAGGGCTTGTCCTTTCTGAACACCAACAGGTAGCAAATCACGACAACGACTATTATGAAAGTCATTATCGTTATGCCGAGCGTGCTGTCGGAGCCCATTCCGAAGCCCATACCCGTGTTTTCGGAATAAGTCAGGTCGAAAAATCCCTCGATGACCGTCATATTGCCGCCGTTCTGTTCGACGACGAGTTTGTAAAGATAGTCCTTGAGGGTGAGGTCGAGCGTGATTATGAACGCGAAAAACAGCATTTCGAGGAAAAACGGCAAAGCCGCCTTAAGGTGCGGCTTGTCGAAGCGGAAGCCTTTGAAATAGGTCTTCACCTCCTCGAAACTCTGCTTGAATATACTGGGTTTCTTGTCTTGTCCGTTTTCGTTCATCCGTTATTTCCTGCCGAGGTTCGGGGGGACGGTGATTGTCACGCCGCTCGGCGCAAAGAGGAATATGTTCTTGGTGATCTGCTGTATCGAGCCGTTGAGGGCGTATATGGCGCCGCTCATGAAGTCGAGTATGCGGTACACCGAAGTCTGGTTGATTTCGGAAAAGTCGACTATCACCTGTTCGCGCAGTTTGAGGTGGTCGATGAGAAGTTGCACATCCTCGTAAGTGGACGGCGAATATATGATAGTGCCGCCGCGGTTTTCGCTCTGCATCGGGCGGGAATCCCTGTCCCTGCCGCCGAACAGCCCCGAAAATCTGCCGCCGTCGCGCCGTCCCGAATCGCGCAGTCCGTCGCCGCGCCTGTAAAAATCCCGTTCGTCCATAGTTACCTCAGATTGCCGTGGCGGGATATATCCTTTCGCCGAATATAGCCCGTCCTATGCGGATGATGTTCGACCCGTACTCGAGGGCGACGGCATAATCGCCGGTCATTCCCGCCGACAGGAAATCGATTTCCGCGTTGTTCTGCCTTATCTCGCGCACCTCGCCGTAAAGCGACTGCAAATCGGCGTAAAGCCGCCTCAATTCGGGAGTGTCCCCGAGGGCGGGCAACACGCTCATCAGTCCGCGCACCCTGATGTGTCGGTAGTCGCGCAGGCTGCCCACGAACTCCGCCGCGCACTCGGGCGCGACGCCGCCCTTGGATATTTCACTGCCCATATTGACCTCGACGAGACAATCCTGCACCACGCCGCATTTTTCGGCGCGCCGCTCGATCTCGTCGGCGAGTTCGATTCTGTCGAGGGAGTGGATGAGCGCCACTTTGCCTATTATATACTTGGCCTTGTTGGTCTGCAACTGTCCTATGAAGTGCCACTTGTACGCGGGATTGTACGCGTCGCGGAACTCCTGCACGCGGTTTTCGCCGAGCACGAAATCGGGCGCGTAACTCATCAGCGCGTCGATTTCCTCGCGTGTACGGGTCTTTGCGGCGGCAACGACCGTCACATCCCGTCCCGTCGCCGCTATTGCGCGGCGTATTTCTTCCACGGCTTGCGTGTTGACCATTATCGCTCCGACCGTCTGCTCCCGATCATTCCTCGGCGCAGGCGCTCTCCTCGCCGAGAAGCGCGACGCGCTCCTCGAAAATGTACTCGGCATTGTATATCGCCGCCTTGTAAGACGCCACTTTCCAGTTGCGCATGACAAGGAACTTGTTGCCGAGGAAGCTGACCACGAAGGACAAGAGCGACCCCGTGAGTTTGCCGGCGAGTCCGGCGATGAAAGTCACGGTTTCGGCGTCCATGGAGGGATTGTTGCTTATAAGGCTCTTCTCCGCAGCGGTCTGAATAATGCCGCCGAGCCAGGTGTTGAGGACTATTATGCCCACCATCATTGCCGCGAACATTATGCCGGATATGACGACATTGTTGGTGGCTTTGAAGGTCTTTTTCCTGTTGAGGATGAATGTCGAGGTCTGCGCCAGCACATTGGACACAAGGAAGGCAATGAACGACCTTGTTTGGTCGTACTTGAATATCGTGCCGTTGAAGGGCTGGTCGTAACCCGTCACGCAAAGTTCGATGATTGTGAAGGAAATGTACTCTATTGCAAAGCACACCAGACTGCACAGCGTGAACACGACAATCTGACGGATGTTTTCGTGTTCCCTGAAAAACTTCACGACGGGGTTGATACCTTTCTTGACTTTTGTTTCTCCCATATTTCCCTCCTGACGCGCAATATTATACACCCGTGCGCGCGGAATATCAATAGCGTGAAAGGCATAAATCGGAACGATGAAAGCCGCTTCGGGCACTTTTGTGCGCAAAAAAACGCGTCCCCGCTCGGGAGACGCGTTCCGTCCGCCGTCGTTGTCATCCCTGCGACGGGAAGAGGGGCGGGAGTTTTTCTATCTGCGACACGGACACTTCGTAGGCGACGCGCTGTTCGGACGAGCCGTCGGGCAACACCTTCTGATACACCCGTGACTGGATTCTGCCCACCGCCGAAACCCTGTCTCCCACGGAAAACTCCCCCGCATACCGCGCGTTTCTGCCCCACGCAATGGCGGGAATGTAATCGGACTTGCCGTAAGCGCGGTTGACGGCGAGAAGCAGGTCGCATATCTCGCGCTTGAACGGCGTGGTGCGGTAGACGGGCGGCTTGCATACAAAGCCTTCCAGTTCGACTATGTTCGGGTTTTCGGGGTCGCCCGCGTCGGTCTCCCGCGCAAAAACGCGGAGTATGAGCTTGCTCTTGCCGTCGACGACTTTGTTGTAGCTGCGCACCTGCCCCGAAATACCGATGTAGTCGCCTATTTCGGGCGCCGCGGGTTTCATCAGACGATCGGAGACGGTGACGGGAATCTCGTCCTCCTGCCCCGA
Organism: uncultured Clostridia bacterium; assembly: GCA_944360115.1. Taxonomy (GTDB): domain Bacteria; phylum Bacillota; class Clostridia; order Christensenellales; family CAG-917; genus Limadaptatus. The sequence continues at coordinate 12,085 of CALVTH010000036.1, forward strand.
CAGCCTCGGCACCGCAACCGTGATGTCGAAGAATTCCTCGCCGAGTATCTCGTGCGAAAACACGGGCGCCGAAGCGACTTTGCCGGCGATGTAAGCTCTGTTGTTCTGCATTTGTTCGTAACTCATACCGTACCTCTCTTTGCGGCCTTGCCGCACCGTTCTTCACGCGGCGGTTTTGTGTTGCACGCCCGCGCTGTCAACCGTGAAGTTTTCCGTCGCCACCATATCGCTCAGTCCGACGAAGGAAAAACCTTTGTTCTTCAGCCCCATAAGCACCAGCGGCAGGGCGTCCAGAATGTGGTCGGAATTGTTGTGGAAGAGAATGATGTCGCCGCTTTTCGCCTTGGGCACCACCCTGTCCACGATTTCCTTTGCCGACAGCCCTTTCCAGTCGAGACTGTCTATGCTCCATTGCACGCCCACCATGCCGAATTCTTCCACCACCGTCATCAGCCTGTCGGAATAATCTCCGTACGGCGCGCGGAAATAGGTGGGCGTCAGTCCCGTCAGACTCTTCACCGTCTCGTTCACCGAGGATATTTCCTTGCGTATGCTGTCCTCGGCAAGCCGCGGCATATTGAGGTGGTTGGCGGAATGGTTGCCTATCTCGAAGCCCGCGTCGGCAATGGCTTTTGTCTCGGCGGCGTACTTGTCCATCCAGAACCCCACCAGAAAGAAAGTGGCGTCGGCGTCGTACTCCTTGAGAATGTCGATTATGCCCTGCGTCTTGTCCGCGCCCCACGCGGCGTCGAAAGTGAGCGCCACCACCTTGGGCTCGTCCTCGGCGCGCGCCACGCCGTAAACGGGAATTTTGCGCGACGCCTGTCCGAAAAACACTCCCGCCGCACCAGACGCTCCCAGCGCGGCAAGCAATACGACGAACACGAGCGCCAGCGCACACACGACGATTATGCTCTTCCGTTTCAGCACAATGAACACGGCTTCACCTCATATTAGAACGGTACTGAACGCGTTTTCGGGCGTTTTTTGTCGCAAAACGGCAAAGTTCGTCGTTTGCGCTCTCCCGCACGCTCCCGAAAAAAGATATGCGCCGCCGCCGAAAATGAGAACGCCGCTCGCCTTCCGCGCCGTCCGCAAGCCTTTGTTGCGTTCCTCAACCTCGCCGCTTCCCTTGACGAGCGCGCTCCGAAAAACTATACTGCTATCGATATGAAAAACGAAAAAACCGCAATCGCCTTCAAAAACGCCATGTACAAGGCGGGGAAAGTGCTTCTTCCCGTCGCCGCCGCGCTGTGCTTCGCGCTGTTCGGCGTGACATTCATATATGCCGTGGTGCTCGCCGCGGCGTGGGGCTCGGCAATGGCTTTCTTCCTTGCCGCGTCAATAGCCTTCATAGCGGCGGGTCTCGGCATATTCGCCACAACCGCCGCCTACCGTCTCATAAACGGCATCCGCAAGGACGAAACGAAGCCTCAGGACGAGTGCTCCGAAGCCGCTCCCGCCGCCCCGACAGACAAAAAGGAAAAGGTCGCCCGTTTTATGCTCAAAAACGGCGGTTACATTCCCCTGCTGATCGCCGTCGTATGCGTCGTCGCGCTTGCGGCAATGGGCGGTATCGACTCCGAAAACTGGGTAAATGAACGCGCCGAATATTGCGCTTCCCTCGGCTATCTCGCCGAGACCGACACGCGTATCACGGCATTTCAGCGCGACTATTACGTCCTCGACGACGTCAACACCCCCGAGGACGAGAGCGAACACATAGTCATAACCAAAATCGTCGTCGACGCCGAAGGGCGCACGGCGGTAATACGCTACGCCGACACGGAGGGCGATGTCGTCACGGTCGAGACGCGCATACTCTACGAAAACGAATATACGACGACTGTCTCGGACGGCAATACCCTTACGGTCACCCACAATCCCGCGCCCGCGCTCACCCGCCCGATAGACAAAATGCTGGCGCCGATGTTCGAGCCTTCCGCCGCCGAACTCCAGTTCGTCGTGACAATTCCCACCACCTACAAGGACGGCATTGCAATCGAAGTCGTCGCGGGAGACCTCGTCTACGCGCAGGAATGACCGCCGCCGTCTTTGCCACGACTTCTTCTACACAATTTGTCCAAAACAAAACAGCCTTGCAAGGCTGTTTTGTTTTTTCTTCGCCGTTGATAAACACAATCGGCTACGTATTGTATGCTGTTACGCAATTCTGAATACAAACAGTCCCTCATCGTTACCCGAATCTACGGAACCGTCTTTCGAATAACTTATTACCAACCGATCACCAACTTGCAGCGACAAACTGGACAATTTCATGGATTGTTCGCCAGATATACTGAATACTGGACTATCGTTGTATGTCATGGAAAACACATCACAATTGGTTTCTGAACTTACAGAATAACCAAACAGCATTGTGCAAGAGCGCATAATTGTAATGGTAAAACTTGCTTTGCTGTTTTTCGTCTTATTGGTGGACACGATGTACATGAAATCATTTCCGAACCCATCGGGAACGACGCTCTCATCAAATTTTCCGAACTCAAACGGATATGTCGTATCGTTGACATAAGTATAGTAACCCGTCTGCTCATAGGATCCGTCGTTCCCACTCGGCAAAAGACTGCTGTCGACAACGATTTGCACTGTCGCCCTTTGGAGTTCCCTGTTATAACCGTCTCCTTCGACCTCGATTGTCAGCGTTTTCTTTGCAGGCAGCGTGATATTCGTGAAGGAGCTGCCGTACACATAGGTCGTGTTGCCCATACCGCTTATCCAGTACGTTTTTCTCAACCAATCGGCGTCAATGGACACATCGAGAGTGACATCGACGGACAGCGGGTTGTAAATCTCCAGCCTCGC
>CALVTH010000037.1 GCA_944360115.1 uncultured Clostridia bacterium
TGCGAGGAAACGCCTTTTACATATCGAAAACGCGCCGTGAAGGCGCGTTTTGTGCAATATCTCGGCAAACGCTCGGCGAATGTACGATATTCCGTCGGGCGGATTTTGCCGTCGTCGTCAACCCTTTTTGACGGGGTAGCGGCGGTTGTAGGCGCGTATGTTCGCGAAGGTTTTTCTGTTCTTGCGGTAGATTCTCTCGTACACCGTGGAGTAGAGCAGCATATACTGCTCGTGATTCTTCATGTCGGGTTCGTACACCTTGCCTTCGCCCACCATGTGCCGTATCGCCTCTTCCGGGGTCTTGTAGACGCCCAGTCCCATATAGGTCAGCATTGCGCAGCCGAGGGCGCTGTTTTCGTAGGTCTGAGTTTTCTTGACGGGCAGACCCAGGATGTCGGCGAGTATGGAGCACACGCGGTCGGACTTCGACCCGCCGCCCGAAATCATCACGGCGTCCGGTTTGACGCCCGCGCGGGCGCAAATGCTGCTCAGCCCTTCGTAAAGTCCGAAGCCTATGCCCTCGATAATCGCGCGGTAGATGTGCGCGCGGGTGTGCACATCCGAGAATCCGATTATCGTGCCCTTTGCGCAGGGCTGTTTGATTTTTGGAGACCAGTAGGGTTGAAGCACCAGACCTTCGCACCCGAGCGGCACCTCGTCGAGCAGGTCGTCCAGCAGGGTTTCGGGGGCGCACCCCAGTTCCCTGGCGCGGGCGACTTCCTTTTCGCCGAACTGTTCCTTGAACCAGGTCACCATCCAGCACCCGCGGAAGATTTCCACTTCGGGGTTGTACATTCCTTTGATGACGGCGGGATAGGCGGGCATGAACTGCTCGGGCTCGACATAGCGGCGGGTGGTAATCTGCACCGTCGCCGTCGTGCCCATGCTTATGGACGCCTTGCCGTTGTCGAGAGTGCCCGTGCCGAAGGTCTCGCAGCCTTTGTCCGAGCCGCAGGCTATGACGGGCAGCCCCTCTTTGAGCCCCGTTTCGGCGGCGGCTTCCGCGCTTATTCTGCCCAGCACGGAGGTGGAGTCGAATATATCTATCATCTTGGAAGCGTCGCAGTCGAAAAGGAAACGGTTGACAGTCTTTTTGGATTGCCAGCACTGTTTCTTGTAATCGAAGGGGAGGTGTCCTATCTGCGAAGCCACGCTGTCGGCGAGTACGCCCGTGAACTTGAAATTTATGTAGCCGGAAAGTTGAATTATCTTGTGGGTCTTTTCCCAAACTTCCGGTTCGTTTTCGTGCACCCAGTTTATCTTCGTGGCACGGCGGATATTGCAGTACGGCTCGTACATGCCCGCAAGGCGCAATTCCGCCTTGTAGGGGAGGGGAATGGCGTCCTCGACGCGCGAACATTCGCGTTCGTCCAGCCAGACTATGAACGGACGCAGAATGTTGTTGTCCTTGTCGATGAAGGTTATGGTGTCTCGAATTGTCGTCACGCCGACGGCGACGATACGCTCGAAGCCGAGAGGATACTCCTCTTTGAGCATTCCTATTGCCTTGACAAGGCTGTCCCAATAGACCTCGGGATTCTGCTCCGCCCAGCCGCTGTTGCGGGAAAAGTAGGGGTTGAAAGGCACTTTTGCCTTGCATATTTCCATACCCCTGTCGTTGTAGATGATTGTGCGGACGCTCTGCGTGCCGAAATCGACGGCAAGCACATAATCGTTGCTCATAATTTCTCCCTTGCCGCACGCGGGCGACAAAAAAAATATACCATTGCGGGTGTTTGCTGTCAACAGCGAAGGTTTATAATTGAACCAATAAAGTTAATACCCTTGCAATGTGCGGCGATTCTTGATTTAGTCCGAGGTTTAGTTTATAATCTTTACAATGATTAAAGGATAAGCGGGCGCGCTCGGGTATGGGAACACACGACGGTCACCGCAACAGAATGCGGGAGAAAATCGAGAAGAACGGTATTGCCGCTTTCGGCGACCACGAGGTTTTGGAGTACATTCTTTTCCATTTCGTTCCTATGCGCAACACCAACGAGATAGCGCACGCGCTGATAGACACCTTCGGCAGGTTTTCCGCCGTGCTCAACGGGGACGCGGAGCGGCTCGCCGAAGTGCCGGGAATGACGCGCAACGCGGCGATTTTCCTCAGCGTGCTTCCCGATGTGTTCAGGCGTTACGCCGCCGACACCGAGAAGCGCGGCAACCGTCTCGGCGGCAGGGGAGCCGTCCGCGACTATATGATGAAGCAGATGTACGGTCTGCCCGCCGAAAGGCTGTGCGCAGCCGCCCTCGATGCCCGCGAACGGCTGGTGAGATTCGAGTGCATAGAGGACGGCGAAGGCGACACCGTCGCGGTGTCCGCCCGCAAGATAGTCGATTTCGCGTTGCGCACCAAAGCAAGCTATGTGGTTCTGGCACACAATCACCCCAGCGGCAACATCCGTCCGTCGCAGGACGATGTGGACATCACCCGCAGGCTGGAATTCGTGCTGGACAGCATAAATGTCGTCCTGCTCGACCACTATGTGTTCACCGACGACAAGAGTTTCTCTTTCGAGGAACACGAACTCATGAATTGACCACGGAGGAACTATGTCCGACACTGTCAGAACGAGGTTTGCCCCGTCCCCCACGGGATTTATGCACATCGGCAACCTTCGCACGGGGCTTTACGCCTATCTGTTTGCCCGCCACAACGGCGGCAAGTTCATTTTGCGCATCGAGGACACCGACCGCGAACGCACGGTGCAGGGCGCCGTCGAAATGGTCTACCGAACCCTGAAAGCGGCGGGCATAGACTACGACGAAGGCCCCGACCGCGACGGCGGCGTCGGTCCGTACATCCAGAGCGAGAGAGCCGACATCTACAAAAAGTACGCCGAGGAGCTTGTCGAGCGCGGCGGTGCGTACTACTGCTTCTGCACCAAAGAGCGTCTGGAGAGCATAAGCGGCGAAAACGGCACGCACACCTACGACCGCAAGTGCAGGAACATTCCCCTCGACGAAGCCAAAGCGCGCGTGGCGGCGGGCGAGCCTTATGTCATCAGGCAGAAAGTGCCCGACGGCGTGGTGTCGTCCTACCGCGATATGGTGTTCGGCGAGATTTCGGTGTCGTCGGAGGACATAGAGGACGGCGTGTTGCTCAAATCCGACGGTATGCCCACCTACAATTTCGCCAATGTCGTCGACGACCATCTTATGGGGATAACCCATGTGCTCCGCGGCGCGGAATATCTGTCGTCCACTCCGAAATACAACCTCATTTACGACGCGTTCGGCTGGGAGAGACCGCACTATATGCACCTGCCCGCCATAATGAAGGACGCCACGAGAAAGCTCTCCAAACGCTACGGCGACGCCAACTTCGAGGACTTCCTCGCCAAAGGGTATCTGCCGCAGGCGGTGGTCAACTATGTCGCCCTGCTGGGGTGGTGCCCGAAGTCCGGCGACGAGAAGATGACGATGGACGAGATGATTGCGCAGTTCACCCCGGACGGCGTGTCGGTGAGCAATTCCATTTTCGACGAACAGAAGATGAAATGGCTCAACGGCGAATATCTCAAGGCTATGACCGAGGACGAATTCTACGCCGTCAGTCTGCCGTATATCGAGAAGGGCGTCGCGGGGGGCGGCTTCGACAAGCGCGAGATAGCGCGGCTTATGCAGACCCGCGTCGATGTGCTCGGCGACATCCCCGAGAAGATAGCGTTTCTCGGCGATTTCGGCGAATACGACCTTGCGATGTACGAGCACAAAAAGATGAAAGTCGACCTTGATGTGGCGAAAAAGGCGGTTAAAGTGTCGATTGACGCACTTGAAGGGTTGAACGACTGGAACGAAGAGGGCATACGCGCGGCGATTTCGTCCGCCGCCGAAGCCGCGGAAATGAAGGGCGGTCAGGTGATGTTCAGTATGCGCGTCGCGCTTACGGGACAGCCCTCGACGCCGGGCGGCGCAATCGAAATGGCGGTTGTGCTCGGCAAGGAAGAAAGCATGAGGAGACTGCGTTTCTCGCAGGAACTCCTCGACAGGAACTGATATGCGGTACAGGATTTTCGGACAGAGGATTTCCGTTGCGGTTGCGGCGCTGTTGCTCGTCGCCCTGCTGATTTCGGCGGCGGCGATTGCGCCCGTTGCGCTTCCCGTCGCGCAGGCGGAAGGCTCCGACCCGTGGTATTACGACGCGGCGTATCTCGACCTTTCCGCGACAGGCGCGGCGACCGCCGCGGGCAAGGCTCTTGCGGCAAGGGCGCAGGGCGCGGGCGTCGACCCCGTGATAATAGCGGTAATCGACACCGGCGTCGACCGTTCCGTCGAGGGTATCGACTGGGACGGCGTTTTGCTCAAGGACTCCGAGGGCGCGTTCGTCGGGTACAATTCCTATCTTGCCGCCGTCGGCGGAGTGACTGACGAGTCGACGCTGACATCCTACGACAACTGGCGCGATTCCGAGGGAGACAATCAGTCCGCAAACGCCGAAATGCACGGCACCAAGGTGGCGGGCGCAATCGCCGAAGCCGTTATCGCGGCGGGATTGCAGGATTACATCAAGATTTATCCCATAAAGGCGTCCGAGGGAGACACCAGCAAATTTACGGTCGCCTCGGTTGCCGCGGCAGTCGAGCGGGCAAACGAAATGGGCGCGGATGTCATCAATCTTTCGCTCTGTTCGTCGGACAGCAACCGCGAATTGTGGGAAAAGGGCGCCGACGCGGAAAGGCTGATGAAAGCGCTTTCGACGGCGAGCGTGAACACCGTCATCGTCGCGGCGGCGGGCAACGAAGGCACCGACAGCGCGGACACCCTGTATTATCCCGCGGCGTACGACAACGTCGTCGGCGTTATGTCCTACGGCAAGGACGGCACGGCGTACACGGGCAGCAAGGGCACCAACTACGGCGAGGCGTACGACATCTTCGCCCCCGGCGAGAGCATACAGGCGGGCGGTTATACCGCCACGGGCACGAGCATGGCGTGTTGCTCGGTTTCGACGGCGGCGGCAATGCTGACGCTCAATATGCGCGTTCAGTCCGCCGAGACGGGCAAGGATGTGCCGCGCTCGACCGCGCTTTCCCGACTGCTTTGCAGCGTGGGCGAGGGCGACAAGACGGTCGCAGACCCCAACGGCAGGACTTATAAGGCGGTCAACCTCACGGGCGCGCTGACGGTCGGCATCGACGATGTGGATGTCGCCTATCTGCCCGTGTCGGGCATAAACATCACGGGAGAGACGGCAAAGGGCGTCGGGCTCACTTCCACCGAACGCAATTCCGTCACCGTGCAGACCGTGCGCGAGAATTACGGGCAGGGCAAGTCGCTCGTCACCCTCACCGCCGACCTTCTCCCCGAATGGGATGTCGACCCCGCCGCGTACGGCAATATCGTGTGGACAGTGGTCGAATACACCGAGACCGTTGACGACGAAGGCAAAGTGACGGGCGAGACCGTCGTCGAAGGCTCCGCGAAAGAAATCGGCAAGGGGCAGACCGTGCAGTATCTGTTCGACACGGCGGGATTGTTCAGGATTTCGGCTTCCGTGTCGGGCACCCAATATTCCGCGGTCATGGACTTTGCCGTGTCCTATTCCAGGTGGACGGGCAGCGAAGTCAAAATCGTGACTTCCGATTATGTCGCGAGCGAGGAGTACATCAAAGGAACGGGCACCGCGCCCTCTTCCTGCGTGACCTACGGCAAGGGCGGCGCAGTCCTCACCCTCACCGCGATAGAGGATATGAACTGGAGCGCCATAGTGTGGAAGGTGGACGGCAGAGACGCCGGCAACGGCGCGACGCTGCATTTCGTGCCCGAGGATTTCGGCGAGCACACCGTCTACGCCTATGTCTATTTCGAGGACAACAGCACGCCCTACAAAGTGGGCGCCTTCGTCGTTGACAGTCGCTCTTACGCCGAGCATCCCGGGATGATTGCATTCTGGTGCGCGCTGGGTGCGGCGATCATTGCGGTCATAGTCGTGCTTGCCGTGCGCGCCGACAGGCGCAGGAAGGCGGCGGCTCTCGTCGCGTCGGCGGAAGGCGAATACGAGGAAGAGTACCAGCCCGTCTCTCCCATAAGGAAAGAGAGGTCGACTCCTCCCCCTCCTCCCGAGCCCGTCAAAAAGAGCAAACGCAGGAAATAACGACGCAGGCGCGCAGACGCGCGCCGGCGCGGATTGAAGAGATTGCAAAACCGAACCCCGCCGGCGCGGGGTTCGGTTTTGTTCGGCAATCGACCGCGGGCGGGCGCCGCCCCGGATTTGGCGGACTCCGTTCCGCGGGTCAGTCCGTCGCGGAGTCGCCTTTCAGAAACAGTACCCCGCGCGTGTGCACATCCGAATAGGAAAAAGTGCGGATTTCGCCGCTGTCCAGTTTCATCGTGAACACGGCGGGAAACACCCCCGCAATGGTGCCGCGTACCACCGAACTTTTGCCCCGTCCCGAATTTATCTTTACGACGAGGGGCACGCCCACGAGTTTTTTCACCTGCGATTTGGTTTCGTCTATGCCTTTTCCGATTTCCCGCATACGGGAATTATTGCCCGAAAAGCCGACTTTACACCCTGCGGCGGCAAAAGCGGCGGGCGCGGGTATATTCCGCGACGGCGCGGCATACAGTTTTGCGTGGAGGCGAATATGTTCAGTTACGAAAAACTCAGTTTCAGCAATCTCACCGCGGCTCCCGCCGTAGAAAGAGTGGTGGAATTTTCCCCTTCGGGAATGGACGCGGCGGCGATTGTACGCGTTTTGTCGCTTGCCGCCGACGGCAAAGCCGTGTCCGCCGAAGCGGGCGACGGATATGCCGAAGTGTCGGGCAGGGTCAATTTCCGTCTGGTGTATGTCAACCGCGACGGCGAAGCGGCGGGCGCGGACTACAACGCCGATTTTTCCCTGCGCGTGGAGGGTGAATTCTCCCTCGGCGACAGCGTGACCGCCGATGTGACGGTGCTCGAAGCCGATGTCGCGGCGGGCGACGCGCTCACTTTTTCGGCGGTGATAGCCGTGAGGGCGGGCAGTATAAAGCGCGAGGAAATCAACGCGCTCACCGACGCGGAGCAGTGCTATAAGACGACGGAGACTCTTTCGTTGCCCGTGCTGGTGGCGGCAAAGACGGTGTCCGTGCCCGTCTCCGACGAAGCCGAAGCGGGCGAAGTGGACAGGGTGGTGCTATGCGACGGGCAGGCCGTCGTGTCCGAAGCCGTCGCGGACGACGGCAAAGTGACCGTCGTCGGCACGGTGAACGCCGCCGTCTCCTATGTCGAGGACGGCAGGCTGGAGACCGTGCGTTTCGAGATACCGTTCACCGAAGAGATAACGGCGGACGGAGCCGAGGAAGGCGACCGCGTGTCCGCCGTCGCTGTCGTCAGGAACTGCAAGATAGTGCTTGCGGGCGTGACCGGCGCGAACATAGTCCGTTTCGAAGGCGACATCGCCCTCAGGGTGTCCGTGGTCAGGATGAGCGGCACCGAGGTGGTCAACGACCTCTTCATGCTCACCAACGAGACGGAAATAACGCGCGGAACGGCGAAATACCGCGTATTCTGCGGACAGAATTACATCTCCGAAAAGGTGACGGGCACCGCGCCGCTCGGCGAACGCCCCGACGCGCAGTCGGTGGTTGCCGTGCCGTACGCGCGCTGCACCGTGGCGAGAACGGAACGCACCGAGACGGGCGTGACCGTCGAGGGCGTGCTCACCGCGGATGTCGTCTACCGCGACGAAAACGGGCTCAATTCCGTGCGTGCCGAGGTGCCTTTCTCGTTCGACAGGACTGGCGATTTCGGCGAAAACCTGCACGCCGTGTGTTCGGTGGAATCCGTCAGCGCAAAGGCGCGCCGCGGCACGGACATCGACATCGACGCCACGGTGGGCATATCTCTCTCGTCCTATTGCGAAGGGGAGGCGGCGTATATCTCCGAGGTCGTCGCGGGCGCCGAGAAGGAACAGAACACGGCGGCAATCTCGCTTTACATCGCGCAGGAAGGGGACACGATGTGGGAGCTTTGCAAAGCGCTCACCGCCACGCCCGACGAAATAATGGGGCAGAATCCCGCCCTCACGGTGCCTCTCAAAGAGGGCGAAAGAGTGGTTTATTTCCGTGCCCTCGGGCTGTAAACGGGAAAGGGACGCCGCACGGCGTCCCTTTTTCAAGGGCGGACCCGCCCGCGCCGCGTCGGAAAGGTCGCATAAAGTTGTACAAAGCCGATTATGTGCTATAATAACCGCGTGGACAGCGTGAAAATTGCCGCAAAAGTCAATCTGTCTCTCGCAATCACGGGCAAACGGGGACATCTGCACACTCTCGATATGAGTGTGTGTTCCGTCAATCTGTTCGACAGGGTGACTCTGATTGCGGCGGAGCGGGCCGCGGAGAAAGAGCGTGCGGGGGAGTGCGTCGTCCTCGGCGACGGCAAGTTCGCGTTTGCGTCCTCTCTTGCCGCGTTCCGACCCAAACTGATGTTGCCCCGCATGGAAAACGCCTATGCGGCGACGAGGGAATTTTTCGGCGACGCCGAAGGCGTCCTGCTGGTGGAAAGGAACATCCCCCCCTGCGCGGGAATGGGCGGTTCGTCGGCGGCGGTCGTCGGTATGGTGCGGCTGATGTCCGCGCGCACGGGCAAAACCCCGACGACGGAATTTCTGCTGTCGCTGGGCTCGGATGTGCCGTATATGTATGTCGGCGGCGAAGCGCGCGTGACGGGGTGCGGCGAAAGCGTGGAGAGGCTGCCTTTCGTCGAGCGGCACATAGTCGTCGTCTATCCCGAAGGCGGCGTGGACACGGCGAGCGCGTACTCGCTGTACGACGCGGGCGCGCGGTGCAGGGGCGACAACCACCTTTTTGCGGCGGCGTGCGCGTTGAACGGCAATGTTCCCGCGGCGGAGCGCGCCCTGCGTGAGGCGGGCGCGGAAAAGACGGTGATGTCGGGCAGCGGCTCGGCGGTGTGCGCCTTTTTCGACGACGAGAGAGAGGCGGCGTATGTGATGTCCGCGCTTCCTCCCGAGTTCAACGCCGAACTGTTGCGTACAATCGACGGTTTTCCGTATTCTGCTCGGTCGGATTTGTGAAAAACGGCGAAGATTTTCGTCATTTTCCCGTCAAAAACTTTTTGAAAATCGTGCAATTTGCGAAAAACGCAAAATCCGCTCTTGTAACGCGCGCGCGGTTTTGATATAATGAATGGGCGGAAAAGCGCGCCGCGCGACGGTTTCGGGCCGTCGTGCGGGCGGGAACGCGTTTCGCGCAATTCGGAAGACGGGAGAGGAAGACAGACTTTCCGTCGGAGGTGAAATGGCAGAGAAACCCGACAGCTACGCAGCGTATTTGTTCCACGAGGGAACCAATTATAAGGCGCAACAACTCTTTTCGCCCGCACCCGTGACGGAAAACGGCGTCGACGGTTGGCGTTTTTCGGTGTGGGCTCCCAACGCGGTCAAGGTCTCCGTCGTCGGCGACTTCAACAACTGGGACGAGAACGCCCACATCATGGAAAACAACGACGGAATCTGGACGCTGTTCATAGCGGGGCTGAAGCAGTTCGACGCCTACAAGTACGCCGTCACCGCCAGAGGCGGCAAGACAATGCTCAAGTGCGACCCCTACGGACTGCATTTCGAGACGGCTCCCGCCAACGCTTCCAAACTGTACGACATATCGGGCTACAGGTGGAAGGACAGAAAGTGGATGTCCGACAGGAAAAATTACAATCCTTACGGCTCCCCGATGAACATTTACGAGGTGCACGCGGGCAGCTGGCGCAGATACGCCGACGGCAATTTCCTCAGTTATTCCGCGCTTGCCGACCAGCTCATCCCCTATGTCAAGAAAATGGGTTACACCCACATTGAACTCATGCCGCTCACGGAGTATCCTTTCGAGGGCAGCTGGGGCTATCAGGTGACGGGGATGTTCGCGCCCACATCGCGCTACGGCACGCCCAAGGATTTCATGGAATTCGTCGACCGCTGCCACCGCGCGGGCATAGGCGTCATCCTCGACTGGGTGCTGGCGCATTTCCCCCGCGACGAACACGGTCTTTCCATGTTCGACGGCACGCCGCTTTACGAGTACGCCGACCCCCGCAAGGGCGAGCATAAGGAATGGGGTACCAAGGTCTACGATTTCGGCAAGAACGAAGTCAAGAGTTTCCTCATTTCGGCGGCGATGTTCTGGTTCGACACCTATCACATCGACGGCATACGGTGCGACGCCGTGGCGTCCATGCTGTATCTCGATTACGGCAGAAAGGACGGGGAGTGGGTGCCCAATGTGTACGGCGGCAACTACAACCTCGAAGCCAAGGAGTTTTTGCAGAAACTCAACACCGCCATTCTCACCAAACATCACGGGGTCATCACCGTCGCCGAGGAGTCCACGGCGTTCCCCATGGTCACGCTCCCCGCGTATCAGGGCGGGCTGGGGTTCAATTTCAAGTGGAACATGGGCTGGATGAACGACAGCCTGCATTACATTTCCCTCGACCCCTTCTTCAGAAAGGACAATCACAAAAATCTCACTTTCGCCATAACCTACGCCTATTCCGAAAACTACATTCTGCCCATATCCCACGACGAAGTGGTGCACGGCAAATGCAGTATGATAAACAAAATCCCGGGGGATTACGACGGCAAGTTCGAGGGGCTGAAAGCCTTCTACGGTTATATGATGGCGCACCCCGGCAAGAAACTCAATTTCATGGGCAACGAGTTTGCGCAGTTCATCGAATGGAACTACGCTCAGGAACTTGACTGGTTCCTGCTCGATTACCCCCGTCACCGCACCTTCCGCAAGTTCATGCAGGACCTCAACGCCTTCTATCTCGAAAACAAGGCGCTGTGGCAGCTGGACTGCTCCTACGAGGGATTCAAGTGGATAGTGGTGGACGACAACAGCCAGAACATAGTGTCTTTCGTGCGCCGTGCGGCGGACGGCGAGTATGTGATATGCGTCGTCAATTTCTCGCCTGTCGAGCGCAAGAAATATGTTATGGGAGTGCCCGAGGGCGGCTATCTCAAAGCGGAGCTCACCTCGGCGCTCAAGAAATACGGCGGGGCTGAGGAACGCCGTCCCACTTTCCGCGCGACGGCGAAACCCTCGCACGGTCTGCCGTATTCCGTCAAACTGAACATACCGGGGAACAGCGTCATGTTCCTCAAGCCCGTGATTAAGGAGGAAAAGAAATGAAAAACGGCGCAAAGAAGGAATGCATAGCAATGCTTCTTGCGGGCGGACAGGGGACGCGACTCGGCGTGCTGACGAGCGATGTCGCCAAGCCCGCCGTGCCATTCGCGGCGAAGTACCGCATCATCGACTTCCCGCTGTCCAACTGCGTCAACAGCGGTATCGACACAATCGGCGTGCTCACCCAGTACCGTCCCTTCGAGCTGCACCAGTACATCGGCAACGGACAGCCGTGGGACCTCGACAGACTGAACGGCGGTATCTTCGTTCTGCCGCCTTTCATGCGCGCCAAGTCGGGCGAGTGGTACAAGGGCACGGCGAACGCCATTTATCAGAACATCGAGTTTATCGACGACTACAACCCTGATTATGTCGTGCTTTTGTCGGGTGATCACATCTACAAGATGGATTACGCCGCCATGCTCGAAGCCCACAAGAAGAACAGGGCGGACTGCACGATAGCCGCTCTCGAAGTGCCCATTCAGGAGGCGAGCCGCTTCGGCATACTCAATGTCAGGAAGAACAACGAGATATACGAGTTCGAGGAGAAGCCCAAGAATCCCAAGTCCACCAAGGCGTCGATGGGAATTTACATCTTCACATGGAGCGTGCTCCGCAAATATCTCATCGAGGACGAAGCCGACAAGAATTCCGAGAACGATTTCGGCAAGAACATCATTCCCAAAATGCTCGCCGACGGACAGCGTATGTTCGCCTACGCCTTCCAGGGCTACTGGAAGGATGTCGGCACCATATCCTCGCTGTGGGAAGCCAACATGGATGTGCTCCACGGCGGGCAGGGCGCCGAGCAGCTCGACCTCGACGACGACAGCTGGAAAATCTACGCCAGGAACATGGCGGAGCCGCCGCACTACATATCTCCCACGGGCAGGGTCAGGAACTGTCTCATCTCCGAAGGTACCGTCGTCCACGGCACCGTCAAGGACAGCATAGTCTCCCACTCCGTGACCATAGGCAAGAACGCCTATGTCGAAGGCTCCATAATCATGCCGGGCGCGGTCATCGGCGAGGGCGCGGACATCCGTTATTCCATAGTCGGCTGGAACGCCAGAATCGGCGAAAACTGCATGGTGGGCGAGACCCTCGGCGAGTGCAAGTCGGGCGAATGGAAGATAAGCGTTATCGCGCCTAATTACGAATTGCCCGCGGGCACCATTGTCGGCGCCGACCAAATGATAGGGTAAGGAGGAAGTTATGAAAAACAACGCATTGGCGGTGCTTTTCGCATCGGACGAGGACAGCCATCTCAACGACCTCACCATACACCGCACGACGGCGAGTTTGCCTTTCGGGGGCAGGTACAGACTCATCGACTTCGTACTCTCCAACCTCGTGCACGCCAACATCACCAAAATCGGCATAATCACCCGCAACAATTACAACAGCCTCATGGACCACATCCGTCAGGGGCGCGACTGGGACCTCAACAGGAAGAACAGCGGCATTTCCGTCTATCCTCCCTTCGTGTTCAATTCCGCCCACGAGGTGTACAAGGGCAAAATCGAAGCGTTGTATATGCTGCGCGGCTTCCTCATGAATTCCTCTGAGGAATATGTCGTCATATCCAACACCAACATAGCCTTCAACATCGACTTCGACGAGGTGGAGAAATTCCACGCCGACAAGGGTGCGGACATCACCATGCTCACCTACACGACGGCGGAGACCAATCCCAGAAAACTCGTCGTCACCGCCGACAAGAACAAGCGCATCAAGGATTTGCGTTATCCCGTGGCGTCCGATACCGGCAAACAGCTGTGCAACCTCAACATCTATTATGTCAAGAAGGATTTGCTCATCTCCCTCATCGACAACGCCTATGCGCACGGCGCCTATGATTTCGAGAAAGACATCATTCGTCAGGGGCTCGAGGACCTCTATGTCATGAGTTTCGAGGTGGACAACTATGTCGCCGTCATCGACCGCATACCCACCTACTTCAAGAGCAGTATGGAATTGCTTCAGCCCTCCGTGCGCGAGGACCTGTTCTACAGCCATTCCACCATACTCACCAAGGTCAAGGACAGCGTGCCCGCCAAGTACCGCGAGGGCGCGGATGTGCACAATTCCATTATCGCCGACGGCTGCGAAATCAACGGCACGGTCGAAAACAGCATACTTTTCCGAAGCGTGAAAGTGGGCAAAGGCGCCGTCATCCGCAACTCCATAATCATGGAAAGCGGTATCATAATGGAAAACGCCCACCTCGATTATGTCATCACCGACAAGGACTGCATCATCCAGTCCGGCAGGAGACTCAGCGGCTACGAGTCGTATCCGCTCGTGGTGGTGAAAGGCAAAGTCATCTGAGCGCACTGCGCGGCGTGATACCGCGTCAGGCGGCGTTGCGCAAACAGTCACATAC
>CALVTH010000038.1 GCA_944360115.1 uncultured Clostridia bacterium
GAAATCATTTTTGCTTTTTGTGATTTTGTGTTGCATAACGCTTCTTGTTGCGTGCGTTTTCGTCGCGTGCAATCCCGACGATTCTTCTCAGGACAAGGGGGAAGACAATAAGGAAACCGACGCCTCGGCTTATGCCGGGAAATATTACGAGGTGGTCAACGGGGGACTTTCAGCGGATTCTTGGATTGAATTGTCCGCCGATTGGACTTGGGAGGACGACGATTCGGCGATGGGGACCTTTAAGGTCGACGGTGACAAGATAAGCCTTTACTGGATAGTCAGTTCCGAACCTGCTTTTGAGGGAACTATCGACGAGAACGAATTTACAGTCGGAATGTTGGGGGCAGATTACACGTTCCGCAAGGGCGAACCGACCGAGTCTCCGTCCGGCGGCGAAATTTGGCATTGATGCTTACGGCAAGGAAACGAACAGGAGGAGAATATGGCAAAGTGTCCTTATTGTGGAGAGACATTGACAGCAAACGAAGAAGGCGTGTTGTTGTGTGCGAAATGCAATAAAAGATTTCGCAGGAAAGAAACGCAGGCACCCACATCAGCGGGGGAACAAGCGTCCGGCAAACCCGATGGCACGGTGGCGGCGCAAACAGCGTCAAACCACGGAGAGACGCCGAAAACGGAAAGTCGCCCGACGCAACCCGCGCATATACCCGCGGAGGAGAATTCTCAAACGGCGGGAACGGATGTTGAGGCAGGCGTGACGGAGACAACAGGGAGTTCGGCTGCTGCGACGCCGGCGGCGGGGAATACGGCGGAGCAGGACGAGATAGCGCAACTGCGCGCCCGTATCGCCGCGATGGAAGCCAAAGAATCGGAGCGCGAGCGCGGCAAACGCGGTTCCGTCCTGAAAAAGCTGGACAATACTAAATTTGCTCCCGTCGTTGCTTTCACAAAGAAATGGGGGTTGAAAGCGATATTGCCCGCCGTGCTCGTTTTAATCGCGTTGATTACGCTGTTGACCTGTTTCTGCGGATTGCGCGGTATTTACGTCAACATTGACAATCCCAACGAGTTTTACAGTTTCGATGCGACGGGATACGAATATCACGGCTCTCTTCTCGGTGAGGAATATGTCGAGGAGGGCACTTGGAAAACGAGCGGCGGACAGATTTTGCTGACTTACAAAGACGAGGATTTCGGCAAATTAACCGAGTCGTACGATTTTTCTTCACAGAATTCTTATAAAACCATAACCATAACCGACGACTTCGGCATTGCCAAAGAGTTCAAGCGGGTATCCTTGCTTGCGTACAGCACCGCGCAAAAAATCAAGGTAACTTTCGACGGCAACGGCGGGAGCGGCGGTGACAGCCAAAAAATCGACATAGGCTCCAAAATTAAGGAGCCTGCCGAACCCACTCGCGACGGATACCTGTTTATGGGCTGGTACACTACGCCTGAAAGCTGGAAAAACAATGACGGCGAACGGGTGTCGTTCGACAACCGTGTGTGGGAAAAGGCGACGTATTACGCCAACTGGAAAAATGCGGCGACATTCACTCTCACGGGCGACGGTCTTGTGAACGCAGTCGAGTTTACCGAAGGCGACAACATCGAAACGGCGTATATGCGTGCGAGAGGATGGAATTCGTTCCCCGAGGGTGTGACAGGGTTGATTTTCACGGATTCCGACGGCAACGAGATAAACGGGAAATCCGCCCCCGCGGCAAACGTCTCGGTGGTTGTAGTGTACGACGACCGAATTGTGGACGGAACGCTGCAATATGTGAACCCCGCTTTGAAAGAGTACACCATACCCGCGGAGGTCGGCGTAATTGCGTCGGGTGCGTTCGACGGTTGTACGGCGCTTGAAAAAATTTACATAACATCCCGCACTTCCTCGTTGACGGTACAGAGCGGTGCGTTTGATGATTGCGAGAAACTTGCGTCGATAGAAGGATATGCCGACACAAATGCAATGAAGGCCGTGATAAACGCCTCCGGCATAACCCGCGCCACCGTTGTTGCGGGTACCATTGTTTCAAGTGCTTTTTCGAGTTGCAGCGGCTTGACCTCCGTCACCATAGGCAACGGTGTGACAAGCATAGAATATCGTGCCTTCGAGGATTGCAGCGGCTTGACATCAATCACCATTCCCGACAGCGTGACGAGCATAGGGAGTTATGCCTTCCGTGGCTGCAGCGGTTTGACCTCTGTCACCATAGGCGACAGCGTGACGAGCATAGGGGATTATGCCTTCGGTCTTTGCCGGGGCTTGATCTCCGTCACCATAGGCACCAGCGTGGCAAGCATAGGGTATCAAGCCTTCTATAATTGTAGCAGTTTGACCTCAATCACCATTCCTGACAGCGTGACAAACATAGGGGGTTCTGCCTTCCATAATTGCAGCGGCTTGACCTCCGTGTATTACACCGGAGATGTGGCGGGCTGGTGCGGAATAAGCGGACTGGACTATGTAATGTCAAGCGGGCCCACGCTGTATATAGACGGTGAAAAGGTGGAAGGGGCAATCGTCATTCCCGACGGAGTGCAGGCCGTGCCGTCTTACGCATTTTATTGTCAGACCGACATCACCTCAATCACCATTTCCGATGGCGTGACAAGCATAGGAAGTTCTGCCTTCGAGGGGTGCAGCGGCTTGACTTCGATTTATTACACCGGAGATGTTGCAAGTTGGTGCGGGATTTCGTTTGGCAGTTCTTCTGCAAATCCTTTATATTATGCTGGTAATCTCTATATTGACGGTTCTCTTGTCAAAAACTTGGTCATTCCCGACAGTGTGCCGAGCATAGGGAATTATGCTTTCTACAATTGCAGCGGCTTGACCTCGGTTACCATAGGCAACGGCGTAACAAGTATAGGGAGTTACGCCTTCCGTGGCTGTAGCGGTTTGACCTCAATCCCCATCCCTGACAGCGTGACACGCATAGGGAGGTATGCCTTCTCCGGTACCGCATGGTACGATTTACAACCGGACGGAGTGGTTTATGCGGGGAAAGTCGCTTATGAGTATAAAGGAACAATGCCGAGCAATACCTCCGTCGTTTTGGAAGAAGGTACACTCGGTATAGCGGATCATGCCTTCTACGGTTGCAAAGGCTTGACCTCAATCACCATTCCCGACAGCGTGACCAGCATAGGGGGTTATGCCTTCTATAATTGCCGCGGCTTGACCTCAATCACCATTCCCGACAGCGTAACAAGCATAGGGGAGAGGGCTTTTTACGGTTGCAGCGGCTTGACCTCAATCACCATCCCCGACAGCGTGACAAGCATAGGGGAGTCGGCCTTTGAGTATTGCAGCAGTTTGGAGGAAATAAACTGGAATGCCGTATCCGTGAATGATTTTGCTTGGGGCAGCAACGTGTTCCGTTGGGCGGGTACAGCCAGCGACGGAATAAGCGTAATATTTGGGGAACGCGTGCAGAAAATACCAGCATATATGTTTTCCGTGTGGTACTCGGGGGCAGTGTCAGGCCAACCTGTCATAACAAGTGTGACAATGGGTAATAACGTGACGAGTATAGGAGATGGCGCTTTTGAAAATTGTAGTGATTTACCCTCAATCACCATCCCCGACAGCGTAACAAGCATAGGGAGTTATGCCTTCTTGTGGTGCAGCGGTTTGACCTCGGTGACTTTCGAGAATACAAGCGGCTGGCAGGTGTCGTCATCAAGCAGTTTCAGCAGTTACACCAGCCTTTCGAGCAGTAGTTTGTTCGATGCTTCGACCGCGGCGACCTATCTCAAGTCGACCTACGATGACTATTATTGGCGTAGGGTGTAACACAATGGCAAGATGCGGCGCCGCCACCGCCGCTGATTGTATTCAGTCGAAAGCGCGGGGGTACATTCCCCCGCGCTTTTAATATCAAACAGTCGGCGCGGCGGGCTAAATCTGCAAACAAATCCGGGAATTAACAAAGCGGAAACCTTATGCCGAAGCAATCGCGGATAAAAAACAATGCGGACTCCGTGGGACGGGAGTTCGCATTATTCAAGTGTGGTACACCCGTTGGCAAGGGGAGACGGGAGCAAGCGCGAAGCATTTGCGAACACCGAGCGCAGACAAAAGAGGGAGTGCAGGCGGCGAAGTCGCGCGTTGCAATGCAACGGAACAAGCCTCGGCAATATACCGAGGCTTGTTTGGTACACCCGACAGGAGTCGTAAGGAGCGCAGCGACGGAATAGCGATTGGTACGCGTAGCGTCAATCGCGTCAGCAAACGGTGAGACGAGTGGCGGGGGAAAGCAAAACCCTTTGCAATTCGTGCAAAGGGTTGGCTGGTACACCCGTTGGCAAGAGAAGGTGGAAGCAAGCGCGAAGCATTTGCGAACGCCGAGCGCAGACAAAAGAGGGAGTGCAGGCGGCGAAGTCGCGCGTTGCGTTGTAATGGAAACAAGCCTCGGAAAATTCCGAGGCTTGTTTGGTACACCCGACAGGAGTCGAACCTGCGACCTTCAGAATCGGAATCTGACACTCTATCCAGCTGAGCTACGGGTGCGCGTGGCGTTGTTTGTGCTTGCGTGCGGACGCGCTTGCGCGCGGCGTCGGGGAGAAGCGCCCGAGGCGTGTCTCTCCGCACGAAGCATTACCATTTTAGCCTTTCGGCGGGGGATTGTCCAGCATTTTGGGGAAACGGGGCAGACGGGTGTACGGCGGGGCGGCGGGGTAGCGCGGGGAGAGCGCCGTGTAAAGCAGGGAGACGACGGCGGCAACGGCGGCGGCGGACAGATAGGCAATCCACATCCCGTCGGCCCCCAGCGCGGACGGCAGGGTGAAAGCCAACGGTACGAAAGCGAGGAAGTGGGCGGCGTAAAAGAATGTCGAAGAAAGTCGTTTGCCTTTTGCCTGCAGGGTGGCGCCCAGCAATAAAGGGAAGGGCAGCAACACCAGCGAAGCCGCGACGAAGCGCACTCCCCGAGCGCCGTATGCCGTAACGGCGGGGTCGTCCGTGAAAATGCGGACGAGGTGTGCTGGAATTGCTTCGGCGAGGAGCGTGGCGCAGACGGCGTACACCGCGGCGACGACGGCGCACAGGCGTACAGTCTGTTTCACTCTGTCGTCGTTGCCCGCGCCGTAGTTGTAGCCCACAATGGGAGCGAGGGCGTATGCGAGGGCGGTGAACGGCACGGCGGCATAGGTCGCCAGTTTGCCGACATAACCGAAAGCCGTGACGCCCAGCGCTCCGTCGATTTTGCTTATTTGGTTGTTTGCGAGTGCGAAAAGTAACGATAAACTGCCCATTTGGACGAGAGAGGGCACTCCGACGGAAAATATTGCGGGCACTCTGGCGAGGCGCGGACGGACTGCCCCGAGCGGCAGCAAACTGAATTTCGCAAAGAATAACGCCGCCATTGCGACGGAGGTGAACTGGCAGGCGAGCGTCGCCGCAGCCGAGCCCGCCACTCCCCAGCCGAGTTCGAAAATGAACACGGCGTCGAGGACGATATTCACGGTTATCGGTATCACCCATATCAGGGAGGCGTAGCCCACCTTGCCTTCGGCGCGTATTATCGACGAAAAGCCCGTGGAAAGGACATTGCCCGCGAGTATGATTTCGAAATAGGTGCGGGCGTGGGGGCGGATTTCGCCCACCGCGCCGAAAAAGTCGAGAAGGGGATTGATAAAGGCGAAACCGAGCGCCGTTATAAGCAGGGCGCAGGCGTAGAATGTCGCCATTGCCGTGGCGGCGATTTCGCCCGCTTCCTTGCGGTTGCCTTCGCCGAGTTTAAGCGAAACCAGGGTGGCGGCGCCGCCGCCTATCGCCGTCGAGACCGCGCTTTGCAGCAACACGAAAGGAAACACCGCCAAAACGCCGCCCATTGCGGCGTCGCCGACTCCGCGGCTGACGAACAGGGCGTCGGTGAGGGAATAGATTGAATTGAGGGCCAGTCCGGCAAGCGCGGACAGCGCAAACCCCGCTACCAGACGGGAGATATTGCCTTGTCCGAGCGCGTCGGACGATTTTTCGCGGGCGGAGTCGTCGGTTTGAGGCGAAGAGCGGGGTTTCATCGTTTTGCGTCGAGCACTTTGAACGCCGTCGAAAACATAAACGCGGAACCGAACACATTTCGCCACCACCCGAACATCAGCGGTGTGTAGCGGTAGTATTTTTCCACTTCCTGAATGAGGGCGAGGTAGGCGTACGCCACGGCGTTGCGTATTGCCGTTTCGTCCGTTATTTCGACGGGAGAGTCGGACTCGGCGTTGTAGACGGCAAGGCTTGTCGTTTTGGAGCGGAAGTCCTTCGAGGTTTCCATGCACACGAAGTCGGCGACGCGGTCGCCCCAAAAGGTGCGCTCGGGATCGATGAGCACGGGCGCGGCGCCGTCGGACGGCAAAATCACATTGGCGACCCAAAGGTCGAAATTGACCATTCTGCAATCGGCGCGCGAGAGTATGTCGGCATAACGGTCGATGTGCCCGAGGAGCTTTTCGCCGCGGCGGGAACGCCGCTTTTTGTCGGCGGCGTCGTCGAGGAGGTCGCACACCATTGCGCGGATTGCATGGTACCAGTCGTCGTGGCGTTTGCCCTGAACATACCCGAAGCCTTCGCCGTGTACATTGTTGATTCGCGCCAGCGTGCGGGCGAACATTTCCGCGGTGGCGGGGTCGGTGTTGCCGAAGGCGTCGGCGGTGGGGTGGACGCCCTCAATCTGCGTCATCACGAACCAGTCCGCGGGCGCGAGAGAGTGCGAAAAGTCGCTGAAAATCACTTCGGGAACGGCAACGGCTCCCGACTGCCTTATGAGGTCGTACCAGTAGACCTCGGCTTTCATCATGCCTTTTTCGTAGCGGAGCACGGGGGTGTCGTCAGACGGCGCGATTTTCAGGGCGAATTTTTTGCCGCCTGCAACGACGGACAGCACGGTGTTGAATTCTCCCGCGCCGAGCGGCGAGACGCTTTCGGGCGCGGGCAACCCCGCTTTTGCGAACATCTCGGATACGAGGGCGAAATCCGCCCGGAATTTTGTTCTGCTTTTCATCTTTGTTTCCCCCACGCGTCGGCGAGCGTGAAACGGCGACAGGCGGGCGCCGCCTTTCCGCTTTTCCCGACATTTCAATGTTAGCCTCCAAGAAGGGTATGTTTATATCAAAAATCGGATAAAAATATCAAAAATCGTATGTGTTTGCGGCGGAGCGGGATATAATGGAGGCGGAGGAAGTTATGGGACGAAAATCTTACGGAATAAATATGTTGCCCGCCGGCACCGCCGACGAACAGCGCGAGCGGGGGCAGTTGCACACCGCATACGAAACCGAGACGGCGTTCTATTCCTGCATACGCGCGGGGGATGTGCAGGGCGTGGAAAAGATGATGTGGGAGTGTCTCAAAGCGGGCGTTTTCGTCGGACGAATGTCGACCGACGCGCTCACGCAGACCAAATATTTCGCCGTGTGTTGCGTTGCGGTCGCGTGCAGATATGCCATAGCGGGCGGAATGGACGAGACGGACGCGTATTTGTACAGCGACGATTGCATTATGCGGGTGGACAAGATGACCGACCCCGAGGAGATAGTCGGATTCCTCACCGAGCGGGCGACGGATTTCGCCGCGCGCGTTGCAGAAAGCGGAACGGCGGCGCATTATCCGCCCGCCGTGCGCCGCGCCGTCAATTATGTCAACAGGCGTCTGCACGAGCGCATTACGCTGGGCGAAACCGCGGCGTACTGCGGATTGTCGGAAGGGTATCTTTCGGCGTTGTTCAGGAAAAGCGTGGGGTGCAGTCTTTCCCGTTATGTGGTGCGGCGCAAACTCGAGGCGGGCAAGGCCATGCTCCTCGGCGGCTATTCCGTGGGCGAAGTGGCGTACGGGCTGGGCTTCTCGTCCGAGAGCCATTTCATAAGCCGCTTCGGCGAGGAATTCGGCTGCACTCCGGCGGTGTGGGCGGCGCGGGAGAGAAAAAGGGGAGTTTTGCCCGAGAACGCATGAGCAAACCGCGACAAGCGGCGGCGGATGTGGTATAATTTCAAAATAAAGGAGCGGCGACTATGCGCAGAAAAGACAGAGAAATGGACCGCGATTTCGCCCTTGCGGTGGCGGATAAATGTGAGTGGGCGACGGTGTCCGTCGTAACGCCCGAGGGCGAGCCGTACGGCGTGCCCGTAAGCGTGGCGCGCGACGGCGACTGTCTGTATTTTCATACGGCGCAGGAGGGAAGGAAGGTGGACGCCTTCAAAGCCGACCCGCGGGTGTGGGTGGTGTGCGTGGGCGATGTCGAACGCGCCGAGAAAGCCTTCACGACGGGATTCGAATCGGCTATGTTCGAGGGCGAGTGCCGCGAGGTCGAAGACGGTGACGAGAAGGTGCGCGCGCTGAGATTGCTGTGCGAGAAATACACCCCGAACAATATGAGCAACTTCGACGCGGCGGTGGCGGGCAGCCTTGCGCGGACGGGCGTTTTCAAGATACGCATATTGTCCGCAAGCGGCAAGGCGAAAGTGTTGAAGCCGCACCAAAGAGCGGATTAAACGACAAAAACGCGCGATAAACGCGCTGTAATGTAAAAAGGTTTTGATATGAACGACGGAAAGAAAGAGCTTGCTTTTCTTTGCAGAATAGTGAAAGAAGCGTGGAAAAACTGCGGCGGCGCCGACCTGCACACCCGCGCAAAGGGCGCGTTCGACCTTGTCACGGATGCCGATTTCGCAATGGAGAAATTCATCACCGAGGCGATTGAAAGCGAGTTCGGCGGGGATTGCGTTGTCGGGGAGGAACTCAACCCGCTCCGCGAATTGCCCGCGGGCAGAAGCTGGACGGTGGACCCCATAGACGGCACCGTCAATATGGCGCACGGTCTGCCGCTGTTCGGTGTGCAATGCGCCTTCTGCATAGACGGGGAACCGCTGGCGGCGGTGGTGTATCTGCCGCGTTTCGACGAGACCTATACCGCCCTCAAAGGCGGCGGCGTCAGGCTCAACGGCGAGGCTGTTTCCGTGTCGAAAGCACCGCTGCGCGACGCCGTTGTCAGCGTGGGAGATTATTCGCACAAGACGGCTTCGCACGCCGAAAGGCAGGTCAGGCTGGTGACCGAGGTTTACGACAAAGTGGCAAAACTCCGTCACTTCGGCGCGGCAAGCGTGGATTTCTCGTGGTTTGCCGCGGGAAGAACAAACGGTTTCGTTATGTTCACGCGCAATCTGTGGGACCTCGTGCCGGGCGTGTTGATGTCCGAGGAGGCCGGCGGCGTCGTGAGGTCCGTGAACGGGGGCAAATACGATTTCTCCGAGGAAGGCGTGGTTGTTGCCGCGACGGAGGAAATCGCGGACGAGTTCGCGGGAAGAGCATAGAGTTTCCCGCTCTCGCGCGCACGAGCGTACATTTTAATAAGATCTGAGCCGTCATCTGACGGCGCGGGAGGAGATATGAGCCTTTCCCAAAGTTTAAGAAACAAGTTGAACGAGATAGCGGGGATTATAGGTAATACGCCCGTCGTCGACCTCGGCGGCGGCGTTTTCGGCAAGGTGGAGGGAGAAAACCCCGCGGGGTCGATTAAGGACAGGGCGGCGTTTTACATTCTCCGCGACGCGATTTTGTCGGGGGCTTTGAAAGAGGGCGCGCCCGTCGTTGAAGCCACCAGCGGCAACACGGGTATCGGGTTGGCTTTCGTGGGCGGTCTGCTCGGCATAAAGGTCATTCTCACCATGCCCGAGAGCATGAGTGCGGAGCGCAGGGCAATGCTTAAGGAATACGGCGCGGAACTGGTGCTTACCCCCGCCGCAGACGGTATGAGCGGAGCGGTTGCGCGCGCAAAGGAAATAGTCCGCGCGGAGAACGGATTTTTCGCCGACCAGTTCGGAAATCCTTCGTCGATAACGGCGCATTTCGAGACCACCGCGCCCGAAATATTCCGCGATATGCCCGACACGACCGCCGTCGTCGCGGGCGTCGGAAGCGGCGGCACGGTTATGGGAATAAAGAAATACATTGTCGAAAACGGGCTGAATTGCAAGGTTTATGCCGTTGAGCCTGCCGAAAGTCCGCTGTTGAGCGAGGGCTATGCGGCTCCGCACCTCATTCAGGGTATCGGCGCGAATTTCGTGCCCGCAATCGTCGACAAGTCGGCTTTGGACGGTATCGTCACCGTCAAAAGCGCGGAAGCCGTCGCCGAAGTGGGCAATATCTTCCGCACTTTCGGACTCAGGGTGGGCATATCCGCGGGGGCTGCGGTGCTCGCCGCGCGCGCCGTTGCCGAGAAAGAGGGCGGCAAGGTGCTGGCAATCCTGCCCGACAGGGGAGACCGTTATCCGGACGAGCTTTACAAGTGACCGTTTGCCCCGACGGGGCGTGAGACGGATGGCGATAATGCCGCCCTGCGGACAATCCGCGGGGCGGTTTTTTTATGGCTGCCGCGCGAGTGGGGATTTTCTTTTTGGACGCAAAAAGAAACAAAAACGGAAGGGGGCTGTTTTCCGAGTCCGCCCCCTTCACCCCGAAAACTCCGCCACCCCCTCGGGCGTTGTGTGTTGTTCGGGTGTGTTGCCGCCCCCTGTCTCAGGGGGCAACAGAGAAAGGGAGGGAGGAGTGCGCGCGCAGGGGGAAGTTCTCTTGATGAAGGGTAGAGCGTCGTCGGAGTGTGCGTCGGGGCTGAAAAGGGGGGGAGGTGCGCGGACAAAGCGGGAGTCCTCTTGACGGGGAGTGGTGCGTCGTCGGAGGGTGCGTCGGGGCTGAAAAAAGGGGGGGGAGGTGCGCGGACAAAGCGGGGGCTATTTCGAGTCGGGCGGTGCGCCGTCGGGGAGGGGTGTTTGGGTGGGTGCGGTTTCGGGGATATTGGTGAAAGGTGGAGACAGGCGTGCGAGGCGGTTTTTATTTACTTTGCGGCGGGGTGTGGTATAATGGGGGCGCGGTGAAGGAGCCGCGGCGATATGGCAAAGCGCGTAGTTGTCGGAATGAGCGGCGGGGTGGATTCCGCCGTGGCGGCGGCTCTGCTCAAGGAGCAGGGCTTTGATGTCGTGGGGCTGTATATGTCCAACTGGAAGGACACCGAGCCCGACGGCAGCTGCACGGGCGAGCGCGACTGGGCGGATGTCGAAAGGGTGTGCGGCGCGCTGGACATTCCTTATTATTCCGTCGATTTCTCCGAGCAGTATATGGAGAGGGTGTTCAGTCTTTTCGTGGACGAATACCGCAAGGGCAGGACTCCCAATCCCGATGTGTTGTGCAACCGCGAGATAAAGTTCGGGCCTTTCCGCGATTTCGCGTTCGGAATGGGGGCGGACTACATTGCCACGGGGCACTATTGCCGCATACGCCACGAGGAAGGGCGCAATTATCTGCTTCGCGCCGCCGACGAGAACAAGGACCAGACCTATTTTCTCAATCAGGTGACGGAGAGACAGCTGGACGGAGTGTTGTTCCCCCTCGGCGATTCCATTAAAAATGATGTGCGCGCGTACGCACGCGCGAGAGATATTCCCGTTGCGGAAAAAAAGGACAGCACGGGTATATGCTTCATAGGCGAGAGAAAATTCCGCGAATTTCTTTCGCGTTACATTCCGATGAAGGACGGCGACATAGTCAACGAGCGCGGCGAAGCGGTGGGCAGGCACCGCGGGGTGTTCTATTACACGGTGGGGCAGCGCAGGGGACTGGGTATCGGCGGCAAGTCCGAAGGCAGCGGCGAAAGCTGGTTCGTGCTGGACAAGGATGTGGAGCGCAATCTTCTCATTGTGTCGCAGGGCGAGGGCGAGCGGTTGTTCAGGGGCGCGCTCGAGACGGACGGATTCAATTTCATCACCCGTCCCGACGGGGACGAATTCGAATGTGAGGTGCGCATACGCCACCGTCAGCCTCTCGAGAAAGCCGTGGCGCGGGTGACGGACGGCGGGGTGCGGATTGAGTTCGCGCGGAAGCAGAGGGCGATTGCCGCGGGGCAGTATGCGGTGTGTTATGTCGGCGAAATATGTATAGGCGGCGGAGTCATCGCGCGCGCAACCGACTGAAAACAGGGCTTTTTTGCCGCTTTTGAAAAAAATAAAAATTTTTCCGAAAATCGACATAAAAACGCTTTACTTTCCTTTTTCAAAATTGTATTATATGCAGGCTGCCTGCGGGTGGTTGAACCTTGAAAGAGAAGTTTCGCGGACGCTTTCGGCTCCGCTTATCGGGTGCTTTCGGCACAAGATAATGTGGTGTGAAAGTTTCTGTCGCACACTATCAAAAAAGTTGCGACAAAAGGCGAAAATTCATTGACAAGCGGAAACCGCTGTGGTAGTATTACACAGTCGCCGCCCTGAAAGGGTGACGGCAAGAACCTTGAAAATTGAACATTTGGAAAAGCGATTTTAATGTGAATTAAATCAAAAATTCAATGCGTCTAAAACCTTTGAAACGCATAGTCAAGATTGAACTCAAGAGTTTGATCCTGGCTCAGGACGAACGCTGGCGGCATGCTTAACACATGCAAGTCGAACGGACTGATTCCTTCGG
>CALVTH010000039.1 GCA_944360115.1 uncultured Clostridia bacterium
CGGGATTGCACGCGACGAAAACGCACGCAACAAGAAGCGTTATGCAACACAAAATCACAAAAAGCAAAAATGATTTCTTTCTCATTTTCCCCTCCGTTTGAACAGTTAATTTGTTCATAAAATATATTATATATCAGCTTTTCTAATTTTGTCAAACTTACCTTATTAGTTTTATTAATAATACAGTCGTGCGAGGTGAGTTATGATTAGAATATTTGAATTAAGAAAAGAGCGCGGACTGTCACAACGGGAGGCTGCCAAAATCTTCGGCGTCAGTCAAGGCACTTTCAACAATTGGGAAAACTCAAACACTCAGCCTTCCATAGAGCAACTGATTTCCATTGCGCGTTTTTTCGAGGTTTCGGTCGATTATCTGATAGGGAACGCCGACGATGTCGGCGTAATCAACCTTATTTCCACGCTGACACCCGAACAAAGAGAGGTGATTTCCCTGTTTTCTGCGCTGCCTGAAAGCGCGCGTAACGCCACCTTGACGGTATTACGACAAATGTACCAAGGCACAAACTGACATTGAATTCAATCTGCGCACAAGTAGAATTATTACACAATCAATCCCACGCTCCGATATAAAATAGCGAAATCGCGTTTCTCGGGGCATACCCTGTCCACAATTCGGTGATCTAATCCATTAAAATCCCCCAAAAGGAACAATGCAGGCTTGCACAACAAGTTGTCCGCATTTTTTATCCGCGATTGCTTCGGCATAAGGTTTTATCTTCGTTAATTTCCGAATTTGTTTGCCGTTTCGCCCGTCGCGCCGTCGTTGGACATATTGCGCAAAACAAAACCCTCGGCGGTTGCCGAGGGTTGAGTGTTTAGACTTTATCGGATATCGCTTCACAACGTGCGCCACTCAAAGCTTCCCGATTGCACTTCTCCGTCCGCTCCCCAGCCGTAGACACTTATGCCGGTCGGCGAAAGCGTTATTTCGCTGGCGATGTACTTGCCGTTCTTGAACCCGCCGTCGGTGTAAATGGGCAGACTTTCCGTCAAAATCAATTCGCAGTCGTGCGAATGTCCCGAAAACAGGAAAGCCGCGTCGAGTTT
The DNA here is from genome assembly GCA_944360115.1 of uncultured Clostridia bacterium. Taxonomy (GTDB): domain Bacteria; phylum Bacillota; class Clostridia; order Christensenellales; family CAG-917; genus Limadaptatus. The sequence goes on from CALVTH010000039.1 coordinate 1,069, forward strand.
TTCGAAAGCGGCAAACGCCCTTTCGCGCAAATCCTCTTCGATGCAGATCTCCCTGTCGTGGCAAACAATCATGGTGTGTTTGGAGGAGTCGGGAGACAGCCCTTCGAGCCATTCGATCATACCCGCGCGGTAAGCGGAATAGTCCGCCATTCCGCCGTATTCGGGGTGGTCGTCGGGCTTGTCCTCCACGCTGTCGAGGACGATGAAACGATAATCGCCGCAGACTACCTCGTGGTAGAAGCTGTCAAGCCCCAGCGCGTCGGACAACTCGGTAGCGTACGCCCCGCGGGTCTCGTGATTGCCGCGGGTGTAGATGACGGGAATGACGCCGTCGCTGACGTCGCCGCCGAACCTGACGATATAGTCGGCGGCTTCCTCTTCGAACTGCAGTCCCGCCGCCGCGTCGCCGAGCAGAATGACGGCGTCGTAACTTCCCCCCATCGCAATGACCTTTTCCGCCTTTTCGATACGGGTATGCCAGTCAGAAACGCAAAGAATTCGTTGCACTTCTCCGCTGTTGCGTTTGAATGCGTAATCGCCTGAGACGATTGTCTTGCCGTTGGTTCCGCCGTAACTGAGCTCGTCGATGACGCGGGTCGCCCCGACGCGGTAAGTGTTGTTGTCGAGATGTTCGTACGGCACGAAGAAACTGTGAATACGGCTGTTGACCTTTCTGCCGTCCTCGGTGTCGTAAATTTTGTAGTCCTTCCCATCGTGGGAATACTCGAGATAGCCCGTACCCGTGTCGGTTGTTGCGAACACGACGGAGTACCCTTCGCCCGTGTCTATCACCATCGGCGCGGAGACGAACTCGTAGGTCGAAAGCGGATAAAGCGACCCGATAACCGCAAAGAAACCCGCGGTGATGACGCACGCCGCAACCGCCGCCCTGACCTTTCTGTTTTTGAGCGCGGGCAGGAACAGGAAAAGCCCTCCCGCCACGACGACCGCCGTCCCGAAAGGCAGGGTTTCGAGCAACATTTTGCCCGCGACGGGCGTAGACTCGACGCCCATGACGCCGAGACTTATCACCCACACCAGAGTGAAAACGGCCGTGAGCGCGAAGAACGCCACACACGCCGCCTTGAACGGCAAAGGCATCGTTTCGTCATCGTTGTAAGGCGCGACGCGCAGGCGCAAAAAGGCGAGAACGCTCACCGCCACCGCCGACAACATCATAATCCACAGCAGCGTCTGACAAAAACCGTGGAAAAGCACGATGTCCACATACACGTGTCCTATCCTGCAACAGTAAAACAGCCACGGCGCAATGACGGCGAACAGCCAGACGAAAAACATCGTCAGCGTATTGGTGGAGAATTTCATCAGTTTTTTCATGCCGCGCCCTCCCCTCGATAGGTTTTAGCGCAATCCGTTCTCATCGTCGGTTTCGGCTTTGCCGTCCGACTCGGGCGCGACGGCGCGGTTTTCACGGTCGTCGTCCTCCGCCCCTTCTTCCGCGACGGTACCGCCGTCGCTTTCCTCGTCGACGGAAGTTTCGGCGTCCGAAAGGCGTTCCGTCTCGGCGGCGACGGTCGCGTCGAATTCTTCTTTGTTGCCCTCGCCCATTTCATCCATATTCGCGGCTTCACTCTGCAATTTCGCTGTGATCTCGGCACTCTTTTTCTTTGTAAGCGGATAGAACAACAATGTGATTATCATTAAGGCTGCGCTGGCCGCAGACAACAAGAATGCAGCATTGAACCACTCGTTTGCAATTGCACGTGTAGATTCCGCAACGAAATGCAACTCCTGTATATCCATGGAAATCTGTGCCGGTTCGAACCCTATTGCCGATTGCCATATCCACGCCAGCAACATAGCAATCTGAGTAAATACACCAGGTATTGTAAAAATGTAATTTTGCAAATATCCTTCATACCTCTTACCGTTCTTGGCCTGCTGGTAATCCGCGATTTCGCCGAGCATAACCGGGACAAGAAGATATGTAGGGTTGATGCAGGCAATGAAGAAAAGAATGGTTAGAACCACAGCGGAGGTCGTTCCGATAGGAATATTCTCGATGCCGACAAATCCCAGAATCGCACAGACTACCATTCCAAGACTTGTGAACATAATGATTATATGATTCCTGTTCATCTTGCGCGTGACAATAGGCAGTAGCAGCATTGCCACCGTACTTGCAAAGCCTATTATCGTATTAGGCAACCCCATTATATCGAGAGCCGTGGTCACATCCGGCGAAAAGCGCAACTGGATGATAAGCAGACGGAATTGCGCGTAAAACTCCCTGAGCGAGCCGAATATAAGGGCGAGGAAGAGAATGAGCAAGGGCTTGTTGCCGAGCAACGCGAAAAAGTCCTTGAGCGCGTTGCCTTTTTTCACGGGAGCGGGCAGCACCGTTGCCGCGGACTGTGCGGCGGCGGGTTGCGGTGGCGCCGCCACGGGCTGTTCTTCCGTATTCTCCCCTGCCTCGACGGAAGCCGTAACCTGCACGGCGGCGGGAACGGAAGCCGCGGTTTCTTCCGACTCGGAAGCCATTTCCGCGTCGGTCTCGGGTTGCGGTTTTTCCCCGTCCTCCTTACCGGCGAAGGCGATGTCGGGCGCAACTTCCAGCTCGTACACCCTCTCCTTGACCTTTATGATGAACATAATGCAGATAATACCCAGCACGATGCTGATGATACCGATTATGCGCATCGCCATATACTCTTGGCCTTTGTCTATGTAAGCCGACCTGATGGGACCTGCGATTATATTCATAATGGTTGGGGCAAACCCGACCAAAAGCCCCACAGGTGTCATAATGTCCGCCCTCTCCTGATGATTGGGGGTTATGACATTGGGCATAGTCTGATACATATTGTTTGCAAACACGGCTATTGCAATGGAAGGCACGCAGGCAATGTACGCGTAAGCTATCGTGCTGTTGAGGTCGTCGTACTGCGGTATCCACATGGCGAGCATGGTAAACAGCGCGAGTGCGGGCAGCGAGAAAAGTATATATGGCTTGTACCGTCCCCACTTGGTACGCTTTTTTTCCATTGCGTTTCCGATAATGGGAGTGAATATTGCCGTTATCAACGTTCCGAGAATGTAAATGACGTAACCGTGCACGGCAGGGATTTCGTAGAAATACGGGATTTGCGTGACGGCGACGACCAGCAACAGGCTGTTGTAAATCCAGCTGTTGCCAAGCGCGTAAATGCCGAAGGCGCCCGCTTCCTTGAGCGTGAGGAACCTGCCGGGCAACGGTTTGTTCCACATCGCCTTGACAATCCCCACAAGTTTCTTGAGTTTCTCTTTCACATTTGACCCTCCCCGCGAAAGTTTATTTTTTGAGTATGATTTCGCCCGCCCGTGCCGACAGGAATTCCCCGTCGCGGACCGCGAATTTGCCGTTGACCATGACATGCTTTATCCCTTCGGGCGTAAAGTCCGGCACGGCGGGGTCGACTTTCATGTTGTCGAAATCGAACACCGTGACATCTGCGCGGTTGCCCGCTGCGAGCGTGCCGCGCCCCTTTATGTCGAAACGCTCCGCCGTCGCGCCCGTCATCTTGCGCACGACCTTCTCCACGGGTATGCCGTACTGTTTTGCGCGCACGAAGAAATAAGGGAAACCCTGATACGCCGCGCCATTCTGAGTGCCGGCCTCTTCCACCCACGCGTCGGTCATGAACACCGAAAGGTCGTCCTCCATTAGTCGGCGTATTATGTCGTCGTTGTAATATTTGCCGAGATACAACCTGCCCTGCCCCTTGCTGAGGTCGACGAGTTTTATGTACATGTCGAAATCGGACAGACCTTCCTCGCGGGCGCACTCGGACACCGTCTTGCCCTCGTATTTTCTGTGCGCCGGGTCGGGAGAAATGTACGCCACGATGAAATCGCAGAAATCTATGCCGAGCGCGATTTTCGTGATATAGGTCATCAGTTTGAGACGGAACATATTGAACGGCTTCTTGCGTTCGGCTTCGGGGAGCGCCATATACCACGGCGGCAGCACCACCGTTATGACGGACGCGCCGTAGGTGAAGGAATAGTTGTCGTAGGCGACGGCGCAGCCTTCGTCGTTCAGGCGATGAAATTTTTCGAGCATGGGGCCGAGACTCTTCCACGAAGTCTTGCCCACGAAAATGAGGTGCGAATATTCCGTGCGCACGCCGCTCTCCTTCATAATCTCCACCACCTCGTCGAGCGCGAGCTCGATGTGCGGTTTGGATATGAGCGGATAGCCGAGGGCAACCTTGCTGCACGCCCTCGGGTGCACGGTGAGTATGCCGTCGTGGCGCGCTATGCGTTTTGCGAACGCCACCAGTTCGTCGCGTTTTGCGTAAATGCCCGGCTCGTACATAAACCCGAACGACCCGCCGAACGCACCGCCCTCCATGGCTTCGTCGACAAGACGCATTTCGCGTTCGATGTCCTCCGCGGACAGGGGCGCGGGATTGTAGCCCGACACGCTTATGCGCGTCGTACCGTGACCGACGAGGGGCACCATATTGACGAAAAGCCTGCCCTTCGCGCGCTGTTTGAACTCCGCAAACGACGACGGTCTGACGGCGCGGAAAAGTCCGCCGCCGACTTTATGCTTGTACGGGCTGTCCTCCGCGACGCCGAAAGGCGAAAAACCGCAGTTGCCCGTCACCTGCGTGGTGATACCCTGTTTGAGAAAGGGGGCGTAGAACATTTCCGCGTCGTCGCGGTCGTAGAAAAAATCGTTGTGGGAATGTGCGTCTATGAAACCGGGCGCAACGATGAGCCCCGAGCAATCCAAAATCTCGTCCGCGGCGACGGAGCCCGCGTCGCCGACGGCAACAATCGTGCCGTCCTCGACCAGCAAATCGCCCTTGTAAACGGGCGCGCCCGTGCCGTCGGCAATAAACCCGCCCTTGAAAAGTGTCCGCATTGCTTCCCCCTCGCGCGCAAAAATGCGCACCGATACGCGCGCACGCCCGCGTTGCCTAATAATGATAACATTCGCCCGCACAAAAATCAATACGGCAGTTTACTTGCGAAATCATTTTCAGTTTGCGGCGCGCGCCGCCGCCACAATGCGCCGCACACTTGACATAGTCGCGGCAATGGGATAATATGATGGCAATATCCATACATCAAGGGGAGATTGTTGAATATGTACGACATCATCGTCAATCCGCTCGGCGGCAAAGGCAAAAGCCTGAAAGCGCTGAAAGCAGCCGAAAAGATTTTCGCCGAACGCGGTGTGGAATACACCGTCCACAACACCGAATACGCGGGGCACGCCACCGAAATCGCACGCGAACTTTCCGCAAAACCCGACGCCAAGATTCTGGTTTTCGGCGGCGACGGCTCTTTCAACGAAGTGCTGAACGGTATCGGGAATTTCGACAATGTCACTCTCGGCATAGTGCCTTGCGGCACGGGCAACGACTTCGTGCGCGCCTCGGGTCATCCCACCAAAATCAAGGACGCAATCGAACTCATCCTCAAAGGCAATGTCGGCTATATCGACTATATCGATGTCGGCTCGCGCAGATGTCTCAATGTCGCGGGCGCGGGTATGGATGTCGATGTGCTGCTCCGCTACGCCACGATGAAAGCCTTCAAGGGCAAACTCAAATACTACGCCTCCCTCTTCGACACCCTCATCCATGTCAAATGGCACAAACTCCGCCTCACCATAGACGGCAAGACCATGGACAAGAGCGTGTTCATGATAGGCGTGGGCAACGGCACCTGCATAGGCGGCGGTATGCCCATCTGCCCCGACGCCAAGGTGGACGACGGCCTGCTGTCCGTGGTCATCGTCAACGAAATGAAAAAGAGCCGTATTCCCATAGAACTGCCGGGCTTCCTCTCGGGCAAACATGTCAAGAAAGACTACACCGAAGTGTACTCGGCAAAGGAAGTCACGGTGGAAGTGCTCGACGACGGCAAAATCGAACTGGACGGCGAAGTCATCGACGACAAGATTCTGGAATGCAAAGTCGTGCACGGCGTGCTGAAAGTCTACAGATAACCCGCTCGACGGAAAACCGCGGCAAACGCCGCTCACATACAAAAACTGTCCCCCCTCCTGCGGGTTCCCCCCACCGCGATACCCCACAAAATCACCTGCGGTGATGTTTGCGGGGACCCCGCCGTACCCCCTTACAAGGGCACCCACGGCGGTGGGCGGGCACCTTCGGCACTCGCGCACAGTCTGTTCCTCGTTGCCGCTCCGCGCGGCAACGAAGTTATGCCACTTGCGGCGCGCCCGCCTGCGGCGAATTACAGCGGCGCGCCGTCGGCGTACTTTTCGTCCGGCGCTCGGCGCTCACACGGTCGCCGCCTGTTGCGGCTCCACCTTATCAAACCGACGGCGTATATAAGAACGCCCGCTCGTAGTTTCCGTTTGCCGCCTGTTGCGGCTCCACCCTGTCAAGCAAACGGCGCGTATAAGAACGCCCGCAGACAATTCTTGAACCTGCCCGTAGCGTTGCCGTTCGGATGAAGAGCGCGTAACACTATCTGTCCAAACGCCGATACGAGCGTCAGACAAGGAAACAAAACGCCCGCAGACAGGAGCATACTTTCCGTATGTGACTGTTTGCGGGCGTTTGTGTTGACGAAGTATCACGCCGAATAGCGGCGTTTGGATTTACAGTTCGGCGAAGTACTTGATAGTACGGACCATCTGAGAGGTGTAGCTGTTCTCGTTGTCATACCAGCTGACGACCTGAACCTGGGTGCAATCGATTTCGGGCATATACTTGACCATGGTCTGGGTGGCGTCGAAGAGGGAGCCGTAGGTCATGCCGATGACATCGGAGGACACGATCTGGTCTTCGTTGTAGCCGTAAGACTCGGAGGAAGCTGCCTTCATTGCGGCGTTGATCTGCTCGACGGTCACATTGCCTTTGCAGGTAGCCACGAGGATGGTGGTGGAACCGGAGCACACGGGAACGCGCTGAGCGGAGCCGATAAGTTTGCCGTTGAGTTCGGGGATGACGAGGCCGATAGCCTTGGCGGCGCCGGTGCTGTTGGGCACGATGTTGATTGCGGCGGCGCGGGCACGACGGAGGTCGCCCTTACGATGAGGACCGTCGAGGACCATCTGGTCGCCGGTGTAGGCGTGAATGGTGCTCATGATACCGCTCTCGATGGGAGCGAGTTTGTTGAGCGCGGCAGCCATGGGGGCGAGGCAGTTGGTGGTGCAGGAAGCTGCGGAAATGATGGTGTCTTCCTTGGTCAGGGTCTTCTCGTTGACGCTGTAGACGATGGTGGGAAGGTCGTTGCCGGCGGGAGCGGAGATGACGACTTTCTTTGCGCCGGCGTCGATGTGAGCCTGCGCCTTTGCCTTGGAGGTGTAGAAACCGGTGCATTCGAGCACGACATCCACGCCGATTTCCTTCCAGGGAAGGTCAGCAGCGTTCTTCTCGGCATAGATCTTGATTTCCTTTCCGTCGACGACGATGGCGCCCTCTTTGGCTTCCACTTTGTCGGCGAGAGCGTATCTGCCCTGCGCGCTGTCGTACTTGAGAAGATGAGCGAGCATCTTGGAGTCGGTGAGGTCGTTGATGGCGACGATTTCGTAACCCTTCGCGCCGAACATCTGCCTGAAGGCGAGACGACCGATTCTGCCGAAGCCGTTGATAGCAACTCTAACGTTTTTTGCCATAATAGTTGATACCTCCAAAGGTTTATTCCGAATGATAGTGCGGGCGTACCCGCTTGCGGGTATTATTTTACATATATTCGAAAAAAATGACAAGCGAAATGGACCACAAATTTAACTATAGCGCAAAGTGGCGAAACGCGCCCTTTCCCGAGGTCATTCCGAGGTGCGGCCGATGAGAAAAGACAGCGCGTCGGAAAGGCGGGAGAAGTCGAAATCCGCCCTGTCGGGATGTGCAAGGCGTATGCCGACGGAAATGCCCGCGCACTCGAACATGGGATAATCGTTGACGCCGTCGCCGACGGCGATCACGCGCTCGCGCGGCACGCCCAGACGCGCGGCGAGGGCTTCGAGCGCGGTGCGTTTGTTGACCCCGCGCGGCACATAATCGAAGGAATCGCAGTGCTCGTAGATGTCGAGCGCGTCTAGTGCGGAAGCGTTGTCGCGGTTGAACGCGCGTATCGCGTCAAACTGCCCTTCCGTGGTGGGGAAAGGGGTGAACATCACTTCGTTGGGCTGACACCATATTCCTTCAGGAAATAAGGCGGGAATTGCCTTTCTTGCAAAATCCAACTGTTTAACCGCCTTTTCCGACGATATAAAGTAGGTGTTCTGCACAGGCGGGAGCGACACGCCGAACTGCATTGCGCACCCGTTCTCGCCTATCAGCACGGCGTCGGCAATGCCGAGCTGACGGGCAAAACCGCAAAGATAATAGGTGGGTTTGCCGGAACTGAGCACTATGCGCGCGCGCTCCGCGAGTCGTTTCAGGAGCACGACATTGCCCTCGGTGACGGGGCAACCCAGTTCGGCAAGAGTGCCGTCAAGGTCGAAAGCGGCGAGATATTCCCGCGTTGTCACAGCGTTGTTTTCCATATCTACAATCTATCACATCCGCGCGCTTTTCGCAACGGAACCGAATCGGTTGACGGGCGCGGCGCGCCCCCGTTTCGGCGTCCTCAGTCCGCGCAGTCCCGCCGCCGCTCTGTTTCCGCCGTGCGGTTTCCCGCCCCGCCGCTTCCCTTCTCCGCGCCTCTCCCGACGCCCCTCGGCACGCGCCCGCGGGCGTACTGCGCGCGTAATTTCGCCAAACGCTTGCAAACGCGCACGGAGAATGATAAAATTTTAAACAACAATTCAGCGTTTCCCCTGGAGGGAACACGGAGGGAGTATGGAAGACAAGAAACTTGAAAAAATCAAGAACTACAAAGCGTCCCTGCCCCGCAGAATATGGTGCAGGCTCTATCAGCGCGTGATGTATGTCGCGGAATATATGTTGCCGTGGCGCGTTCCCGAGCAGATTTCCGGCGAAGGCAGCCTCAAGAAACTTGCCGCGTTCTGCAAGAGCAAGGGCTTCAAGAGCGGTCTGCTCGTCACCGACAGCGTGCTGTTCGGTCTGGGTATGGCTCAGCCCATAATCGACGGTTTTGCCGCGGAAGGGCTCAAACTCACCGTGTTCGACAAGGTCGTTCCCAACCCCACCATTCAGAACATCGAAGAAGGTCTGCAGCTGTATAAGGACAACGACTGCGATGTCATCATCGCTCTCGGCGGCGGCTCCTCCATGGACTGCGCAAAGGGTATCGGTGCCCGCGTCGCCCGTCCCAAGAAGTCCATTCCTCAGATGAAAGGCGTGCTCAAGGTCATGAAGAAACTGCCTCCCCTCGTCGCCATTCCCACGACTTCGGGCACGGGCAGCGAAGCCACTCTCGCCGCAGTCATCTCCAACCCCGAGAAGAAAGAGAAGTACCCCATCAACGACCCCGTGCTCATTCCGCACTACGCCGTAATGGACCCCTCTCTCACCGTCGGACTTCCCAAGCACATCACCTCCACCACGGGTATGGACGCCCTCACCCACGCGGTCGAGGCGTACATCGGCAGCGAGAACACCCGCAACACCAAGAAGTACGCCATAGAGGCGACTCAGCTCATCTTCAAGTATCTCAAACGCGCCTATGACAAGGGCGACGACATCGAGGCAAGGAACAATATGCAGCGCGCTTCCCTGCTCGCAGGCATGGCGTTCACCCGCGCGTATGTCGGCTATGTCCACGCGATAGCGCACTCTCTCGGCGGCTACTACGGCGTGCCCCACGGTCTTGCCAACGCGGTCATCCTGCCCCATGTCATCGAAGCGTACGGCGAAAAGGCGCACAAGAAACTCGCCCGTCTCGCCGAAGCCGTCGGCATCGAAGGCAACTCCGACTCCGAAAAGGCGACCGCGTTCATCGCCGCAATCCGCGAGATGAACGAATATATGGACATTCCCACCAAGATTCAGGGCAAGTGGACCATCAAGGAAGAGGACATTCCCGTAATGATAGAACACGCCCTCTCCGAAGCCAATCCTCTCTACCCCGTGCCCGTCATCTGGGGTTACGATGAGATGTACGCGATGTATCACAAGATTATGTGATTGCTTCGAGCAATTGTCTGAAACAAAAACCCCTGCCGTTAGGGCGGGGGTTTTTTATGCCCGACAAAACAAACTCGATTTTTCGGGCATACCGAAACGAGTAATGAAACTTGCGTAACAGAAGCGAACAATTTCGCGCCCTCTCCCCCAC
>CALVTH010000040.1 GCA_944360115.1 uncultured Clostridia bacterium
CGGGCAGGGGTGCTGCCCCTGCACTCCGGCGGGGATGACATCCCCGCACCCCTTGCTTTTATATAATATTGCGCCGAGCGTTGCGGCTTTGCCCGCAACGCTCGGCGCATTCTTATTATAAAAAAATATGGGAGCGCGAGGGTGTAACACCCTCGCAGGGGGCGTGTGGGATCCCCCACAAGGGATCAGCCTCCCAAGCCTACTGTGGTATTGTCGCGGGTGCGGCAGGAGAGTTCGGGGACGGGGTTGGGCGCGGTCTCGAAGCGGAAGTCCTCGCCGTGGGCGGAGAGATAGCGTTCGATGACGGCGTGGGCGGGTTCGTCCGAGACTTTGCCGTTGACGCGCTTGTATCAAGACCGAAGTAATCGACAGAAAAGAATAATACGAACTCATTTTCAGAGTTCGTATTATTCCCTAATGGCGGAAGCGGTGGGATTCGAACCCACGGACGAGTTACCCCGTCACCGCATTTCGAGTGCGGCTCGTTATGACCACTTCGGTACGCTTCCGTGCGACGATTATTCTACAACAGGGCAGAGGAATTTGCAAGCGATTGAACGAATGCGGCTTCGTCCTGTTCCAAAAACGCTTTTCTTCGGGATTTTGAGGGGATAAAACGGCATTTTCGGAGCGCGGGGAAATCGTAATGCTTGAATTTGCCGTGCGAATGATATATTATTTTGTCGGATATACCCTTTCGGAGAGCGGTTATGATTGATTTGAAAGGCAGTTGGTCACTTAAGGATTTGACGGACGGGCGGGAATATTCCGCCGTCGTCCCGTCGTGCAATTATCTGGACCTTTTGCGTTCGGGCGCGATAGAGGACCCGTTTTACGGCACCAACGAAAGCAAATCGCTTTGGGTTGCCGAGCACGACTGGCGCTGGACGCGTTATTTCGATGTGGACGAAGACACTCTCGCCGCCGACCGCGCCGTGCTGGTGTGCAAACAGCTTGACACCCTTGCCACCGTGCTCGTCAACGGCGAGACCGTAGCCACGGCGAACAACTGCCACATAGCCCACGAAACCGATGTCAAAGAATTTCTGCACGCAGGGCGCAATGTCGTCGAAGTGGTCATCGCGTCGCCCGTGAGGTACATCGCGGCGATGAAAAAGAGCCGCGGCACGCCCGCCAATCTCAACGGACTGGACGGCATAGACAACATCCGCAAGCCGCAATGTCATTTCGGGTGGGACTGGGGTCCTGTGCTGCCGCCGAGCGGAATCTCGGGAGACATCTATATCGAGACGCGCGACAAGGCGCACATCTCGGGGATGAAAACAGCGCAGAAGCACGGGGAGGGCAGAGTGTCTCTCACCGTGAGCGTGAACGCCGAACTGCTGTCCGCGGCGGCGGAAGATGTCAAGGTGCGCGTCCGAGTCGTGTGCCCGAACGGCGAGGAACTGTCCGACGAGACGGCGTTTGCCGAAAAGACGGAGTTTTGCTTCGACATCGAGAAGCCGCAATTGTGGTGGACGCGCGAACTGTCCGACCGCGACGAGCAACCTCTTTACCGCGTGATTGCTGAGGCGGTGGCGGGCGGCGAAGTCGTCTCGGAAAAGGTGCGCAACACGGGTCTGCGCACCATAGCGCTTTCGCGCGGTAAGGACGCCTTCGGCGAGGATTTCTGCTTTGTGCTGAACGGGGTGAGAGTGTTCGCCAAGGGCGCGAACATGATACCCACCGACAGTTTCGTCACCCGCACGGACGAGGCCAAACTGACGAGGCTCATCGAAGCCTGCGCCGACGCCAATTTCAACATGATACGCGTGTGGGGCGGCGGCTATTACGCTTCGGACGCGCTTGCCGACCTTTGCGACAGAAAGGGTATTCTCATCTGGCAGGACTTCGGATTCGCCTGTCTCATCTATCCTTTCTACGACGAGGATTTCCTGAGCAATGTGCGCGAAGAGGTGGTTTACAACATCGAAAGGTTGCGTGCACACCCGTCTCTTGCGCTTTGGTGCGGCAACAACGAAATGGAAGCCATGAGCGTGAACTGGATTGCCCGCAAATCGGACATGAAGTGGAACGAGCAATTCTTCTATCACATTCTTCCCCGTTGGGTGGACGAACTGGACGGCGTCACGCCCTATATTCCGTCGTCTCCCTGTGGCAACGGTTTCCTCAGGAATGTGCAGAGCGACAACATCGGCGACACCCACCTCTGGGCGGTGTGGCACGGCTTGCAGCCGCTGACCTATTACCGCCGTCGAAACACCCGTTTCTGCAGCGAATTCGGATTCGAGTCCATTCCCGACCCCAAGACCGTGACGACTTTCGCGGGGCCGCAGGATATGAGTCTTTCGTCCGAGGTGTTCAAGGCTCACCAGAAGTGCGCCAGCGGCAACAAGAAAATGATTTATTACATCGCTTCGCGTTTCCGCCTGCCCGACAAATTCGCCGACTACATCTATCTGTCGCAGGTGTGCCAGAGCGAGTGCGTGTCCGACGCCGTGGAGCATTGGCGGCGTCACCGCGGCAGGTGCAACGGCGCGCTGTACTGGCAGCTCAACGATTGTTGGCCGGTGTGCTCGTGGGCGGGCATAGACTACGAGGGCAGACTCAAGTGTCTGCATTATCGGGCAAAGCATTTCTTTGCGCCGTTGTCGGCAAGCCTGTATTACGACAAGAAGGGCATAAGGGTGTGGGCGCTCAACGACACCCGCAACCCGTGCGCGCTGACCGCCGAACTCCAAGTGGTCACAATGGACGGTGCCCGTCGGCTGTTCTGCCGCGAGAAATCGTTCGTCGTCGCGCCCTTGTCGGGCGCGGAAGTGGCATTCGTGCCCTTTGCGCAAATCGTGAAGCGCCGCAGGAAAATCAAGGACTGCGTCGCGCGCGTGATCTTCCGCGACGGAGACGGAACGGAAATCAGCCGCCGCACACTCATATTCGGCAACGAAAACAAACTGAGACTGCCCCTTGCGGACATAAAGGTGTCCGCGACGGCAAAGGACGGCAAGGTGTCGCTCACGCTCACCGCCGACAAATTCGCTCGGTTCGTGGGGCTGTTCTCGCCGCTTGCGGAAACTCCGTTTTCAGACAACTTCTTCGACCTTATGCCGGGCGAGAGCAGAACGGTGACCGTCGGCGTGCCCGCGGATGTGGGCGCGGACAACTTCTTGGCTTCGCTCGACATCAAGCAGGCGGCGGCGATTACGCCGGCAATGCCGCGCATAGTCGAACAACTGAAAAGGGCGGCGATATTCCTCGAGCCCGTCAACTTCTTCTCCTATCTCTATTACCGCTTCCAGATATGACCGCGTCGGAATGACACAGACGCTCCGCACCCCGTGCGGAGCGTTTTTTTCAGACCGTAATACCGCGCCGCGCTTGACAAAATCCCGTCCGCGCACTACAATTATACCACACCCCCGTGGGGTGTCACGGTTTGCTTGCCCGCACGCGCTGAACGGAGCGGAAAGGGCGGGGCGACGAGATTGTCGACTGGGGCAAAGGTCGGAAAAGTCTTAAAGCGATAAGCGCGAATACGGCGTTTATAATTGCATTAAAACATCGTAAACTGCATTTTATGCGTTTTCGTGGTGAATAGGCGCGGATACGGGCGCTCGGGTAGGATATATGAAAGAAAAGTTCATCGTCACGGGAATGACTTGTTCGGCGTGCTCGGCTCATGTCGAAAAGGCAGTCGGCAAGGCGGACGGAGTGCGCTCCGTTTCCGTCAATTTGCTGACGGGCACAATGTATGTCGAGTTCGACGAGAGCGTTACGGACGCGGACAAAATAGTTGCCGCCGTTGTCGCGGCGGGTTACGGAGCCTATCCCGACGGGAGCGGAGCGGCGGGCGGCGCGAAAGCTCGCAAAGAGGGCGCGCGGGAGAGCGGCGACGGGCGGGCGCAGGCTCGCGCGGCGGAGACTCGCGCCATGCGTGTGCGCCTGGTCGTATCGCTGATTTTCACGGTGTTGCTCATGTATGTGGCAATGGGACACATGGTAGGCGCGCCGCTTCCGTCCTTTCTCACGGGCACGGGCAACGCCGTGTCATACGCGCTTCTTCAGTTGCTGCTTTGCCTGCCCGTCGTCTATGTCAACCGCGCGTATTACATCAACGGCTTCAAAAGACTGTTCAAGGGCGCGCCCAACATGGATTCGCTCATCGCCGTGGGCAGCGCGGCTTCGCTGGTGTACGGGGTCTTCGTCATCTTCCGCATGAGTCACGCGCTGGGCGCGGGCGATACCGCCGTGGTGGAGAGGTATATGCACGACCTCTATTTCGAGTCGGCGGCGATGATACTCGCGCTGGTGACGGTGGGCAAATATCTCGAGTCGCTGTCCAAACGCAGGACGGGCGACGCTCTCGATAAACTCATGAAACTTGCGCCCGCAACCGCCGTTGTGTTGCGCGACGGCGGGGAAGTGACGGTGAACAGCGACGAGCTTGTTCTCGGCGACATTATCGTCGTGCGCGCGGGCGAGTCCGTGCCCGCAGACGGCGTGGTGACGGAAGGGCACGCGTTTGTGGACGAAAGCGCCATAAGCGGCGAGAGCGTTCCCGTGGAAAAGATCGAAGGCGACAGGCTTATCGGCGGTACGGTCAGCCGCAGCGGGTATGTGACGGCGAAAGTCGTCGCCGTCGGCGGCGACAGTATGCTGGCAAAGATAATAAAACTAGTCGAGGACGCCGGCGCGAGCAAGGCGCCCATTGCTTCGGCGGCGGACAAAATCTCCGCCGTTTTCGTGCCCGTAGTGATGGCGGTCGCGCTGGTCACGCTTGCGGGGTGGCTCATCGGCGGCTATTCTTTCGAGCACGCTTTCACCTGCGCGGTCAGCGTGCTGGTCATATCCTGCCCCTGCGCGCTCGGACTTGCCACTCCCGTGGCGGTTATGGTGGGCACGGGCAAAGGCGCGGAAAGCGGCGTTTTGTTCAAGAGCGGCGAAGCCTTGCAGAATATGCAGGGCGTGAAGACCGTCGCCCTCGACAAGACGGGCACCGTGACCGAAGGCGCACCCGAAGTCACCGAGGTGCTCATCGCCGAAAATTCCCGTGAAACTCTCGCCGCCGTTGCCGCAATCGAACGGCGCAGCGAGCATCCGCTCGGCACCGCCGTCGTGGCGTACGCCGACGGGCAGGGGCTGGGGGAGAGAGAAGTGAGCCGTTTCGAGACCCTGGCGGGCAAAGGCGTTGTGGCGTATGTCGACGGCGAGCGTTACGCCGTGGGCAACGCCGCGCTTATGCAGGAGGAAGGCGCGGACGGTGAAGCCTTTGCCGCGGACCTCGCTCGGGTGTCGGAGGAGGGCAAAACGCCCCTGCTCATCGCCCGCGACGGGCGGTATGTCGGGCTGATAGCCACGGCGGACAGGGTCAAGCCCACCAGCGCGCACGCCGTCCGCGAACTCAAAAAGCTGGGCATACGCGTGGTTATGCTCACCGGCGACAACGAACGCACGGCGCGGGCAATCGCCGCGCAGACGGGCATTGACGAGGTGTATGCGGGTATATTGCCGCAAGACAAGGAGAGCATTGTCGCCGAACTCGCGACACACGGCAAGGTTGCCATGGTGGGCGACGGCATAAACGACGCGCCCGCGCTTGCGCGCGCCGATGTCGGAGTGGCGATCGGCAGCGGCAGCGACATAGCCGTCGACAGCGCGGATGTGGTGCTGGTGAAAAGCGATCTCACGGATGTCGTGACGGCGGTGCGCCTGAGCAAAAGCACCCTGCGCAACATCAAAGAGAATCTGTTCTGGGCGCTGTTTTACAACAGTCTTTGCATACCGCTTGCGGCGGGCGTGCTGTATGTGCCTTTCGGAGTGCGACTCAGCCCGATGATAGGCGCGGCGGCGATGAGCGTGTCCAGTCTGTTCGTGGTGTTCAACGCATTGCGGCTCAAACTGTTCAGACCCACCCGCGCAGAGACGGAATGCGGAGCGGCTTGCGCGCTGACGAAGGCGGCGACCGACGGAGAAACGGGCGCGGCAGACGGCGCGGAAAACGACGCAGACGGCGCGGAATACGACGCAGACGACGCGGCGGCGCGGGCGGAATACGAAACGGACGGGCGCGTCGCGCCCGAAAAAATATCGTCGGAGGACGGAAAAATGAAAAGTTATGTTTTGAGTGTGGAAGGAATGATGTGCGGGCATTGCACCGCGCGCGTGGAGAAGGCGTTGCTCGGAGTGGACGGAGTGCAGTCCGCGACGGCTTCGCTTGAAAAGGGGACTGCGACAGCGGTTGCGGCGGACGGCGTGTCCGCGGACGCGCTGAAAGCCGCGGTGGAAGAGCAGGGTTATCCCGTGACTTCGGTGACCGCCGAATGAACGAGTCGGGCGCGGCGCGCGGCATTGTCCGCGTAGCCGCGAAAATTTCCGCGAATACGAAGGAGAGAGAATATGGTGCGCGACGACGCAAAGATCATACGCCTGCTGAAAACGGCGGGCG
This sequence comes from uncultured Clostridia bacterium, assembly GCA_944360115.1. Classification (GTDB taxonomy): domain Bacteria; phylum Bacillota; class Clostridia; order Christensenellales; family CAG-917; genus Limadaptatus. The sequence goes on from CALVTH010000040.1 coordinate 6,407, forward strand.
GGCAAATTGAAGGCATAGTGAAAATGGTCGAGGACGGCAAATACTGCATAGACATAAGCAATCAGATTATGGCGGCGCAGGCCATTCTCGGCAGGGTGAACAAAGAGGTGCTCAACGCGCATCTTCATTCCTGCGTGTTGTCGTCAATCGAAAACGGCTCGGCAGACGAGAAAATGGACGAAATCACGGCGTTGCTCGACAAACTGATAAAGTGAGCGGACGCCCCGACGGCGTTTCTTGCGCAGAAAGACATCGAAAAAAGCGGCCCGCAGGCCGCTTTTGCTTTTGCCATATTACCTCCTTATGCGCCGTGCGGCGCAACAGTGTGTAGGGGCATATTATAGAGAAATAACCGACAGATGTCAAATTTCTTTTGTGACGAAAAAAGTCGGAGAAAAGCAAAACCGCCTGCACGCAGACGGTTTGCGGGAAACAAAAAAATATGTTCTGGACAGTCTGACGACGGGAGAGGGACGCGGAAGCGCGCGTCCGTCCGCTCGCGATTACATCAATCCGTCGATGACGCCCGTCGCGGGGTCAATCGTCATTTTCTCGGCGTTGGGGATTCTGCCCAGACCCGGCATAAGCATAATGCTGCCGCTCACCGCTACGATGAAGCCCGCGCCCGCGCGCACCACGGCGTCGCGCACGGTAAAGACGAAGTCGTCGGGCGCGCCGAGCTGCGTGGCGTCGCAGGTGAAGGAATACTGCGTTTTTGCAATGCACACGGGGAAACGGCGGTAGGCGGGATTGCTCTCTATGCGCGCGATGTTTTCCTTTGCGGTGTCCTCGAACACCACTTCGCCCGCGCCGTAGATTTTCTTTGCCACGGCGACAATCTTGTCGGTGACGGAGTCGTCGTCGGAGTAGGGGAAAGTGATTGCGGGGGCGGGCGCTTCGCACTCGCGCGCCACTGCCTCGGCAAGCGCAACGGCGCCTGCGCCGCCCTTTGCGAAGCCTTCGCACAGCACGGCTTCCGCGCCGCATTCGCGGCACAGCCTTTTCAGCGAATCAAGCTCCGCGTCCGTGTCGCTGGCAAAGCGGTTTATTGCCACAATCACGCGTTGAGAGAACGATTTCAGGTTGTTTAAGTGGCGTTTCACATTGGCAAAGCCCTTTTCGAGTGCGGCGATGTTTTCCGCCTGAGTGTCATCTTTCGCCACACCGCCGTTGAATTTGAGACTGCGCGCCGTGACGACGAGTACCACGCACGAGGGCGCGAGCCCCGTCTTTCTGCATTTGATGTCGAGGAATTTTTCGCCGCCGAGTTCGGCGCCGAAGCCCGCTTCGGTCACCACATAATCGGCGTGCGCGAGAGCGGCGGTGGTCGCCATTATGCTGTTGCACCCGTGGGCTATGTTCGCAAACGGGCCGCCGTGCACGAACGCGGGCGTGCCTTCGAGGGTTTGCACGAGGTTGGGTTTTGCGGCTTCGCGGAGCAGTATCGCCATTGCTTCCTGCGCGCCGATGTCGCTGGCGGTGACTTCGGAACCATCCTCGGCATACCCAACGACTATGTCGCCGAGCCGTTTCCTGAGGTCGGCGAAATCGCTTGCCATACACAGCACCGCCATTATTTCGCTCGCCGCCGTGATGACGAAGCCGTCCGTGCGGGGCACTCCGTTGACCTTGCCGCCGAGTCCCACTTCCACCACGCGCAGGGCGCGGTCGTTCATGTCCATGCAACGCTTCCATGTCACCTCTTTCAGGCGGGGGATTTTGTCGAAGTGGATGTGATTGTCGATGAGCGCGGACAGCAGATTGTTGGCCGAAGTGATTGCGTGGAAGTCGCCCGTGAAATGCAGGTTGATGTCTTCCATGGGCACGACCTGGGCGTAACCGCCGCCGCACGCGCCGCCCTTTATTCCGAAGACGGGTCCGAGCGAAGGCTCGCGTAGCGCCAGCGCGACGGATTTGCCGATGTGTTTCAGTCCGTCGGCAAGGCTGATACTCACCGTGGTCTTGCCCTCTCCGAGGGGAGTGGGATTCATCGCCGTGACGAGAATGAGTTTGCCACGGCGGTCGCCGCCCGTGACGGGAACCTTGGCTTTGTATTTTCCGTAACATTCGGTTTCGTCGGCGGTGTAGCCGAGAGACGCGGCGATTTCGGTTATGGGACGGGGGGTAACGCTTCTTGCGATTTCTGCGTCTGTGAGCATAATTTTCTCCTGTGTCGGGGGCGGGCGGCGGTCTCTTGCGAGGGCACGACCGCGCATATTGCTTTCAATATAATACATCCGCCCGGTTTTTTCCACCTTTTGGCGGGACGGCGACAAAAAAATATTGCGCGCGCAGGCGCTATCATATATAATAACGCCGTAAACGGTCACATTTGCAAGGGGGATATTTTATGAACAGACCGCTCGGCAAAAAAGAGAAAGTGCAGATAGGGTTGCTCGCGCTTGCGTGCGTGATTATAGTGCTCGGCATACTCTTCCTCGTCAACGCCATGCAGGAAAATCCCGAAGACGGATTTTTCCCCGCGTTTTGCGAGATTGACAACATTCTCGGGAAATACATCATCGTCATCGTGACTATGGCTTGCGGAATAATGTTGTTTTCGAACATCGGTATTACTTTCGAGGACAGGAAACTCCGCAACGGATTGACCATCGGCATCACGACTTTTTCGACGGTGCTCACCGTGCCGCTCGTGTACGTGTTCATAGCCATACTGCCTTATGCGGGCAATCCCGTCCCGTTCGAGCAACTCAACGCTCTCGACGCTATTATGAGAATGGACCTCATATATCAGGGATTCGTGGCCTGGTTCGGCGACGGCGCATTCCTGTGGGTGGTAATGGTGTTTATGCTGTTGCTGTCGCTGGTGTTCATCACATTCCCGCTCCTCACGGGTATACTCGCCGTGAAGTGCGACAAAACTCTAGGCGTCAAGAAAAAGGGCGGTTTCGGCGTCATAGTGCTTCCCGTTGTGGCGAAGCAACTCGCCGCGGCGGAAGCGGCGGGCGAGACGACCGTGCCCGAAGACGAATCGGAGCCCGAAGCGGCATTTGCGGCAGACTGCGCCGCAGACAAGGCGGAAGAAAGCCGCCCCGAGTAAATCTCCGCGAAGCAAAACAAAACCTCGGCGTCTGCCGAGGTTTTGTTTTGAATTGTTTTTTATCTTCCGTTGCGTATCGGGCAATCGACGAACTTGCTTACTTTATTCCGTAATAAGATTTCAGGGCTTTCTCGGCGGTGACGAGGGAAGCGCTGTCTATGCAACAGGAAATCTTGGTTTCCGATGTGGTGATGGCGTAGACCTTGGCGCCCTTTTTGCCGAGCAGGGAGAGCACATCCGCGGCGACGCCGCTCTTGTGCTCCATTCCCGCGCCTTCGGCGGTGAGTTTGCAGGCGTCGCGCACGATGTTCGCCGAGGTGTGTTCGGATATGTAATGCGCGGCCTTGCGGTAATCGGCTTCACCGAGCGTAAAGGATACTGCGGCCGTGCCGTCGGCGTTGTAGTTCTGGCTTATCATATCGAGATTGATATGCAGTCGCTTGAGTTTGCCGAGCAAGGCGAGGAAGTCGTCGAATGTGACGGAGGGCAGGGTGACCAGCACGACATCGCTTTCCGAGGACACGGAAGTGACGGCGTGGAAACTGCCCAGAATTGATGTCATATCGTAGAAGCCTTTGGACTTGCCGAGAATAAACTCGGCGGCGCGCAGCGCGCCGACCGCGAAAACTTCCTTGTTTTCCGATTCGTGGCACAGTCTTATGACTTCGCCCGAGCCGAGGAAGAGCACTTCGTGTTTGCCCACGACGGTGCCTCCGCGCACGGCGTGGATACCGATTTCGTCGGGGGAACGGCGTTGCTTTGCCGCGTGTCTGCCGTACACGAAATTGAGAGCGTCGCCGCGCACATCGTTTATCGCCTTGGCGAGCGTGAGGGCGGTGCCGCTGGGGGAGTCCAGTTTGTGGTTGTGGTGGGTCTCGATAATCTCGACATCGTAGGCGTCGTCGAGGAATTTCGCCGCGTCCTTGGCGAGCGCCGTCAGCAGATTCACGCCGAGGGACATATTGCTTGCCATAAAGACGGGGATTTTCTCCGCCGCGGCGTGAATGGCTTCGAGTTGTTCGGTGGTGTGTCCCGTGGTGGCTATGACCGCTCCGCACTTGTGCTCCTTGCAGTAGGCGAGCAGTTCTTCCGTGGCTTCGGGGACGGAGAAGTCCACCACGACATCGGCGTCGAGCAGAGAGTCGCCGAAACTTCTGTACACGGGATAGGGCAGGTCGTCCGCGCCGCGCGCGTCCACGCCGAAAACTATCTCGAACTTGTCCGAGCCGATGAGGGTGGTGTAAATGGTCTTTCCGATGCGCCCCGCGGCGCCCGAAACAGCAATCTTTATCATAGGTGTACCGTTAGTCGAAATCGGGGAGCATTGCGGCGAGCTTTGCCGCGTTTTCCTCGGTCATTTCGGTGAGGGGGAGACGCACTATGCCGTTGCAAAGTCCCTTGAGTTGCGCCGCTTTTTTGACGGGAATGGGGTTGACCTCCGAGAACAGCGCGCGTACGAAAGGCAGCATCCTGAGTTGCATTGCCGCCGCTTTCCCGAGGTCGCCGTCCAGCATTGCGGAGGTCATTTCGGAAGTGAACTTCGGCGCGACATTGCTCGCCACGCTGAT
>CALVTH010000041.1 GCA_944360115.1 uncultured Clostridia bacterium
GGGTAAGGATGGAAAGGCGAGGTAAGAGCTCACCCGCAAATCGGCGACGAGGCGCGATGTAAACCCCACCCGGTGCAAGAAAGGAGCGTACAGGGCTGCCCGCCCGCTCCCGTTCGCTTGAACCGTATGGCAACATACGGTCTAGATAGATCGTCGTTCAAGACAGAACTCGGCTTACAGACTATCCTCGCACCAAAAAAGAGACGCGCTCGCGTCTCTTTTCTAGTTTTTATAAAAATGCGATACGCGTCTTTGTTTCCGTTTGCCGACCAAATGCGTTTTTCACGCAACGGCATTGACGAAAACAACGCGGAATCGGTTAAATCTGCATTGCCCTGACTGCGGCGGCGGGGTCTTCGGCTTTGAAGACCGCGCTTCCCGCCACGACGACGGTGGCTCCCGCGGCTTTGCAAAGTTCTATGTTCGCGGGGCAAACGCCGCCGTCCAGTTCGATGTCGAAGGCGTAGCCCTTTTCTTTCTTGATTTTATCCGCCAGGCGCGCTTTTTCCAGACATTCTTCCTTGAAAGACTGTCCGCCGAAGCCCGCCTGCACGGTCATGACCACCAACATGTCGATGTCGCCGAGGAAAGGCTCCACCACGGAGAAAGGCTGGTCGGCGTTGACGACGACGCCGCACTTCACGCCTTTGCTCTTTATTTCCCTGAGCGCTCCCCACGGGTCCGCCGACGCTTCGGGGTGGAATGTAACAATGTCCGCGCCCGCGTCGCAGAACTTGCCGACATATTTTTCGGGCAGCGTAATCATCAGGTGCACATCGAGAGGAAGATCGGTATGGGGGCGCAACGCCTTCACCATAGGCATACCGAAAGTTATGTTGGGGACATAAACACCGTCCATGACATCGCAGTGTACGATGTCGGCGCCCCATTTTTCGATGTTGACGGGAGCGTCCGCCATGTGCCCGAAATCCGCCGACAATATGGACGGGGCAACCTTAATCATATTTGTTTTTCCTCCTTTCATCGAGCTCGGCAAAGATGACTTTGTAGCGCTCGTATCTTCCCTTTCCCACCGACTTGCCCACTTCGGCGCGCACGGCGCAGTCGGGTTCGTCGATGTGCGTGCACCCGTTGAATCGGCACGCAGGTCTGAACGGCTCGAAATCGTCGTAATACAGCCTGAGTTCCGCGGGCGGTATGTCCACAGCTTCCAGCATGGAAAATCCGCAGGTATCCGCCACCCATGTGTCGTCGCCGAGAGGTATGAGCTCGGTGCGACGCGTGGTGTGTTTGCCGCGGTCGGTCTTGCGCGCCAGCGCGCCGACCTCAAGCAACGCGCTGCCGATGAGCGCGTTGATGAGCGAACTCTTGCCCACCGCCGACTGCCCCGCGAAACACACGGTTTTGCCGCTGATTACAGGCACCAGCGCGTCCGCGCCGCCCGCGGTTTCCGCCGAACAGTACACCGTCTCGACACAATTATACTCCGAGACATCCACCTTTTCAATATCCGATTTGTTGACGACGAGCACGGGCGTTATGCCCTCTGCAAGGCAGTTGACTATGATTTTGTCCACCAGCACGAAATCGGGCGCGGGAACGGGCGCGACGGTGATGAGACATAGGTCGATGTTGGCGACATACGGACGAATCAGAGCGTTTTTCCTGGGTGCGACGCTCTCGATCACCCACACATCGCGGTCCCGTGCGATTTCGACATAGTCGCCGACATAGATGAGCCCGTCCGACTTGAGCCTGCCGCGCGCAAGACAGGTCTTCACCCCGTCCTCGGTGAAAACGGAAAAGCGCGACGCCACGCCCTTTACGACTCTTCCGCGAAGCGTGTTCTTCACTTCCCGTCCTCCGCCTTGTATCTGCGTTTGAGTTGCCCGCACGCGCCTTCGATGTCGCCGCCGAAACTGCGGCGCAGTGTCGCGGACGCGCCGAGCGCGCTGAGCCTTGCCAGAAATTCCTCCGTCGCGCGCACGGAAGGCGATTTCATGGGCTTTCCCGCGACTTCGTTGTAGCGTATCACATTGATATGCGCGGGAAAACCTTTGACCAGCGCGGCAAGCGCCGCCGCGTCGTCGCGGGAATCGTTGACAGAGTCGATGAGAATGTACTCGAATATGACGCGTCTGCCCGTCCGCTCGAAATAATACCTCGCCGCCGACATGACTTCGGCGACGCCGTAACGGCGGTTGACCGGCATAATCGCCGAGCGAGTCGCGTCGTCCGCGCCGTGCAGGCTCACCGACAGCGTGATTTTGAAGCCGCTGTCCGCAAGGGCTCTCATCCCCTCGCAAAGCCCCGAAGTGGACAGAGATATGTTGCGCTCCGAGAAGTTTATGCCCTCTTTCCGTGTGACATCGGAAAGAAAACGCAGGACATTGTCGAAATTGTCGAGCGGCTCGCCGCTGCCCATAAGCACTATGTTGGTGACAGCGCGCTCCTTTGCCGTGCCCCCTTCGAGGCGGTTTATTGCGACGACCTGTCCGAGTATTTCCGACGGAAGCAGGTTGCGCCTGAATCCGTCCATGCCCGAAGCGCAGAAAGCGCACGCCATTTTGCATCCTATCTGGGTGGACACGCAAACGGTGTTGCCGTAATCGTGCGGCATAAAGACGGCTTCGGCAAGTTCGCCGTCCGAGAAACGGAAGAGAAATTTCTTGCTGCCGTCGCGCGAAGCGTACACCTTTTCCACGGCAAGCGGCACGGAAACGAATGTTTCTTCAAGCACCGCGCGGAGAGTCTTGGGGAGCGAAGTCATCTCGCCGATACTTTTGCCGTCGTAACAAAAAGCGACGATTTGTTTCGCTGTGTAGGCGGGAGCGCCGGCGGGAAGCAGGTCGCGCACTTCGTCGGCGGTCAGTCCGAGAAGCGGAATCGCGGGACGCGCGCTACCCTCGTTGATTGTGCCGCAAGCGTCGCTCATTTTGTGAACCTCGCAATGAAAAAGCCGTCCCATTCGCCGCGCGGTGGGAGCGAAATCCTGCCGTCGTTCTTGCGTGCAATCGGCAAAATGCAGGGTTTAAGCCCGAGTTCGCTTTCGATAAAGTCTGCGTTTTGTTCGTTTTCCTCTTCGGTGACGGTGCAGGTGGAATACACCAGCACGCCGCCCTTTTTGAGATACCTCACGGCGACGGAGAGTATGTCGCGCTGCAGTGATACCAGTTCTTTCACGCTGTCTGCACCGCGGCGCAACAGCACATCGGGATGACGACGGAAGGTGCCCAGACAACTGCAGGGTGCGTCGACGAGCACGCAGTCGAAGGCTTCGGCAAAGGCTTCGTCGAACACCGTTCCGTCCTTTTCGACAGCCGTGACATTGTCGGCTTTCATCCTGGCGGCGTAGGCGCGTATCAGTTCCACCCTGTGGGGATGTATGTCGCACGCCACCACTTCCGAGTGCGGGCAAAGCTCCGAAATGTAGACGGCTTTGCCGCCGGGAGCGGCGCACACATCCAGCACCCTGTCGCCGTCGCGTGGCGCAAGCGCCTGCACGGCAAGCATACTGGAGGGCGACTGGTAGGTCACCATACCCTCGCGGAACATCTCTTTGACCTCGGGAGTGGGACGGAGCGAAAATCCGCCCGTTTCGTCGGGAGCGTACTCCGTTGCGTGCGCGTCGAGCACGCTCTTCACCGTGTCGGGAGAACTCAGGCGCAGATTGGCACGGATATGTACGGTGTCGGGCGCCGGAGTGTCGAGAATGGTCGTTGCAAGCGTTTCCCCGTAGCGGTCGAAAAGCAGTCGGATAAACCAATCGGGCTTGGAATAGCGGACGGAGAGATATTCGGGGTCGCCTTTCTCGGGCAAGGAATACTCCCGTCGGGACACCTTTTTCAGCACGGCGTTGACAAAACCGCGCGCGTCCTTTTTGCCCAGAATTTCCGCCGCTTCGACACATTCGCTGACTATTGCGTAGTCGGGCACATTGTCGATTTCAAGCAACGCGTACACGCCCACTTTAAGCAGGGCGAGGACGAGGGGTTTGGGGCGCTTTTCGACGAGACGGGACAGGATGTAGGTCGCTTTGACATCGTTTTCCAGCGCGCCGAGAACCAGCCTCTCCACCATCGGCGGAGTGTTGCCCGTGACCTCTCGGCTGACATAGGCGTCCTTGCGGGTCACGGAATCGAATATTTCGGCGGCTTCGGCAAAGAATTTTCTCATTTGAGCACCGTCCCCGCGCTCACGCGGTTGCCTCTCAGATAATCGCTGTCGCTCATCGCCGCTTTGCCTTCCGGCTGTATGCGCTTAAGCCGCACCGCACCGTCCTTGCAGGCTACCGTCAGCCCGACGGCGGGGTCGGCGCAAAGCACTTCGCCGCACGGTCTGTCCGTCGGGTGCGCGTCAACGGCTTCGGCCTCCAGCACCTTTATCCGCTTGCCGCCGATTTCGGTAAAAGCCGAGGGCCACGGAGTCATTCCGCGCACGAAACAGTCGAGCTGCTGCGCCGTGCGCGAAAAATCCATTCTGCCGTCGGCTTTGGTTATCATGTGACAGAAAGTGGCTTCGGCGGGGTTCTGCGGGGTGAAGACCGCCCTTCCGCTTTCGACGAGAGACAGCGCTTCGCAGATTGCTTCGCCGCCCAGAACGGCGAGACGGTCGAACAGTTCGCCCGCGGTCTCGCGCTCGCCCGTCCTGACTTTTTTCTGCAACAGCACATCGCCCGCGTCCACTTCTCTGACCGTGCGCATTATGGAAACACCCGCGTATTCGTCGCCGTTCAGGATTGCCCACTGAATGGGCGACGCGCCGCGGTAGCGCGGCAACAGCGAAGCGTGCACATTGAGCACGCCGAGAGGGAAAAGCGAAAGAAACCGCTCGGAAAGAATCTGCCCGAACGCGGCGGTGACGGCTATGTCCGCGCCCAGCGCGGCGATGTCGTCAATGCCCTCGCGGGACACCTTTTCGTATTGCAGTACGGGAATACCCAGCGCGGTTGCGCACTCTTTCAGAGGCGACGGGCGCAAGGTGTAGCCGCGTCCCGACGGACGGTCGGGATTGGTGACCGCGGCGACCACATCGAACTTCCGCGCCACGGCGCGGAGCACGACTGCGGAAAAATCTGGTGTGCCGAGAAACAGAACTTTCATTCTTCGTCCTCTAGGTCGGTGCACTTCGAGGTGTACAGTATGCCGTCGAGGTGGTCCATTTCGTGCTGGAACGCGCGCGCGGTGAAACCGCTGACCTCGTAGCGTTGTTTCTTGCCGAAACGGTCGAGGGCTTCGACGACGATTTTTTCGGCGCGCGTGACCGTGCCGTATTTGCCTTTCACCGACAGACAGCCTTCTATGCCCGTCTGCTTGCCTTCTGCGGAAATCAGCACGGGGTTTATCAGTTCGAAAAAGCCCTCGTCGGTGCTGACTATGCAGGCGCGGCGCAGCACGGACACCTGCGGAGCGGCGAGTCCAGCTCCGTCCGCCGCTTTGAGCGTGTCTTTCATATCGTCGAGAAGCGTGTGCAGTTTGCCGTCGAAAACCTCGACGGGGCGGCACTTCTTGGACAGAATGGGGTCGGGTGACTGAATTATTATTCTCTTTGCCATATCAGACGAAACTCTGCGGGTTGGTCTCCGCAAAGCAACTCCCCTTTGACGGTATATTTTCGTTCGCCAGCGCGTAGACGCGCGGCATAACTTTGTCGTAGATTTCGGGCGTGACGCGCATGAGCACCTGATAGCGCACCAGTCCGTTCATTCTCGTCACGGGAGACTTCGACGCTCCGAGATAGACGAATTTGCCCAGTTCGCCCTCTGCGGCAAGCACTCCCCTGTAGACATTGCGTATGCTGTTAGCCACCTGTTCCTCGTCGGGGGCGGCGGCGAGCACGCGAACCACTTTGGTAAACGGCGGGAATTTGGTGACCTTGCGGGTGTTTATCTCCTTGCGCCAGAATCCTTCGTAGTCGTAGGTCTTTGCATAGGCGAAGACATAGTGGCGCGGCGCGTAGGTCTGCAATATGACCCTGCCCGCCTTGTCGGCTCTGCCCGCTCTTCCCGCCACCTGCGTGACGAGCTGGAAGGTGCGCTCCGACGAGCGGTAGTCGCTGAAATACAGCGCGGCGTCGGCTTCGAGTATTCCCACGAGGGTGACGGAAGCGAAGTCGTGCCCCTTTGCTATCATCTGCGTGCCGACAAGAATGTCGGCTTTGTGCGCGGCGAAGGCGTCGAGTATGCGGAAATAACTGTCTTTCCTTGCCGTGGTGTCGTTGTCCATACGCAGCACGCGCGCCTCGGGGAACAGCTGTTTGAGTTCCTCCACCACCTTTTCCGTGCCCGTCCTGCCGTGACGGATGTGCACCGAGCCGCACACGGGACACTTGGTGAGCGCGTGATACCGCTTGCCGCAACAATGGCACTTGAGTTCGTTTTCCGTCTTGTGATAGGTCAGCGACACATCGCAGTTTTCGCATTTTGCGACATAGCCGCACTCCTTGCACATCACGAAAGAGGCGAAACCGCGGCGGTTGAGAAACAGCATTACCTGTTCTCCGCGCGACAACGCCGCGCCTATCGCGTCGCTGAGCGCATAGGAAAACAGCGAGCGGTTGCCCGAACGGAATTCCCCCACCATGTCCACGATTTCCATATCGGGAAGTTTGTGCGACGAAATTCTGTCGGGAAGTCGGAGAAGGCGGTATTTGCCTTCCGTCGCCCTGAGATAGGTCTCCATATCGGGAGTCGCCGAGCCGAGCACCAGCGACGCGCCGCATATACCGCTCCTTATCAGCGCGACTTCCTTGGCGTCGTAACGCGGATTGGATTCGCTGACATAACTGGAATCGTGCTCCTCGTCGATGATGATGACGCCTATGTTTTTCAAAGGCGCGAATACCGCCGAACGGGCGCCGAGGGCAATGGACGCTCTGCCGTCCTTGAGCCGTTTCCATTCGTCGTAGCGCTCCGAGGCGTTCAGCCCCGAGTGCATCACCGCCACCCTTTCTCCGAAACGGGCGCGGAATATGCCGAGCATTTGCGGCGTCAGCGAAATCTCGGGCACCAGCATAATCGCGCTCTTTCCCGCCGCAAGAGTCCTGTCTATCACATCGAGATAGACTTCCGTCTTGCCGCTGCCCGTCACGCCGTGCAACAGATAGGTTGCGGGCGCGGACAGCACGGCGTCGGCGGCGGCGCGTTGCGCCGGAGTTAGAGTGACGGCGCTCCGCTCCCTCGACAGCGTTCTGAGGGGCACGCGGGTCTCGTGCACCGCGCTTTCGGTCACGATACCCTTTTCACGCAGTCCTTTGACGGCGGAATCGCCGAACCTTTCGGCGAGCACGGACATGAATTCGCCGTCGCGCCCCGAAAGATATTCCGCCGCGGCAGCCTGTTTTGCGGCGCGTCTGACCTTTTCGGCGATTTCCTCGCGCGTCATTCCGTCGGCAAGCGCAAGGAAAATGCGTTTGCTCTCGGGGTCTCTTTCGTCGCGCAGTTTTGCCGGCACGAAAAGTCTCAGCACATCTATGTGGCGCAGATTGTACTTTTCGCGCATTATCTCCAGCAGTTTCAGCTGTCCTTCGTCGACGGGAGTGTCGAGATATTCGGCGCGTTTAAGGCTCGGATAATCGGACTTTTCTTTTTTTCCGACGACGAAACCCACCTTGCGCACGGGACCGAAAGGCACGGCCACCCGACTTCCGAGGGGCATATCCTCGCCCTCGTAGTCGAAAGGTCTGTCCACCTCCGCCGTGGAAATGTCGACGATAACCTCAAGCACCATAACACTCGGAAAGCCTGTCGAGAATGATGTCGGCAAGCGCGCGCTTAGTCATCAGCGGATAATCAGTAACATTGCCGTCGGCGGTGATTATCGAAACGATGTTGGTGTCGGTGTAAAAGCCCGCGCCCTCCGCCGTGACATCGTTTGCGACGGCGAGGTCGGCGTTCTTTGCGGCGAGTTTGCCGCGGGCGTTTTTCAGAAGATTCTCCGTCTCGGCGGAGAAAATGACAAGTTTGCGTTCCCCTTTGACGGCGCCGAGCGCGGCGGCGATATCGGGGTTTTTTACAAATTCGAGAGTGAGAGTCGGACTCTTTATCTTCGCGGAATACTGCTCTTTCGGGCGGTAGTCGGCGGGAGCCGCCGCCATAACCGCCCCGTCGCAGGACGGGAAAAGCGAAAGCGCCGCGTCGTACATCTCCCGCGTGCTTTTCACGCGCACGACTTCGGCGGCGTTCTTGGGCGCGGGAATGTCCGTCCTCCCTGCCACAATCACCACTTCGGCGCCGCGCTCCGCGGCGGCCTCGGCGATTGCGAAGCCCATTTTTCCGCTGGAATGGTTGGTGATGACGCGCACGCCGTCGATGTTCTCTTCTGTGGCGCCCGCGGTCACGAGCAATCGCTTGCCCGCATAGTCGCGCTTCGGTTGCAGCACATCGAGCACGGCGGCAACGATTTCGGACGGCTCCGCCATTCTGCCCTTGCCGGTATCTCCGCAGGCGAGCAGACCCGTGTTCGGCTCGACGACGAGCACTCCGCGCGCCGCGAGGGCGGCGAGATTCTCCTGCGTGGCGGCGTCCTCGTACATAGCGGTGTTCATTGCAGGGGCAATCATGCGCGTGCACCCGGTGGCAAGCCACACCGTTGACAGCATATCGTCGGCAATGCCGCGCGCGAACTTGGCAATGACATCGGCGGTCGCGGGGGCGACGAGAAGAATGTCGGCTTTCTTTGCGAGAGAGACATGACGCACATCGAATTCCTTGCGCTCGTCGAACATACCCCGCACGGCGGCGTTGCCCGACAGCGTCTCGAATGTGAGCGGCGTGACGAACTTCTCGGCGTGCTTTGTCAAAACGACATCGACATTTGCGCCGAGTTTCCTGAGCGAGGACACAATCTCGCAACTCTTGTATGCGGCGATTCCGCCGGAAACGCCGAGCACGACATTCTTACCGTAAATCATCAGTCGCGGACAATCTTGATCTTGCCTTCGTAGATTTCCTTGCAGGCAAGCGTGACGGGCTTTTCACCGCTCTTTTCGAGATAGGCGCTGTCGCTGGTGAGCAGCTCCCTGGTGCGTTTCGCCACCGCGCAGGTGAGCGCGTAGCGGCATTCCGCCTTCTTGATGAGTTTGTCGATTGGGGGGTCGATCATCATATTTTCAGTCCTCCGAGTGGAATATGTCTTTGTTTTCGGCGCGTGATGTGCGCAGATGTTCGCTTTTTATTATGCCCACGATTTCCTCGGCGCAGGTGCGGGCGACGCTGTTGGTGACGGCATAGTCGTAGTCGGGTATGCTGCGGCTTTCCGTCTCGATTTCCCTGAGCCTGCGCTCCAGGCTCTCCGCGCTCTCCGTGCCCCTGCCGATGAGACGGGCTTTGAGGGCTTCGAGCGATGGCGGACAGACGAAAATCGTCACGCAGTCGGGATACAGTTTCTTTATGTTGGCGGCGCCGACGACATTCAGTTCCATGAGAATGTCGACTCCGCTCGCAATCGGCTTGTCGATTTCGCTTTTCAGCGTGCCGTAATAGTTTGTGAATGTGCGGGTGTATTCGACGAACTCCCCGCGCGCTATTTTCTCCTCGAACTCCTCTTCGGTGAGGAAGAAATAGTTGACGCCGTTTTCCTCGCCCTGACGGGGTTTACGCGTTGTGCAGGACACCGAAAACTTGAGGTTGGGCAGCGCGTCCAGCACCATTTGTATGACGGTGCCCTTGCCCACGCCGCTGAAACCGGATATGACCACGAGAAGCCCTTTTGCCATACTCACTCCACATTCTGCGCCTGTTCGCGGATTTTCTCTATGTCGTTCTTGATTGCCAGCACCCTTTCGGTGATGCGCAGGTCGTTGGCTTTGCTGCCGATTGTGTTCGCCTCGCGGTTCATCTCCTGCACGAGGAAATCCAGTTTGCGCCCGACGGGCTCGCGGGACTTGAGGTGCGCCCGCATAGCCGCTATATGCGCGGAAAGTCGGGTTATTTCCTCGTCGATTGCGCATTTGTCGGCAAACAGCGCCACTTCGGTGGCAATCCTGCTCTCTTCGGGCAGATTTTCACCGAGCGCTTCGCGTATGCGCGCCGACAGTCTTGCGCGGTAGTCGGCGACCACCTGCGGCGCAATCTCCGCGATTTCGCCGAGCGCGCTTTCGATTGAAAGCAGTTTTGAACTTATGTCCTCCACCTGCGTGGCGCCCTCTTTCTCGCGCATTGCGACCAGCCCGCCGAGGGCTTCGGACAACGCTTCGAGGACGACGGCTTTCGCCGTTTCGTCGTCGGTTTCCTGCGCTTTCAGCGACACGATGTCGGGATTCTTCATAAGCGATGTCACCGTCACATCGTACTGCGCTCCCGTGGCGCGGGCGAGGTCTTCTGCGGCACGCACATATTTGACGGCGAGATTGCCGTCGACGGCATAGTCGTCGGCGATTCCCGCGTCCCTCTCGACGGTGAGATAGACATCCGTGTGCCCGCGTTGCACCTCGGCGGCGACGGCGCGCTTGGCGTCGTCCTCCACGAAAAGAAAGCCCTTGGGCATCTTGATGCTCCAGTCGAAAAATTTGTGGTTGACGGTCTTGATTTCCGCCGTGACGGTCAATCCGTCGCGCGTAGCCGACCCTTTTCCGTAACCCGTCATACTGCGCATACACGCACCTGCCTGAACGATTTCAAACAATTATACCACGCCGTCCGCGCGTATGCAAGAAATATTACAGTCCGAGCATACGGCGGAATTCCGCTTCGTCGATGATTTTTATCCCCAGTTTCTGCGCCTTGTCCAGTTTGCTTCCCGCGTCCTCTCCCGCCAGCACGAGGTCGACGGTCCTGGACACCGACGACGCGAC
>CALVTH010000042.1 GCA_944360115.1 uncultured Clostridia bacterium
CGCACTGCGCGGCGTGATACCGCGTCAGGCGGCGTTGCGCAAACAGTCACATACAAGGAGTATGCTCCTGTCTGTGCCCCGCAACTTTAACCCGATGTTGGCTTGATAGGGTGGAGCCGCAACAGGCGGCGACCGTGTGAGTGCCGAGCGCCGAGCAAAAAGTACGCAAGCGGCGCGCCGCTGTAATTCGCCGCAGGCGGGCGCGCCGCAAGTGGCATAACTTCGTTGCCGCGCGGAGCGGCAACGAGGAACAGGCTGTGCGCGAGTGCCGAAGGTGCCCGCCCACCGCCGTGGGTGCCCTTGTAAGGGGGTACGGCGGTGGGGGGAACCCGCAGGAGGGGGGTAACCTTCTTCCTCTTGAAAACGGGGAGCGGCACTCCGTCCACCACATCTCTTTCCGAGACTACTTTGTGGGCGCTTGCGCCCGAAAGGAGATAGATATGAAAATTTTGTTCGTCACTTCGGAGGCGGCGCCCTTCGCCCGTTCGGGCGGACTCGGCGATGTCGCGGGCGCGTTGCCCAAGGCTCTCGCCGCGCTCGGTCACGACGCGCGCGTCATCCTTCCGTTCTACAAACTCATCATTCCCGACAAGTACAAGAACAACTTCCGTTTCGTGGGTTCGACTTTCGTCGACCTCAGCTGGAGACGGCAGTATGTGGGGGTTTACGAAGCCATTTATGACGGCGTAACCTACTATTTTGTCGACAACGAGCTTTATTTCAAGCGCGACAGGCTGTACGGCAACTTCGACGACGGCGAGCGGTTCGCCTATTTCTCGAAGGCGGTGCTAGAGGTGTTGCCGATGCTGGGGTTCTATCCCGACATACTGCATTGCAACGACTGGCACACCGCGCTCACGCCCGTCTATCTCGATGTCTACTACCGCTTCTCCGAGGAGTACCGCAACATCCGTTCGGTGTTCACCATTCACAACATCGAGTTCCAGGGCAAGTACGGCACCGAGCTGCTCGGCGATGTGCTGGGGCTTCCCGAGTGGGCGCACTCCCTCGTCATGCACGACGGTTGCGTCAACTACATGAAGGGCGGCATAGAATCCTCGTCGGCGGTCACCACCGTCAGCGAGACCTACGCGCACGAAATCCTCGACCCGTACTATTCCTACGGACTGGACAGCATACTGTCTCAGCGGCAGTATAAACTGCACGGGGTCATCAACGGCATAGACACCGCGCTCTACGATCCCAAGACGGACAAGGCGCTGTTCCAGAATTACACCCTGCGCACCTACGCCAAAAAGACGCTCAACAAGAAGGCACTCTGCGAAATGATAGACCTGAGCTACGACGAGAACCGTCCGCTTATGGCAATGGTCACGCGTCTCACCGAGCAGAAGGGCATGGACCTCGTGGGCGCCGTCATCGACGAGATTATGCGTGCCGACATTCAGGTGGTCGTGCTGGGCACGGGCGACTGGCGTTACGAGAACATGGTGTCGAGAGTGGAGAGTCAGTATCCCAACAAATTCCGTGCCATTCTGCAATTCTCCAGCGACCTTGCCAGCAAACTTTACGCGGCGAGCGACCTCTTCCTCATGCCGTCCAAGTTCGAGCCGTGCGGGCTGAGCCAGATGATAGCCATGGCGTACGGTTCCGTGCCCGTGGTGCGCGAGACGGGCGGACTCAAGGACACCGTCGAGCCGTACAACCCCGTCGAGAAAACGGGTGTGGGATTCACATTCAAGACCTATAATTCTTACGATATGCTCGACGCGGTGTGGCGCGCCTACGGCACATTCTTCGACAAGGAGAACTGGAAAGCGGTCGTCTCGAACGGCATGAAAAAGAATTTCGGTTGGGATGTATCGGCGAAGAAGTATCTCGACATATACAATAGTGTCAGGTAATCGGGCGGGACAACCCGCCGAAAAGCGGAAACAGGCGGCGCGCCCCGTCAAGGGCGCGCCGAACAAATGATAAACAACAAAATCTAAACATTTCTTCCGGTGGGGGAACGGCGGAAAGAAGAAGGGACAATGTCAACATTCAACATCACTGCAAAAGAATTCAAGAGCGAGGTCGTTTCCCTGCTCGCGCGCTTCTACGGAGTCAAGCCCGAGGAAGCGAGCAAGAACCAGATTTACTCTTCGGTGTGCGTGTGCGTGCGCGACTTGCTCACGCAGGCGCGCGTCAACTTCAAGAAAAAGGTGCGCGAAAAGAACGCCAAACAGGTCTACTATATGTCCATGGAATTCCTGCTCGGCAGGTCGCTGCGCAATCACCTTTTCAACATGGGCATAACCGAACAGGTGGCTTCGGCGGTCAAGGACCTCGGCGTCGACCTCGAGGAACTCTACGAAATCGAGCCGGACGCCGGACTGGGCAACGGCGGTCTGGGCAGGCTTGCCGCCGCGTACATGGACGCGCTGACTTCCGAGAATTACGCCGCGAGCGGATTCTCAATAATGTACGATTACGGCATTTTCAAGCAGGTAATCGTGGACGGCTGGCAGCTCGAACAGCCCGACGAGTGGCTGAAGGGCGGCAGCGTATGGCTTGCGCCGCGCGTCGAGGAGACCTATGAGGTCAAGTTCGGCGGAACGGTGGACGAAAGCTGGGAAAACGGCAAACTCACCGTGCGTCAGCGCGACTACACCACCGTGCTTGCCGTGCCGTACGACATGAACATCTCGGGCTACGGCAGTTCTGCGGTCAACCGCATAAGGCTGTGGTCGTCCAAGGCTCCCGTGGACTTCGATATGTCCATGTTCTCCCGCGGCGAGTATGTCAAAGCCATGTCGGCTAAGGCGATGGCGGAGTCCATCTCCAAGGTGCTTTATCCCGCCGACGACCACATCGAGGGCAAATCTCTCCGTCTCAAACAGCAGTATTTCTTCGTGTCGGCGTCCATACAGAGCATTATCAAGCGCCACCTCAAAGTCAATCCCACGCTCGACAATCTCGCCGATTGCGTGGCGATACACATCAACGACACGCACCCCACGCTGTGCATACCCGAACTTATGCGAATTCTCCTCGACGAGTACGGCATGAGCTGGGAAAAGGCGTGGGAAATCACCGAAAACTGCATTTCCTACACCAACCACACCGTCATGGCGGAAGCCCTGGAAAAATGGCCGCAGGAACTTTTCCGCAGTCTGCTTCCGCGCATATACCAGATTATCCACGAAATCAACCAGCGTTTCGTCGGAGAGCTGTGGAAGTTCTATCCCTCCGACTGGGACGCCGTCAACCGCAACGCCATTCTCGGCGACGGGCAGATCCGCATGGCGAATCTCTGTCTCGTCACTTCGCACACCGTCAACGGCGTCAGCGAACTGCACTCCGAAATACTCAAGAACGATGTCTTCTCGGCGTATTACAAAATGCACCCCGAGAAGTTCACCAATGTCACCAACGGCATAACCCACCGTCGTTGGGTGGCGGAAGCCAACCCCCGCCTCGCCGAGCTCATCACCGACCTCGTCGGCGACGGCTGGCTCAAGAACGCAGGCAAACTGGAGGGGTTGCTCCGTTATATGGGCGACAAGCAGGTGCTCGAACGCCTCGCCGCAATCAAGCGCGAGAACAAGGTGCGCCTTGCCTCCTACATCGCGGCGAACAACGGCGTGACCGTCGACCCCGACTCCATTTTCGATGTGCAGGTCAAACGACTGCACGAGTACAAGAGGCAGTTGCTCAACGCGCTCAACATCCTCGACCTCTATTTCAGGCTCAAGGAAAATCCCGACCTCGACATCAAGCCCCGCACCTTCATCTTCGGCGCGAAAGCGGCGTCCGCCTATTATATGGCGAAACAAATCATCCGCTTCATCTGCACCCTCGGCAAGGTCATCAACAACGACCCCGACATCAAGGGCAAAATCAAGGTCGTCTTCCTCGAGAACTACCGCGTGTCACTCGCCGAGATAATCATGCCCGCCGCCGAAGTCAGCGAACAGATTTCCACGGCAGGCAAGGAAGCCAGCGGCACGGGCAACATGAAATTCATGATAAACGGCGCGCTGACCATAGGCACCATGGACGGCGCCAATGTCGAAATCCACGAGTGCGTCGGCGACGAAAACATCTTCCTCTTCGGTCTGCTCGCCGAGGAGGTGACGGAACTGTGGAAAAACGGCTACAACCCCACGCACTTCTATCAGACCAACCCGTCCATAAAGGCGCTCATCGACGCGCTCCGCAGGGGAATCGGCGGCGTCAGCTTCTCGGAGATTGCCGACAGCCTTACCATAGGCAGGGGCGGCACGCCCGACGGCTATCTCGTGCTTGCCGACTTCGACTCCTACCGCGAGGCGCAGGGCAGGGTGGACGCCACCTACCGCGACGCCGAGAAGTGGAACAGAATGTCCCTCGTAAACATCGCCAAGGCGGGATTCTTCGCCGCCGACCGCGCGGTCAAGGAATACGCCGACCGTATCTGGGGACTCAAGAGAATCAAATGACAACGCGCTCCCCGGGAGGGGCGCACCGATTACGAAAGGAGAGCGGCAATCCCCGCGCACGCTATGTTCAATCCGCTTACGCACAAAGTGCCTTACGGCGCGTCGGCAGTCGGGCAGAGGACGGAATTCTATTTTCCGTTGCCCGCGTCTTACGGTGCGGAAAAGGTATTCGTCATTGCCCGCAAGGGCGAGCGTGAGATAAGGGCGGAATTGCCGTTCTCGCATTTTTCAGGCGACGACCACATCTATGCGGGCAACCTCGTTTTCGACGAGGCGGGCGTGTGGAAATACCGCTTCGAGGCAAAGACGAAAGGCGGCACGGTTTATTTCGGCAGAGCGTCGGGCGGCGACGCCATTTCCGGCGAATGGCTGCCTGAATGGCAGATGACCGTGTCGAAATTCGCATATAAAACCCCGTATTGGGCAAAAGACGGCGTGATGTATCAGATTTTCGCCGACAGGTTCGCGCGGGCGGGGAAGGTCGAGTTCAGGAAAAAGCACGGCAGACTGCACGCCGACTGGTACGATCTTCCCGACATAGCCGAGGAAGGGCAGGACTACCGCGCCGACGACTTTTTCGGCGGCAACGCCGAAGGGATAAAGGGCAAATTGTCCTATCTCAAATCCCTCGGGGTGACGACGATATACCTCACTCCCGTTTTCCTCTCGTCCAGCAATCACCGCTACGACACCGCGGACTACACCCGAATCGACGACCTTTTCGGCGGCGAAAAGAGTTTCCGCGCGCTGGTCGCGGCGGCGGCGAAAGAGGGTATGTCCGTCGTGCTCGACGGCGTGTTCAACCACACGGGCGCCGACAGCGTCTATTTCAACAAATTCGACAACTTCGACTCCGCGGGCGCCTACCAGAGCAAGAAATCGCCCTATTACGGGTGGTACACTTTCTTCGATTATCCCGACGACTACCATTGCTGGTGGGGGTCGACGGTGGTGCCCACCGTCAACAAATCGGCGGAAGGCTACCGAGAACTGATATGCGGCGACAAGGGCGTCGTCGCCAAGTGGACGGCGGCGGGCGTGCGCGGCTGGCGACTGGATGTCGTCGACGAATTGCCCACCGATTTCACGGAATTGCTGTGCGCGGCGATACGCCGCGAAAACCCCGACTGTCTCGTCGTGGGAGAGGTGTGGGAGGACGCGTCGGACAAGATGAGTTACGGCACCTGGCGTCCCTATTTCATGGGCGACGAGCTGGACGGCGTGATGAACTATCCTTTCCGCAGGGCGATATTCGACCTCATACTCCGCGGCGACCGCGAGGCGTTCCGCGACGCGGTGACGCTCATTGCCGAACATTATCCCAAAGAGAGCATGGACGCTTGTCTGACCCTGCTCGGGTCGCACGACACCGTGCGCGCGCTCACCGCGCTGTCGGGCACGGACGCGCCGCTCACCAAAGAGGAAAGGCGCGATTTCCGTCTGTCGCCCGAGTTCTACGGGCTGGCGGTGCTCAGACTCAAGGCCGCTTCCATTCTGCAATACACCCTTCCCGGCATACCCTGCGTATATTACGGCGACGAGGCGGGCATGCAGGGCTTCGAGGACCCGCTCAACCGCGGCACCTATCCCTGGGGCAGGGAAAACGACGATTTGCTGGCGCACTACAAGGCTCTCGGGGTTATGCGCGCCCGCAACAAACGCGCCCTCACGGGCAGACTGCGTTTCGTCGAGGACGGCGAAATAACCGTGTACGAAAGAATATCCGACGACGGAGCGGACATTCTGCGCGTGTGGTACAATCCCTGTCTGCACGCCGTGTGGCGCGACATCGACGCATACGACGCTTTCACGGGAGAGGAAGTCGGTACGGTGCGTATACCCCCGCTGTCGGCGTTTGTCAGCTGCAACGGCGGAGGCAAATCCGACGAATGATTACACGCCTGCGTGATTCGCGGGCGTTCTTTTTACTTAATTTTTACACGCCCGCGGAAAATCGCTCTTTACACTCCGCGCGTGCACAATGTATAATTGACGTGGTGCGGTGTGCCTGCGGGCGCGTCGCGGCAAAGGAGGAAATATGAGAGAGGACGAACGCACGGGCGGTCCGGAGTTTTCCGAACAGGCAGTCGCACTCGACGGTCCCGCGGCGGACGCGGGTGCGGGCGCAGCCGTCGTCGCCGACGCTTCCGCTGAAAACGCGGGCGTGTCCGCGGGTGACGGAGGAGATTCCCCGTCGGAACTCAAACCGTTGAAACTCGATTACAAACAGACTTTCAAGGTCGGGTTCGCATTTGCGATAGTTATGATTTTCTGGACGGCGTATGACTTTGTCGTGCCGCTCCTTCTCGAACACGCATACGGTCTTTCCAACACCGTCCGCGGTCTCATCATGGGTCTTGACAATCTGCTTTCGCTGTTCATGCTGCCGCTGTTCGGCAGGATCTCGGACAACGCCAAAGGCAAGCTGGTCAAGAAGTGGGGCAGAAGGACGCCGTTCATCGTGATAGGCACGCTCGCGTCCGTCATCCTCATGATCTTCGTTCCCATCTCCACCCTCAATCAGCAAAAGAAAGCGATGGAGATCGAAAACGGCTACCTCGCGCAGCTCGCCGACGACGAATTCATGGAAGCGCGCCTCTCCGACTTCCTCGAGTGGGAGGGCAGCTACGCCGACATGGGCTACATAGCGCAGAACCATCTCACGGCGGACGATTTCATGAAGATCCGCTACGACGACAAGTTCACCGCCACAAAAGCCTTCCTCGGTATGCTGGGCGCCACCACCTATAAGTACGACGGAGAGGAAGTCTCCCTCGACACCGAGGTGGATCCCGCGAAGCTTGGCTACACCCTCCACGACTGGAACGACGACGGCGCTTACACATACGACGACATCAGGATAAGCAACGCGAACTACGAGAAGTTCGTCGCCGCCGGCATGAACACCTGGATCAGCGATCAGATCTACGAGCAGGCGACGGACACGGACGCGGGGCACAAGAGCATCGCCATCTACATGGTCATCCTGCTCCTCGTCCTCATCGCGATGGCGACCTTCCGTTCGCCCGCGGTCGCGCTCATGCCCGATGTCACGCCCAAGCCTCTGCGATCGCAGGCGAACGCGGTCATCAACCTCTGCGGCGGCATAGGAGGCGCGATAGCCTTCCTCATCTACACCATAGTCCTCTTCGGCGAACGGCTGGAGAACTATGTCATCATCTTCTCGTCGGTGGCGGCGGGTATGCTGTTGCTGCTCGCGGGCTTCCTCGCCTTCGTGCGCGAAAAGAAGATGGTGGAGCGCTGCCACGAGATCTGCAAGCAATACGGCTTGACCGACGAAGATCAGGCTGCCGAAGACGCGGCTGCCGACGCCGCGGCGGCTGCCGGTGCGGACGGGGCGGAGAACGGCGCCGTCCTCGCGGACGAGAATGCGGCGCAGGAAGAGATCGCCGCGCCCGCCCGTGACGAGCAGACCGCGGAAGAGGAGAGCGGCTCGACGGACATCACCCCCGAAGCCCTCGAATTCGCCAAGGCGAAGGCGAGAAAGCTCCGCACGCCAAAAGAGTGGTGGAACGCCAAGACCTCCGGCGAACGCGCCAGGTTTGTCAGCTTCTTGCTCATCCTTGCCTCCATCTTCATGTGGTTCATGGGCTACAACGCCGTGTCCTCCAACCTCTCCGTCTACACCACCAAGGCGCTCAACCTCGACGCCGGCGTCGCGTCCATCATCTCGGGCGTGTCCATGGGCATAAGCGCCATCGCGTTCATCCCCGTCGGGTACATGGCTGCCAAACTCGGCAGAAGAAAGACCATCATGATAGGTCTCGCCATGGCGATCATCAGCTTTCTGCTCATCTTCGCCTTCGTCAAGCCCGAGGACAACGCGCTGCCCGCCGTGCTCTTCGCGCTGTTCTACCTCATCGCCGGCTTCGGGCTCATCATCATCAATGTCAACACCCTACCCATGGTCGTCGAGCTCTCCACCGACGCCACCGTCGGACAGTACACCGGCTACTACTATGTCGCCACCATGTCCGCCCAGGCGGTCACCCCCATGTTCGCCGGCATGGTCATGGACTCCTTCGAAGACAAAGGGCTCTTCATCTACAGCGCCATCTTCATCGCCCTCTCCATCATCCTCATGGCGTTCGTCAAGCACGGCGACAGCAAACCCGTCGGCAAAGGCAAGAAACTCACCAAAGAGGAAAAGAAACAGATAAGGCTCGACGCCCTCGGCGACGCCGACTGATCCCTCTTTCACATCGACCGCACCCCGCCGTTCCCCGAAACGGCGGGGTTTTTTTATGCGCCGACGCTGCGGTGCAACCGACACGGCGAAAATTGGTGAAAATTTTCACCAATTATATTGACAGTCTCGCCGCGCGGGTGATAATATTTTGTCGGAGAGCGACGGGCGCGCCTTTGTCGCTCGACTGCAGCAGACACATAACCGAAGAAAAAAGGAAGTATCGGCAGCGATGGCGGTTTTCCGTTGCCCGAAAAGGGCAAACGGCGCCTGCGCGGCGCATAAAGCGCCCGAAAAGGCGCCTGACCCGCGGGAAAGGCGCGTCGCAACCGAAAAAATAAGTGAAAAAGTTTGCGACAACGGAGGGGAGCAATGATAAGGTATGCGAACAAGAGCGGCTATTCCGATGTCAACGGATTCATGCTCGGCAAGAATTTCATAAGAGTGCAGTTCAACGACGGCGTGATACGCACCTACAATTACCGCACGGCGGGCGAACAGAATGTGGAAAACATGAAAAGTCTCGCGCTCAGGGGCGAGGGGCTGGGCACTTACATTTTCCACCATACGGCGTACCGTTATGTGAAATGACTCCGCCTACGGGGCGCGGGGGAGTGTGCGCGACAGCGTTTCTCGCGGAGGGAGGACGACGAAAAAAGAAACGCCGCACGGAGCGGCGGTCTTTCAGTCGATTGTTTTGAGAATTTTCGCGGGCACGCCGCCCACTACCGTGCGCGGCGGCACATCTTTGGTCACCACGGCTCCCGCCGCCACCACCGCGCCGTCTCCCACGGTCACGCCCGCAAGCAATGTCGCGTGAGAGCCTATCCACGCGTTTTTGCCTATCACCACGGGCGCGGCTTTCATGCTTGCGCGTTTTTCGGGCGAAAGGTCGTGGTTGAGTGTGGCAATCACCACCTGATGTCCTATCAGCGCGCCGTCGCCTACGGTTATGCCGCCCTGGTCCTGAAAGCAACAGCCCGAGTTTATAAAGACATTTTTGCCGACGGTTATGTTCACGCCGCAGTCGGAGTAGAAGGGCGGGAAGAGCCTGAAAGACGCGTCCACATCCTTTGCCGTCAGTTCGGAAAACAGCGCGACGATTTCTTCCGCGGTGCGGTATTGCCCGTTGATGAGCGAAGTTATGCGGCGCGCCTCGTCCGCATAGCGGTGGAAAGCCTCGTGCACTTCTGAGTTGCCTTCTATGTACGGTCTTGTCGCCATATAATTTCTGAATTCTTCCGTCGTCATAATAACTCCCGTTGCATTGTGCGTATGCAATTTTACACCCGATTGCGCAATCCGTAAACCCTTTTAGTTACGGTGGCGGGGAGTGCGCAAGCCCGCGGGAAAAGAAAACAACCGCAACGTCACGTTGCGGTTGTTTTGGTGGAGACGAGGGGACTCGTTTTTCTTTTCAAGCAGAAGACGGCATACGAGTTCCGGTGGTGACTGGAGTTCAGACGTGT
>CALVTH010000043.1 GCA_944360115.1 uncultured Clostridia bacterium
ATGAAAGTTGCAGTCGGTTGCGACCACGGCGGCATTGTTCTCAAGGAGAGTGTCGTGAGCACTCTGGAGGCTCTCGGCGCTACGGTGGAGGACCTCGGCACCTACGACGAGTCATCCGTCGATTATCCCGTCTACGGGCTCAAGGTCGCCAAGGCGGTGGCTTCGGGGCAGTGCGACTGCGGCGTTGTGATGTGCGGTACGGGAATCGGCATTTCCATTGCCGCGAACAAAGTCAAGGGTATACGCGCGGCGGTTGTCACCAACGATTATATGGCGGAGATGACAAAGCGTCACAACAACGCCAACATAATCGCGCTCGGCGGCAGGGTGGTCACTCCCGAACAGGCGGCGTCCATAGTGAAGACCTGGTTCACCTCGGAATACGAGGGCGGCAGACATCAGCGCAGACTGGACATCATCGCCGAAGCCGAAGCCGAAAACTTCAAGTGAGCGAGCAATGATAGAAGAGATTCTGAAAGAGATAGCGGACGCCGAGGCGCTTGCCGAGGACAAGCGCAAAGGCGCGTTTCAGAAGGGCAAGGGCATTGTGCTGGAGGCGGAAGCGCGCGCGGACAGAATGAAACGCGAGGCGGTCGAACAGTGCAAGGCGGACGGCAAAGCCGCAATCGCCGCCGCGGAAGAACAGGCGCGCGCCCGTCGCGCCGCCATTCTTGCCGAGGGCGAGGAAGCGGCGGCGGCGCTGGTTGCGTCCAAAAAAGAGCAGGCGGAGAAAGCCGCCGACGAAATTCTTGCCGCATTTATCGGGAAGTACAGTTGATGTATGATTGTTGAGATGAAGAAGCTGGTGCTCGTAGGGCACCGCTCCGACAGGCACAGACTCTTCGAGGCTCTGCACAAGAGCAGAATGGTGGAAATCGTTTCCGCCGAGGAGTTTCCGTGCACCGAAAGGCTCGACAACACGGCAAAAACCGAGAAATTCCGCGAGAAAACCGCCCGTCTGGACGCGGTTTTCGCTTTTCTTAAGGAAGAGGGGCGCACAGCCGACAGACTCGTCAAGAAGACGCGCAAGGACGAAAATCCTTTCACTTACGACGCTCCCAAGAAAAACCCTCTCGCGCCCTCCGTCGTGCGTATAAAGTACGACGAGTTTATGGACATCAGCACGCGGGAGACCGATTTGCTTTACAAGGTCGATGAAATCGAGGAGATGATTTCCGAGCAGAACGAACTCGTCGCCCGCAGAAACAAACTCCTCGGCGAAATCGAGCGCATTTCTCTTTATTCCACCACGGAAACGCCGTTTGCGGCATTCAGGGGCACGGAAACCACCGTGGCTTTTCTGGGCTATGTGCCCTCCGTGCAGCGCGTGCCTTTAAGCGAACTGAAGGAGAAATTCGACGACTGCGCCGTGTTCGAGGTGTACGAAACCACCAAAGTGCTCCCCGTGGCGGTCGCGGTTGCGAAAGAAAGGGCGGACGAACTTATGTCCGCGCTTCAGGACCTCGATTTTACCCGGTGCACCTACACGGACGACCTCACCCCCGCGCAGGCTGTGGAAAAGGCGCGGGAAGAGATTGCCGCAACAGAGGACGCAAAACGCGAGCTTCTCCGTCGTGCGCTGGAGAAAAAGGCGTTTCTCCCCGACCTCAAAATCCTTTACGACTATTATCTCTACGAAATTCAGAAATACGAAGCCCTCGACACCTTTGCGGCGACGGAACGCAGTTTCGTTATGGAAGCGTGGTACCCCGCCGAGCAGGAAAAGAGGATAGCCGAAATCCTCGACGGCGTTTCCGCCGCAATAGTCTACGAATTCCGCGAACCGCGCGAGGACGAAGTCGTCCCCACGCTCATACGCTCCAACAAGATTGTCGCGCCCTACGAGGATGTGACGAATATGTACAGCATACCCAACTACCGCGAGGATATAGACCCCAACCCGATTATGGCGTTCTTCTATTTCCTGTTCTTCGGCATAATGATTGCCGACGCGGGCTACGGTCTGCTGCTGGCCATAGGCGGCTTTTTACTGTACAAACTCAAAAAGCCCGTTCCTGGCAAAGGTCGTTTGCTTCTCATCGTCGGTATGGGCGGCATTTCCACGGTGATATGGGGCATACTGTTCGGCGGCTGGTTCGGGCTTACTCTCGGTGAGGGCAGTTTCCTGACAAAGATAATGTGGTTCAGCCCCATAGACAACCCGATACTTATGCTGGTGCTGTGCCTCGGGCTCGGCGTGTTGCAGATTATAGTCGGTATGATAGTGTCGGCAATCAACAAAATCAGACTGCACCGCGTCGCCGACGCCGTCTGCGAAGATATTTCGTGGGTGGTGGCAATCGCGGGTATAGGTATGCTCGCCGCGGCGCTTCTGCTCGTCAAGAACGACGGACTGAAATATGCGGGTATAGCGTTCATCGCCCTGGGGCTCGGTGTGCTCGTGCTCGGCAACGGCAGAAAGAAAAAGGGCGTCAAGGGCAAAATTCTCGGCGCGGTCGCCGGCATAGGCAAACTGTACGGCGGCGTCAACCTGCTGTCGGATGTGCTCAGTTATTCCCGTCTTTTCGGGCTCAGCCTTTCGGGAAGCGTCGTCGCGCTCGTCGTCAACCAGATCTGCACCACGCTCATGGATCTGCTGCCGTCGATAGGCGGATTGCCCGTTATCGGCGTGATAGTGTCCATACCCGTGTTCATGGTGGGGCACCTGTTCAACATAGGCATATCCACCCTCGGCGCGTATGTGCACAACTGCCGCTTGCAGTACATCGAATTTTACGGCAAATTTTACACCGGTTCGGGACACATGTTCATCCCCTACGGGTCTGTAGCAAAATACACTTACGTTGATATGCAGGAGGTAACAAAATGACATTAGGTACCGTTCTTGGTATGCTCGGAGCGGCGTTCGCGGCTCTGTTTGCGGGCATAGGCTCGGCAATCGGCGTCGGAATGGCGGGCAAAGCGGCGGCGGGCGTCACGGCGGAGGATCCCGACAAGTTCTCCAAAGTGCTGGTGCTTCAGCTGCTCCCCGGCACGCAGGGCATTTACGGTCTGCTTACCGCGTTCCTCGCGTTCATGCAGCTCGGGTTGTTCGGCGACATCGCGCAACTCAGCACGGCGGCGGGGCTTACGCTGTTTGCGGCGTGCCTGCCCGTTGCTTTCGTCGGTCTGCTCAGCGCAATCTATCAGGCGAAAGTCGCCGTCAGCGGTATCGCAATGGTTGCGAAGCGCCCCGAAGAGAGCGGCAAGGCAATCATCCTCACCGTCATGGTGGAGACCTACGCGGTGCTTGCGCTGTTGGTGTCCCTGCTTGCGGTCATGATACCCGACTACGCGGCAATCGGAGCGTAATATGTCCAAGGAAGCCATAATCGAAAGGATACTGTCCGACGCAGACGCGCAGGCACGGGCGGCGGTGGAGGAAGCCGAGAAGAAGGCGGCGGAAATCATCGCGCTTGCCACGCGGCAATGCGAAGGCTACCGCAAGAAGATGTCCGCCGACACGGCGAAAGCCGTCGCCGACATTGCCGCGCGCACCGAAGTGGTGGCGGGGCTGGACGCGGGCAGGCTCATGCTTGCGGCAAAGGCGGAAGTCCTCGACAAGGTGTATTCCCTCGCGCTCGAAAAGGCGCGCGCGCTGGACAAAAAGACCTACCGCAAAGTCGTCGAGGGTATGCTGCAATGCGCGGAAAACGGGGATAAAGTGATTGTTTCCGAGCGTGAACGCGGCATTGTGACCAAAGAGGTCGTTGCGGCTGTGGCAAAAAGCAAGGGTATAAAACTCTCTCTCGCCGCAGAGACGGGAGATTTCGACGGGGGTATAGTCCTTTCGTCGGACGGCGTGGACAAAAACCTCACATTCGAGTCGGAGTTCGCGCTTCTCCGCACGGAGACCGAAGCGGAGACGGCAAAAAAACTTTTCGGTTGACAGGTAGATATGTCTGACAGGTTCCTCTTTCAGAACGCCCGCATAAAGGCAATGGAAAGCCGACTGCTCGGTCCCGCGCAACTGGCGAGACTGGCGGAGGCTTCGTCTGCCGCCGAGGTCAGAAAAATCCTCGGCGAGACGGGCTTCGGCTCGTCGGCGACGGGCGACAATCTCGGGGTGGACAAACTTGTCGAAGCCGAGGAGAGGGCGGCGCTCGTCCTGCTCAAGGAGTTCAACGAGAGCGGCGAACTCACGGCGTTTCTGCTGGAGACCGATTATCTCAACCTCAAGGCGTTGCTCAAAGCCGCGGCAACGGGCGACAGGAATCCCGTGCTCGGCGAGGAGGGCGTGGTGCCCGTCGAGGAGCTTCGCACGGCGGCGGAGGGCGATGTGCGTTTCATCCGTCCGTATATGGCGGAAGCCGTGCGCGCCGTCGAAAGGCTCGCCGCCGAGAACAAACTCACGCCGCACGGTATCGACTGCGCGGTGGACAAGGCTATGTTCCGCGACATAGCCGAGACGGCGAAAAAGGGCGGCAAGGATATTGTCGAATATTTCGCGCTCAAAACCGATTGCGTCAACATCGCAACCTTCATACGCTGCAAGCGTTGGGGGTTGGCAGACAAACTGTTCGAGGAAAATTTCGTGGAGGGCGGCACGCTCGACCTTGCGTTTTTCCTCGCCGCGTACGAGGGCACGGAGGAAGCTTTCACGGAGAAGCTCCGTTACACCCCGTTCGCGGACATAGCCGAAAAGGCTGCCGAGGGCAACGGGCTCACCGCACTCGAGAAAGCGGTGGACGAAAAACTCATCGGGATGTGGCGCAGCAACAAGGACGATATGTTCTCCGCCGCGCCCGTCGTGGCGTTCTTTCTCACGAAGACCGCCGAGGCCCGTGCCGTCAAACTCATTTACGCGGGAGTCAAAAACAATGTCGACCCGCGGCTGATAAAAGAAAGGATGCGTGAAATCTATGGTGCGTGAAGGCATTGCGGTGGTGGGCGACAAGGACTCCGTCCTCGCGTTCAAGGCGATAGGGCTGGATGTCTTTCCCGTCGAAGGCGAAATGGAGGCGCGTGAAAAGGTGCGTAATCTGGCGCGCACCTATTCCGTCATATTCATCACCGACACCGTGGCGGAGCAGATTGAATCGCTGATTGCCCGCTATAAAGCGCGTCCCTATCCCGTAGTCGTCCCCATTCCGTCCGCCGAAGGCAATTCGGGGTTCGGAATGAAAGGCATAAAAGCCGATGTCGAGAAGGCAATCGGCGCCGATATTCTGTTTGATAGAGAGGACAAGTGATGCAAGTCGGAAAAATTGTCAAGGTTTCCGGTCCGTTGATTGTCGCCGAGGGTATGAGCGACAGCAAAATCAACGATGTCGTGCGCGTCAGCGACAGACAACTCATCGGAGAAATAATCGAACTGAGAGGTGACCTCGCCTCCATTCAGGTGTACGAGGAAACGGGCGGTCTCGGACCCGGCGAAAATGTGTATTCCACGGGCGCGCCGCTGTCCGTCGAACTTGCCCCCGGTCTCATAGAAAGCATTTTCGACGGCATACAGCGTCCGCTTGCAAAACTGCGCGCCCTGTCGGGCGACCGCATAGCCCGCGGCGTGTCGGCGTCGGCAATCGACCACGAAAAGAAATGGGATTTCGTCCCCGTCGTCAAAAAGGGCGACAAGGTGACGGCGGGCAATGTGCTGGGCACGGTGCAGGAAAATGTGCTGGTGCTGCACAAGATTATGGTGCCTTTCGGCGTCGAGGGCACGGTGAAGGAAATCAGGAAGGGCAGTTTTAACATCGAGGAGACGGTGGCGGTCATTGCGACTGCCGACGGCGACAGGGATGTGTGTATGTTGCAGAAGTGGCCCGTCCGAAAGGGCAGACCCTATGCCGAGAAACTTGCTCCCCGCGCTCCGCTCGTCACGGGACAGCGCGTCATAGACACCCTTTTCCCCATTGCGAAAGGCGGCGTTGCGGCGGTGCCCGGTCCCTTCGGCAGCGGCAAGACCGTCGTGCAACATCAGCTTGCGAAATGGGCTGACGCCGACATCATCGTGTATATCGGCTGCGGCGAGCGCGGCAACGAAATGACGGATGTTCTCAACGAATTCCCCGAACTTGTCGACCCGCACAGCGGACAGCCCCTGATGAAGCGCACGGTGCTCATCGCCAACACTTCGGATATGCCCGTCGCGGCGCGCGAAGCGTCCATTTACACGGGTATCACCATTGCGGAATATTTCCGCGATATGGGCTATTCCGTCGCCATTATGGCGGACTCCACCTCGCGCTGGGCGGAAGCGCTCAGGGAAATGAGCGGTCGACTCGAAGAAATGCCCGGCGAGGAAGGCTATCCCGCATATCTGTCCTCCCGTCTTGCCGAGTTCTACGAACGCGCGGGGCTCGTCAAGGTGCTCGGCGGCGACGGCGTGGAAGGAGCGATTACGGCGATAGGCGCGGTGTCGCCTCCCGGCGGCGACCTCTCAGAGCCCGTCGTGCAAAGCACGCTGCGCATAGTCAAGGTGTTCTGGGGATTGTCGGCGTCGCTTGCTTACAAGAGGCATTTCCCCGCCGTGGACTGGCTGGCGAGTTATTCGCTGTATGCCGACCGCCTTGCCGACTGGTATTCCGAGAATGTGGGCGACGAGTGGCTTTCGCTGCGTTCGACAGCAATGAGAATATTGCAGGAAGAGGCGTCGCTCGACGAAATAGTCAGACTGGTGGGTATGGACGCGCTATCTCCCGACGACAGACTCACCATGGAGACGGCGAAGTCCATAAGAGAGGACTACCTGCACCAGAACGCTTTCCACGAGGTGGACACCTACGCTTCTCTCGCCAAGCAGGAAAAGATGCTCGGCGCCATACTGTTGTTCCACCGCCTTGCGGGTGACGCGCTCGACAAGAATGTGGACATCGAGGACATCGTCGACCTGCCCGTGCGCGAACAAATCGGCAGGGCGAAATATATCCCCGAGGACGAAATCGACAAATTCGACGACCTGACGGCGGAGATAAAGAAGGAAATCTTCGCGCTCTCCGACGAAGGAGGTATGTGATGCTCAAGGAATACAGGACGATAAGGGAAGTCGTCGGTCCTCTTATGCTCGTCGAGGGCGTGGAGGGCGTCAAGTACGACGAACTCGTGGAGATAAGGCAGGAGAACGGCGAAGTCCGCAGCGGCAAGGTGCTGGAAGTCAACCGCGACAAGGCGCTCGTGCAGTTGTTCGAGCCTGCGCAGGGCATAAAGATGTCCACGGCAAAGGCGCGTTTTCTCGGCAGAAGCATAGAACTTGCCGTGTCCGAAGATATGCTGGGCAGGGTGTTCGACGGTATGGGTCGTCCCCGCGACGGCGGCGCGCCCATAATCCCCGAAGCCAAACTCGACATCAACGGTCAGCCCATAAATCCCGTTGCGCGCGACTATCCCAACGAATTCATTCAGACGGGCATAAGCGCAATCGACGGGCTGAACACCCTCGTCCGCGGACAGAAACTTCCCGTGTTCTCGATGTCGGGTCTCCCGCACGCCGAACTTGCGGCGCAGATTGCCCGTCAGGCAAAGGTGCGCGGCTCCGACAGCAAATTCGCCGTCGTTTTCGCCGCCGTCGGCATAACCTTCGAGGAAGCCGACTTCTTCATCTCCGACTTCAGGCGCACGGGCGCAATCGAGCGCGCCGTCATGTTCGTCAACCTCGCCAACGACCCCGCCGTCGAGCGTATAGCCACCCCTCGAATGGCGCTCACCGCCGCGGAATATCTCGCGTTTGAGAAGGATATGCATGTCCTCGTCATCACGACGGACATCACCAACTACGCCGAGGCGCTCCGCGAAGTGTCCGCCGCCCGCAAGGAAGTCCCCGGCAGGCGCGGTTATCCCGGTTATCTGTACACCGACCTCGCTTCCATGTACGAGAGAGCGGGGCGTATCGTCGGCAAGAAAGGGTCGATCACTCAGATCCCCATTCTCACCATGCCCGAGGACGACAAGACGCACCCCATTCCCGACCTCACGGGTTACATCACGGAAGGGCAGATCATGCTTTCCCGCGAACTGTACAAGAAAGGGCTCACGCCGCCCATTGATGTGTTGCCGTCGCTCAGCCGCCTCAAGGACAAGGGTATCGGCGCGGGCAAGACCCGCGAGGACCACGCCGACACGATGAACCAGCTGTTCAGCGCGTACGCTCAGGGCAAGGAAGCCAAGGAACTCAGTTCCATTCTCGGCGAAGCCGCGCTTACCGAAGTGGACAAGAAATACGCGCGCTTTGCCGAGGAATTCGAGAAGCGGTATGTGTCGCAGGGATTCCAGACCGACCGCACCATAGAGGAGACCCTCGACCTCGGCTGGAATTTGCTTGCGATGCTGCCGCGCAGCGAACTGAAGCGTATCCGCGACGCCTATCTCGAGAAGTATCTCAAGACGACGGGCGCGGAATAAACCGCAAAAGCGGAGTCAGGATAGGAATATGGCCAAACTCAATGTCAACCCCACGCGTATGGAATTGAGACGGCTCAAGGCCCGTCTCAAGACCGCCACCCGCGGACATAAACTGCTCAAGGACAAATCAGACGAGATGATAAGGCAGTTTATGTTGCTCATACGCGAAAACAAACGCCTGCGCGAGGAGGTGGAGAGAGAACTTTCCGTCGCCCTCAAGGAATTCATGCTTGCGCGCGCCGTCACGGGGGACACCGTCATCGAGGAAGCCCTCGCAATGCCGTCCGTCAAGGCGGAGCTCAACACCTCGGAAAAGAATGTGATGAGCGTCAAAGTGCCCTGTCTCGGGGTGGTGGAGAGAGAAAAAGGCGACCTTTATCCCTATTCCTTCGCCACGGTGACGGCGGAGCTGGACAGCTCGATAGC
>CALVTH010000044.1 GCA_944360115.1 uncultured Clostridia bacterium
ATTCCGTCCTCGTCGTCGAACATTGCGAGTTTGGTGGCGTCCAAACGCTCTATTTGCGCCTGAAGTTCTGCCGAAGCGACTTTGCCGCTGGGCATAGCCAGAATATCGGGCATAAAGATGTTGTCAACATCGTATTCGTAAACAATATCGTCGAGGTAACCCACATGGTCGTCGTCGCTGTGGGTGAGCATAAGATAATCGAGCTGCTTGTCGGGAACATAGGTGTCGAGATAAGCAAGAGTTTCGTCCAAGTCCCCGCCTTTTGTTGTCCCGCAGTCGATGAGCATATCCTTGCCGTCGGGGAAGAGGATGAGTATGCAGTCGCCCTGACCCACATCTATGAAATGCACTTGCAGTTCGCCTTCGCCGCGGGCGAGAGGAGGGGCGGAGGTGTCGCCCGAGGGCGCGCCGTCGTCGAAGAAAAAAGGGAAAGTGTTCCTGAAAGAGTCGGGTGCCGCGAAGTAGAAAGCGATGAGCGCAATCGCCGCTATGATGACTATGACCATAAGGACGAGCGCGACTTTCCTCGGCAGTTTGTTGCGTACGGATTTTGAAGATGCCATACGGGGATTATATTACACGGCGGCGGCTTTGGCAACTCGGCGGGGTGCGGGGCGGCGCCGCGGAAAAACAAAAACCGCCGTGATTACGGCGGTTTTTGCCCGATAAAATTTTTTTATTTGGTGCCGAACAGTCTGTCGCCCGCGTCGCCGAGACCGGGGAGAATATAGCCGTGTTCGTTGAGCTGACGGTCGAGGGTGGAGACGAAGATTTTGACATCGGGGTGAGCCGTTGCCACCGTCTCGATACCTTCGGGCACGCCGATTATGCTCATGAGCATGATGTGCTTGCAACCGCGTTCCTTGAGGAATCCGACGGCCGCGGCGGCGGAGCCGCCCGTCGCAAGCATGGGGTCGAGCAGTATTGCGATGCTGTTCTCGATGCCGTCGGGCAGTTTGCAGTAATATTCGTGAGGTTCGAGGGTCTCCTCGTCGCGGTACAACCCTATGTGACCCACTTTGGCGGTGGGGAAGAGGGTGTGCACGCCGTTGACCATGCCGAGACCCGCGCGGAGAATGGGCACGACGGTGACGGCGTTGTCGGCGACCATGGTCTGTTCGGTAAGTTCGAGGGGAGTCTGCACCATGACTTGCTTGGTGGGCACTTCCTTGAAACTCTCGTAGACCATAAGGGTGGTGATTTCCTCGACGAGTTCGCGGAACTCTTTCATGCCCGTCTTTTCGTCGCGGAGAATGGCGATTTTGTGACGGATGAGAGGATGATCGAGGATTGTTACATTGGGATAATTTTTCATAAGGTCTCCTCGCGTTGCGCGGCGTCCTGCCGCGCAACATAAGCGATTGAAGTCGTTATTTGTCTTCGCCGTCTTCGGCAGGTGCTTCGGCCGCTTCTTCGGCTTCCGCGGTCGCTTCGACTGCTTCTTCGGCGGGCGCCTCTTCGGTTTCCGCGGTTGCTTCGACCGCGGTTTCCTCCGCGGCTTCGGTCTGCTCCGCGCCGAGGGCGACGGTTGCGGTCACCGCCGCGGCGGGCAGGCTGTCGCCGCTGGTCGCCGCTTCTTCGTCGTCTTTGCCGAGTTTGCTCTTTTCGATTTTGTTGAGCACGGCGTAGGTGACTATGCCGAGGATGAGTGCGGTGGCAATGGAGGTGACGGTTATGCTCTTGTCCACAACGCCCGCGAAGGTCGTGACGGGGTCTCCCTGCAACACGCCGTTGACATAGGTTTCGGTGATGACATTCGCGGTGGAGATGTGGTAGGGAATCTGAATGGACAGGCCGCCGATGCCCGCGATGAGGATTGCGCTGACGACGAAGAGGTTCTTGTTTTCGCCGAGGTCGATGTCCTTGAACATCTTGAGACCGCTGACGGCGATGAAACCGTAAAGGGTGAGGCAGATGCCGCCCATGACCGCAGAGGGAATGGTTTCGAGGAGAGCCATTATCGGGGAGAGGAAGGACAGCACTATGCACATGCAGGCGGTGACGAAAATCGTGCGTACGGACGCATTGCCGGTGATTGCCACGCAGCCGACGGACTCGCCGTAGGTGGTGTTGGGGCAGATACCGAGGATGGTGCCGGCGATGGAGCCGACGCCGTCGCCGAGGAGGGTGCGCTTGAGCCCGGGCTCGCCTTCGACGAGGTCGCGGCCGATGATGGAGCCGAGGTTCTTGTGGTCGGCGATGTGCTCGGCGAACACGACGAGCGCAACGGGGATAAACGCGAGGGCGACTTCCGCCACGCCTTGACCGTTGAGCAGAACGGAGTCTTCAATAGTGGTCTGCCCGTTGACGATTTCCTTGATTGCTTCGATGAGGGCGAAGTCGGGGTAGTTGAGGAACGCGGTCACGCCCGTGAACTTGCCGTCTTCGACGAAGTTGTTGATGAGGGGCGAGAAGTCTATTATCTTGAGGTAGTCGACATCGAATCCGTAGCCGAACGCCGAGAAGATTGCCGCGGTGACATAGCCCGCGCCGATACCGAGAATGAAGGGGATGAGCTTAAGGGATTTTCTCTTCTTCTGGGTGGAGCACACAACGACGGTGAAGAACGCCACGAGACCGCACAGCAGAGCGATGAGGTTATAACTGCCGTTGACGGGGTCGGCGTTGGCTTTGGCGATATCGCCCATAGCGCTGCCGGCGAGGGACAGGCCGATGAGTGCGACGGTGGGCCCGATGATGACGGGGGGCATAAGTTTGCTCACCCACTTGGTGCCCGCGAAGTGAATGACTATGGCGATGACGACATAGACGAGACCCGCGAAGATGGAGCCGACGATGATGCCGAGATAGCCGAACGCCATTGCGCCCGCCAGCGAGTTGATGAACGCGAAGGAGCTGCCGAGGAAGACGGGGCTCTTGAAGCGGGTGAAGAGCAGATAGACGAGCGTACCGACGCCGGCGCCGAGAATGGCGGCGGGGATTTGCGCCGGCAACCCGATGATGGTCGGCACCGCGATTGTGGCGGCAAGGATTGCGAGCAGTTGCTGAATGGCAAGAACGAACAGTTTGCCTACAGGCGGTTTGTCGTTGATGTCGTAGACGAGTTTCATAGTTGTATACTCCCTTAAAGAATTGCACTTCCGACGCACAAAAAAAACGCCCCCGAAAAGGGGTGCGTTATCTGCGCTCCGACGAAAAAGCGACGACCGAGCAGGGAAGAATGAAGATTCTCACCGCTGTCGTCATAGGCATAAGTCCTCCTCCAAAGCCCGCGCTTTTCCGACATTTTTCTCATTATATCACCGCGGGGAAATGTTGACAAGAAATTTTTGCCCGCTCGCCGCCGAAAAATGCGCACGCAACGCGCGCTTGTGCGCCCACGCCTTGACAACGCGCCCGCGCGCGTCCATACTTTAGGCGTGAGCGACGGCAAGAATGTGTTCAGAATAGCGCGCGCGGGGCTGCACCGCTTCGAGGAACCCTGCATTTCGGGCGAGGGCGGCAGCGGCACGCTCTTTTTCAGCGGGTGTGATATGCGTTGCGTATTCTGTCAGAATTACGCCCTGTCTCACCGCGGCGCGGGGCTGAATGTGGACGGCGACGACCTTGTCGCGCTCATGCTGCACCTGGAGCGCGAAGGCGCCGAAAATATCAATCTCGTCACTCCGACGCCGTGGGCTGAAAGGCTGATTCCCATACTTGAAGAGTTCAAAACGCGCTCTCAACTGCCGATTGTGTGGAACAGCAGCGGGTGCGACAGCGTGCAAACGCTCGTGAAACTGCAAGGACTGGTGGATGTGTGGCTGCCCGATTTCAAGTATTCCGACGACGCTCTCGCCGTGCGGTACAGCGCCGTGAAGGATTGCTTTTCGCGGAGCGTTGCCGCCGTTTCCGAGATGAGACGGCAACGCCCGAAAGACATATTCGACGACAGGGGAGTCATGAAAGAGGGCGTCATCGTCCGACATCTCGTCCTGCCCGCCGCCACGGAAAACACCCGCGGTGTGCTGCGCGCGATCGCCGACATCGACCCCGACCTTTTCGTCAGTCTTATGGGGCAGTATTTCCCCACTCCCGCCGTCGCCGATCATCCCGTGTTGTCGCGCCGCATAACCGAGGAGGAATACGACGAGGCGACGGACGCCTTTTTCGCGGCGGGGTTGCACAACGGTTTTTCGCAGGAGCTCTCTTCCGCCGTCGAGGACTATGTGCCCGATTTTGACACGGACGCGCTTGCCGCGCTCATAGCGTCGTTGCCCCGCTCCCGGGCGTGAGACCGGGCGCGGCGGATGTCGGCGTGCGGCGGGGAAGTCCCTTCGGCGCGGACGGAGACGGAAAACGGACGGAAATAAATCTGTTTACAGATTTTACGATGTGTAGTATAGTTTTTTGGGGCGCACGCCGAGCGTGCGCGCCCTGACTTAATCCGATTTCTCTTGCGGGCGGTTGCCCGCAGGCATTCCGAGGAGGGTATTATGGCAACGGTCGGCGTTATATCCAGAGGTATCAAGGCTCCGATAATCAGAAAGGGCGACAATCTCGCCAAAATTGCAGCGGAGAGTCTTTTCGCGGCGGCGGCGGACCCCGCAACGGGATTCGACATTCAGGACAGGGATGTCCTCGCCGTCACCGAAGCGGTCGTCGCACGCGCGCAGGGCAACTACGCCACCGTCGCGCAGATTGCCAAGGATGTCCGCGCGAAGACGGGCGGCGGCACCGTGGGGCTCATCTTCCCCATTCTGTCCCGCAACCGTTTTTCGATGTTGCTCAAGGGCATTGCCGCGGGCGTCGACAAACTGATCATCATGCTCAGTTATCCTTCCGACGAGGTGGGCAATCATCTCATGAATGTCGACGCGCTCGACGAGAAGGGCGTCAATCCCTACTGCGATGTCTTCACCGAAAAGGAAGTGTACGACACCTTCGGAGAGGTCAAGCACCCCTTCACGGGCATGGATTACATCCGGCTTTACAAGGAATTCGCCGGCGGCAAAGCGGAAATCATCCTTGCCAACCGTCCGCAGGAAATCCTCAAGTACACCAAGGTCGTCATCAACGCCGACATCCACACCCGTTTCCGCACCAAACGACTTCTGCTCGCCGCGGGCGCGGAGAAGGTCATCTCCATGCACGAGATCATGAACGCGCCGGTGGACGGCAGCGGCTATAATCCCGACTACGGTATTCTCGGCTCCAACCTCGCCACCGACGATTCCGTCAAGCTCTTCCCCCGCGACTGCGACAAGTTCGTCAAGGAAGTGCAGGACATCGTTCTTCAGAAGACGGGCAGGAAAGTCGAGGTCATGGTGTACGGCGACGGAGCCTTCAAGGATCCCGTCGGCAAGATATGGGAACTCGCCGACCCCGTCGTCTCTCCCGCCTACACCGACGGACTCGTGGGCACGCCCAACGAACTCAAACTCAAGTATCTCGCCGACAACGCCGTGCCCGAACTCGAGGGCGAAGCGGCGCAGAAGGCAATCAAGGAAATGATAAAGGCAAAGCCCTCCGACCTGTTCGCCTCGCAGGCGTCGCAGGGCACCACCCCCCGCAGACTCACTGATCTGCTGGGCTCGCTCGCCGACCTCACTTCGGGCTCGGGCGACAAGGGCACGCCCATTGTCTACATCCAGAACTACTTCTCCAATTACGCCACCGAGTAACCGCCGCGGAGTGGTTGCCGCACGACGCATATCGGAAGACGACCGTCGCGGCGCAATCGGCAAATAAGGACAAAAAACACATAGAATCGGGCTCGCCACGAGTCCGATTTTATTTTGCGCGCAAAACGGAGAGAGCGGATGCGACAAAAAAGGCGTTACTTTTGCGCGGGACGGAAAGAATGTGCGCCGCGGGCGGCGCATAGTCGGGGTATGTCTCTTTCCGCAAAAAGGCGGCGTCCCGCCCGCGGCGAGGGCGCGCCTCCGCGCCGCCCCCGCAAGCCGCGCGCACGCGCCCGCCGCAACATATATCTTTCTCCGTCCGTCGCCGCGGGCTATGTCGTCGCGGTGCTTTCGCTTTTTCTCGCGGCTTCCGTCGACGACTTTGGCGGCGCGCTCGCGCTGGGACTTTTTGCGGGTTTGAGTTACGCCCGCCGCAACCTGCTGGTGATTGCTCCCGCCTACGCCCTTGCCGTCATAGTGTTTTCGCCGAGTCTGTGGACGCTTCTTTATGTCGCCGTGCCCGTCGCGCTCTTTTTCGCGCTGTATTTCACCTACTACCGCCGCCGCAAGAATGTCAACGCTTTCGTGTCCTCCTGCGTGGCGCTCGCGGGCGAAATCCCTCACGCGGTATGCACGGCGGTCTTCGGGGGCGAAATCGTCACGGTGCTGGTCAGCGCGGTGATTGCCGCGGTGTTTTCCTATGCCTGCGCCACATTCTGTTACGCGATTTTCCTGCGCGGCCCCTCCACACGCTTTACGCCCGACGAAGCCGTGACGGCGGGCATTGTCGCCGTGGCGTTATCCTACGCCGCCTGCGGCGTGTCCGCCGCGGAGTTCACCCTCGTCTTCGCGCTGGTGCCGTTTTTCGCGGTGTTGTTTGTCTTCGGAGTGTCGTCCGTTGCCGCGGTGGCGTTTTCGGTGTTTTGCGGCGTGGGGGCGGCGCTGTTTTTCGGCGACCCGTACTTCGCGGCGTTTGCCGTGCTCGCCGCCTGCGCGGCGGTGTGGCTGCGTCCTTTCACAAAATGGGGAGCGGCGGCGGGAGCGCTCGCCGTCTACGGAGTGTTTGCCCTCTGGGCGGGGGAGCGCGGTTTCGGGTGGCAGAACGCCGTCTGCGTCGCCCTCGGACTCGTCGCGTTCCTGCTGGTGCCCGCCGAATGGCTGACCAGGCTGTTCGGAGCGCGCGGCGGACGCGCCGCGACCGTCAGCGGTATCATCAACCGCAACCGCAGGGAAATGGCGGCACGACTGTCCTCCGTCGGCAAAGTCTTTTGCGACATAGCCGACGACCTGGCGGCGGCGCACGGCGCCGAAAACGCCTACACCCCGCAAAGGCTGGCTTCCGAAGTGGCTAAAAATTACTGCGGCAGGTGCAAGGACAGGGAAGGTTGTTTTTCCGCGCTCGGCGGCGACACCTCGTCGGTGCTGTTGCCCATGGCAAACGCCGTTATGTCGCGCGGGCGGGTGACCATACTCGATATGCCGCCTTTCATCACCAGCCGTTGCTCCGGTATGCACAATCTCGCCGCCGTGCTCAACAGCGCGGGCGAAGCGTACCGGCGGCGTATGAAAGCGGCGGGCGAAGCCGTGGAAACCAAACGCGTCATGTCCGAACAGTTCGCGGGGGTGGCGCTGGTGCTGGACAGTCTGGCGGGGGAGTGCGCCGAGAGCGTGGGATACGGCGGAGAACTGCAACAGACCATTGCCGACGAACTGCTCAAACACAACATTGTGGCGGGCGACATTCTCGTGGGCGGGGAGGGAGAGCGCACCGATGTCACCCTCACCGTGCGGGGAGAGGACGCCGACAAACTGGTGCTTCCGCGCATAGTGTCCTCGCTTACGGGCGCAAATCTGGAGACGGTGTCGGCTACGCCGCGCGGCGACGAAAGCGTCGTACATCTCGCCGCCCGTCCCGTGTTCGAGGTGGCGTACGGAGCCGCCGAAAAA
This sequence comes from uncultured Clostridia bacterium, assembly GCA_944360115.1. GTDB lineage: Bacteria > Bacillota > Clostridia > Christensenellales > CAG-917 > Limadaptatus. The sequence continues at coordinate 7,572 of CALVTH010000044.1, forward strand.
CGGCGGGAAGGGGAGAAGGTGTCGGGCGACTCGCACAGCGTCGTGTGTCCTTCCCGCAGACGACGGCTGTTTGCCGTGTCCGACGGAATGGGCAGCGGCGACGGCGCGGCGGCGGCAAGCGCGGGCGCAATATCCATGGTGGAAAACTTCTACCGTGCGGGCTTCGACAACGCGGTCATTCTCTCCCTCGTCAACAAACTGCTTTGCCTGACATCGGACGACAGTTTCTCGTCGATTGACATTTCGGTCATAGACACCGTGTCGGGCGGGCTGGACATAATCAAAATGGGCGCGGTGTCCACCTTTGTGGTGCGGCGCGACAGCGTGGAGATAATCTCGTGCGAAGCCCCGCCCGCGGGCGTAATCGAACGCGCCCGCCCCCTCACCGTGCTCAGACAGCTGTACGACGGGGATATGGTGATAATGATGTCGGACGGGGTGTACGACGCGCTGGACGAGCAGGGCGTTGTGGCAGTCGTCGAAGAAGCGGCGACATCCAATCCGCAGGTGCTGGCGGACAGACTTCTGGAGCGCGCCCTCGCCGCGGG
>CALVTH010000045.1 GCA_944360115.1 uncultured Clostridia bacterium
TGCGCCTTGTCCAGTTTGCTTCCCGCGTCCTCTCCCGCCAGCACGAGGTCGACGGTCCTGGACACCGACGACGCGACCTCGCCGCCGTTTTCCTCGATGATACGGGTGGCCTCGCCGCGCTTGTAGGTGGGCAAGGATCCGGTGAGCACGATTTTCATCCCCGAGAAAACGCCCGTCTTTTCCTCCTCCGGCTCGGCGATCACGCCCGCGTCGTACAACCGTTGCAATTCCGCAAGATTGGCCTCGTCCGCAAAATACGCGACGATGTTGTCGGCGAGAATGTCGCCTATTCCGTCCACGGACAGCAGATCTTCCCTGCCCGCCGCGCGCAGTCCTTCCACGGTGCGGAATTTCTTCACGAGGTCGCGCGCCGTCTTTTTGCCTATTCCGTCGATACCGAGCGCGAAAAGCAACCTCTCGGGAGTGGTGGCTTTGGCTTTCTGTATGGCGGAAAAGAGATTGTCGGCTTTCTTTTCGCCGAAACGCTCCAGTTCCACCATATCGGCGGCGGTGAGATTCATAAGGTCGGAGGGCGTGCACACTCCGAGGTCGTTGTAGAACTGCTCCGCCGTCTTTTCCGAGAATCCGTCTATGTCCATTGCGTCCTTGGAAGCGAAATGATCGAGGGTGGCGACGATCTGCGGCGCGCAATGCTCGCCCGTGCAGTATATGAACGCCCCTTCCTCCCGGACGGGCGCGCCGCACGCGGGACACACCGTCGGCTTCTCCACCGCCCTCGCGTCCTCGGCTTCCTCGGCGACTCCCGTGATTTCGGGAATGACATCGTTGCTCCGCCGTATGAAAACGCGGTCGCCGATTCGCACCTTCTTGCGCAGTATGTCGCCGTAATTGTTGAGCGTGGCGCGGCTGACGGTGACTCCGCCTATGTCCACGGGGTCGAGGACGGCGAGAGGATTGAGTTTTGCGCTCCTGGACACCTGCCACACCACATCGCGCAGCACCGTGGTCATTTCGTCGGCGCGGAATTTGTACGCCATTGCCCACTTGGGGAATTTGTCGGTATATCCGATGTCGGCGCGCAAAGCGATGTCGTTCACCTTGAACACCGCCCCGTCGATGAGGAAATCCAGTTTGTCGCGCATTTCCTCGACGGAACGGGCAAAGTCGAACGCCGCCTCTCCGTCGGCGACGACGGCGAAATTGTCCTCCGTCTCGAAGCCTTCTGACGCGAGGAAATCGTGCACTTCGCGCTGCGTGGCGAACTCCCTGTCCGAATATCCGATGTTGTACGCGACGAAGGAAAGGTCTCTTGCCGCGGTGACGGCAGGGTCGAGATTGCGTATTGCTCCCGCCGCGCCGTTGCGCGCGTTTTTGAGGGGCTCGGAAGCCGTTTCGTTGTACCGCGCAAGCGCGGAAAGTTTCATTATTCCTTCGCCCTGAATCTCGATTCTGCCCTTGTACGAAATCTCGCGCGGCAGACGGCGAATGGTCCTGACCTGCGCCGTCACCACCTCTCCCGTGACTCCGTCGCCGCGAGTGGTGGCGCGCGACAGTCTGCCGTCCTCGTAAAGCAGACTGAGGGTCAGTCCGTCGAACTTGTATTCCGCGCTGAGGGCGACTTCCCTTCCCGCGGCTTTGACCGTCTTGGCATACCAGTCCACAAGTTCTTCGCGCGTGCGGCACTTGTCGAGCGAATAGAGACGGAGCAGGTGTTTTGCCTGCTCGAACTTTTTCTGCGGCGCTCCGCCCACGCGGTGAGTGGGAGAATTCTTGAGGAAATAACCCTCGCTCTCCTCGAGGGCGAGAAGCTCGTCGTACAGGGCGTCGTACTCGGCGTCCGAGACGGCGGGAGCGTCTTCCTCGTAGTAGAGACGGGCGTAACGGTTGAGCGCGTCAACCAACTCTTTCATTCTGCCGTATGCGTCCATACCTTCTCCTCGACGGCGGTGCCGTCAGTCCTTGACCACCTTGAGACTGCTTGCGGCGACGGCAAGCGCAAACCGTTTGACGCCCAGCCCCTTGAAGGCTATCGCCGCCACCTTGTCCTCGCCCTCGCCCGTGGTGGAAATTATTATGCCGCGCCCGAATTTCGAGTGCTCGACAATGGTGTCCTTGACGAACTCGTCGGTGGACACGGCGCTCTGCGGCTTTGCCGTGGGACGGGGCGTCGAAGCCACCTTTCTCGTCAGCGCTTCCAGCCTTTCCGCGCGGGAAGCCGATTGCATATCGACGGCCGCCGCTCCTGCGCGAACCGACTGTTTTTCACCTCTCATTTCGGTGATAAACCTGCTTTTCGGATTATAGACCGTCTCGCCGAATTTGAACCGCGAACGCGACGACAGCACGAAAAGGCGCTTGCGCGCACGAGTCAGAGCCACATACATCAGCCGCCTTTCTTCCTCGACATCGCCGGCTATGACCGCTTTCGACACGGGGAATATACCCTCCTCGAGACCGACTATGAAAACATTGTCGAACTCCAGTCCCTTGACGGCGTGCACGGTGGCGACGGTGACATAATTTTCCTCGTCCATTGCGTCGGAATCGGACACCAGCGACACCGATTCCATAAAATCGGATATGGTGGCTTCGGGGTTGTCCTCCATAAAGCCGTGCACCGCGCCGACGAGTTCCTGAATGTTGTCGTAGCGGTTGGCGTCCTCGGGGTCGGCGCTGCCTTTCAGCGTGTTTTCCAGTCCGCTGCGCGATATGACGAAACTCATGAATTCCTCGGGCTCCATGGTGCCCGCGGCGGCAGTTATGTCCTTCACCGTCTCGTAGAACGGCGCGAGTTTGCGCGCGGAAGCCGCCGACAGTTTGCCTCCCTCCGCCATGACCTGCATTATGCTCGTCTTTTCAGTTGCCGCAAGCATGGACACCTCGGAAACGGCGACGGCGCCTATTCCGCGGCGGGGATAGTTGACCACCCGCAGGAAACTGTCGTTGTCGGCGGGATTGAGAGCCAGTCGGACATACGCGAGAGTGTCCTTGATTTCCTTGCGCTCGAAGAAACGGAAGCCGCCGAAAACCTTGTACGGTATGCCGTTGAGCGTGAAATTCTCTTCGAGTACGCGGGTGAGCGAATTTATGCGCACCAGCACGGCGCAGTCGCGGTAGTCGGCGCCCTGCCGCACGAGATAATTTATCTTGCGGCTGACGAAATCGGCTTCGTCGCGGTCGCCGTACGCTTCGTAATACTCCACGGCTTCGCCCTCGCCGTTGGCGCTCCACAGCGTCTTGTCATTGCGGGAAGCGTTGTTCTTGATGACGCGGTTTGCGGCGTCGAGTATCGCCGTCGTACTGCGGTAATTCTGCTCCAGTTTGTACACGCGGACATCGGGATAGTCCTTGTGGAAATCGAGAATGTTCCTTATCTCGGCGCCGCGCCAGCTGTAGATGTTCTGGTCCTCGTCGCCGACGACGAACAGATTGCCCCACACCGAAGCCAACATTCTGACCAGACGGTATTGCAGGCGGTTGGTGTCCTGAAATTCGTCCACGCAGATATAACGGAAACGGCGGGCGTATTCCTCGCGCACTTCGGGGAATTGCTCGAAAAGCTGCACGGCTTTCAGCAACAGGTCGTCGAAATCCAGCGCGTCGGAAATCTTCAGTTCCTCCTCGTATGCCGAGAACACGGACACTATGGTGTGCGCTTCCTTGACGAACGGGTTTATCTGCTCGAAATACTCCGCGGGAGACAGCCCCGCCGTCTTTGCCGCCGAGATGTGATAGAGATATTCGCCCTTGTGTTTGGGGTCGGCGTTCACCCTCTCGCATACGCGTTTGACCACGCGTTCGCTCTCGAGGTCGGTGTAAATGGTGAAATTCCTGTCGTAGCCGAGTCGCCAGCCGTGCACGCGCAGAATACGCGCGCAGAGGGAATGAAAAGTGCTTGCCCACACTCCCGCATCCTCGCCGAGATAGCGCGCTATGCGCTCTTTCATTTCGTCGGCTGCTTTGTTGGTGAAAGTGATTGCCAGAATGTTGTACGGCGACACACCCTTTTCCACGAGCGCGCAGATACGCGCCGTCAGCACCCTCGTCTTGCCGCTGCCCGCCCCCGCAATCACGAGAACGGCGCCTTCGGTGTCCGTCACGGCGGCAAGTTGGCGTTCGTTGAGTCCGAAATCGTTTTGCATAGCGTTATGATAACACACTCCGCGCCGAAATACAATTTTATCGGTGCAAATACCGAGCATTTTCCACGCCTTCCGCGGCTCGGCTTCCGCCGCTGTCGGTTCGCTCGGAAAAAGGCGTCTGACGCGCTCCGTTTCGCTCCGCCGCACCCCCACTCCGTCTTCGCACCCGCACCGCGCGGACACGGGGAACAGAACAATTTTTATAAAACATTATCTCAATGTTCTTGCACCCGTCGCCCTCAAGTGATAATATGATATAGAGATTACGGATTTTGGGGGTTGTGCCCTATGGCAGACTATACCATCAGCAACGACAATTACGACGAAATCGAATTCCTTGAAAGCGAAATCGAAGAAGACGACGCGGAAGCGCCTCTCGGCGTGCTTATCGTCAACGACAACGGCAAGGTGAGACCTTTCGTGCGCGACACTTCCGCGGACGAAACGCCCGTCGCCGTCGACGCAACGCCCGAAGAGCCCGTTGCGCAGGAGACTGCCGCACCCGTCGCCGCCGAGGAGCAGCCCGCTCCCGTCGAGGAGACCCCCGCGGTCGCCGAACAGGCGCCCGTAGAAGAGGCTCCCGCAGTCGAGGAAGCGCCCGTCGCCGCCGAAGAGACTCCTGCGACCGAAGAGGAGTCCGCGCCTGCGGCGCAGGAAGAACAGATTGCAGTCGCCGACGAACAGCCCTCCCCCGAGGACATCGCGGCGTACGCCATAGTCTACAATCCCGACCGTGCCGACGCTACCGTGAACGCGGCGATGAAACAGGAAGAGCCCGCTCCCGTCGAGGAGACTCCCGCGGTCGCCGAACAGGCTCCCGTCGAGGAAACGCCCGTGGTCGCCGAGGAGCAACCCGCTCCCGTCGAAGAAGCCCCCGCGGCAGAAGCGACGCCCGAACCCGCTCCCGTCGTCGAGGAGAAACCCGCTCCCGCAAAGAAAGCGGCGCCCAAGAAAAAAGCTGCGACCGTCACCATACAGAAAGCGGCTTCCGCCGACGATGTGTGGGGCTCCGCCGTCATAGCACCCGCCAAGAAGAGCGCGGCGAAAGAAAAACCCGCCGACGCCAAAGATAAAGACAAAGAAACCAAAACCAAGGAGGAAAAACCCGTGGCAAAGAAGGAAGAAAAAGCTGCACCCGCCAAGAAACCCGCCGCAAAAGCCGACGCTAAGGAGGCCAAGACCGAAAAGACCGCAAAGGCGCCCGCCAAGGCAAAAGAGGAGCCCAAAGCCGCAAAGACGACGGCGAAAGCCCCCGCCAAAGCCAAGGAAGAAACCAAGGCGGCGAAGCCCGCCACCAAAGCGGCAGTCAACGCCGAACAGGTCATCGAAGAGGGCGACAACAGCGCGCCGCACGGCAAGTTCGTCATCAAGAAGACGGACAACGGCAATTTCGTCTACAAACTCTACTCTTCCAACCACAGAGTCGTGGCAATCGGCGCGGGTCTCTACACTTCCATCGCTTCGTGCAAGTCGGGTATCAACAGCGTCAGGAACAACGCCGAATCCGCTCCCATCGAGGACCAGACCCTGCAGAAATGGGAAGAAAAGAAATTCCCCAAGTGGCAGATTTATTTCGACAAGAAAGGCGAAGTGCGTCTGAGACTACTTGCGTCCAACGGCAACATCGTCGCCACCACCAACGACGGATATCTCTCCCGCGACGCGGCGAAGAAAGGCATCGAAGCCATTGCCCGCGCGTCGAAAGGCTCCTCCATCGTCCGCAACGACGACCTGTGGTAAGCCGGTAGCCGCACGCGACCGCGCGAAGTTCGGCTCCGCACGGCGCCGACGGCGCAGAAACGACAACGAAAAACAAACCGCCGCGAAATGCGGCGGTTTCTCTTTTGTTTTGTCAGGCGTTTGTCGCGCTTGCCTCCTTAGGGCTTCCTTGCGGCGCTCTTTCGTTTGTCCGCGACTCTTGCTTTTATCCGTGACTTTTCCGCTTGTCCGTGTTTTTCTTGCGCGTTTTGGCTTTTCCGCGCTTTCACTCTCCCCTTTACCGATTTTCAGCGTTTGGTTTTTTGCGGACTTCCGTTATTCGGCGCTGCCGTTGCACTCTTTTTCCGTCCGCTTCCCCTTACTTCGATTATGTGTTTATCCCGTTAGCAATCAACGAGCCACCCTCTTACGCCTGCCCGTCCGCCTCGTCGCACGCGGGCGCGGAAGACACGGAAAGGTTGCCGTCGGTTTGCGGCGGCGCGATGTCTCCGTCGCTGTTTTTCTCGCGCTTTTTCAGCAGGAATTTGAGCACCCACACGGCAACGAACAGCACGGCGGGAAACACTATCGCCGACAGTATGCCGATGTGGAGGTCGTCGCCGTGAGCGGACGAAACCCTCCCGACCAGCGCGGGGCCCGCAAGGCAACCGAGGTCGCCCGCAAGCGCGAGCAACGCGAACATCGCCGTGCCGCCCGAGGGCAACGCGGCGGCGGCTTTGCTGAAAGAAGCCGGCCACATAAGAGCCACCGACACTCCGCACAGCGCGCACCCCACGAGCGACAATGCGGCGTTGTCGGACAGCGTCATCATCAGATAGCTTATCACGCAAAGTCCCGCCGAAACGGCAATGGGCACGGTAAGTCCCAGTTTTTTGGCAATCGGCGCATACGCCACCCTCACCGTACCCATAAACACCGCAAACAGACAGGGACCGAGCAGGTCGCCCAGCGTCTTGGACACTCCGAGACCCTTTTCCACGAATGACGACGCCCACTGCGCGACGGCAAGTTCGCTTGCGCCCGCGCTGAACATCATCACGACGAGCACCCAGAATACGCCGCTTCTGAGCAGCGGCAGCACGCGCGACCGCGTACCGTCGGACAACTGCTCGGGAATGGGGATAAACAGGAAAAAGAGCGCGTTGAGGAAAGGCAACGCCGCCCACGCATACGACATCTTGTCCCACACCGTCGTGCCGAAACGGGCGAATACGGCGGTGGTGAGTCCTATCACCAGCACGCTGCCCCAGCAGTAAAAGGAATGAAGCAGACTCATCGAAGCCGACTTGCCTTTGGTGGGACATCCCTCCACGAGCGGACTGACCATGACTTCCAGCATACCGCCGCCCACGGAATAGACCGCGGACGCGCCTATGAGTCCGGCAAGCGGCGACGGCACCACGCGCGGCAGCGCGCCCATGAGAATGAGTCCCGTGCCGATGAAGAGGTGCGCGCACACTCCCGCCGTGCGGTAACCTATGCGGTCGATGAGTTTTGCGCTCAACAGGTCGACGGACAACTGAATGGCGAAATTGACGGTGATAAGCACGGTGATTTGCGCGAGACTTATGCCGAACTCCGTGCCGAAAGTGACGAAAAGCAAGGGCGCGAAATTGTTGACAACAGCCTGACACACATAGCCGACATAACACGCCCCCATAGTGGCTTTGAAACTTCTTATCGTCGCCTTCATATTACTGTGGTTTTCCGGACGGGACGCCCTCTCTCTTCATCGCATAATGCGTAAAACCGTAAAACGGCACTTCGGCACAAACTTCGAATCCGAGGCGTTCGTATATTGCGACATTTTCTTCGGTGTGCGTTTCGAGGTATATCGGCATATCGCCGCACAGTTCGGAAAGCGCCTTGCGGAGCAATCCTTTCCCTCGTGCGGATTTCTTCACTCCGATATTCTTCAGATAGCAATCTGTATCGGGGTTATAGAATTTCGCGGCCGTTTCTTCCGTCATTGCCAAGTACTCGCGCGCAACCGATATACCCCGTCTTCCCACGGCGGACAGAAATCCCGCGGCACGGAAAGGATTGGCAAAAAAAGTCACGCCGTATTTATCCTTGTCGCCGGGTCTTTTGAGCGCAACGACGACATCCGTATCGCCGTCCGTATAATTGTAGTCGGACGAAACGTGCAATTCGTATCTGAACAGCCAGTAAATGCCGTTATCCAAGTTTTTTTCGACCAGAATGGCGCGATAAGCGCCGTATTCCGCGAAAGATTCGGCAAGCATTCTGCACGCGTTCGGGATTTCTTTTGTCGGAAGTTTT
>CALVTH010000046.1 GCA_944360115.1 uncultured Clostridia bacterium
ATGCGCCCTTAGCTCAGCTGGTAGAGCAACTGACTCTTAATCAGTGGGTCCCGGGTTCGAATCCCTGAGGGCGCACCAAAACGCACCGCAACCGCGGTGCTTTTTCTTTGTCTCAGGGCTTTGCGCGACATTCGCGCGCGGCTTGCGCCGCCGAACCCGTCGGCTGACGCGATTGGCGCGCTTTGTCACATTTCGTCCACCGCCCGTTCCCACACGCCTTTTTATGGATTGAAAGCAAGTTTTCCCGCCGCCGTCGTTGTTCCCGCACGCAACAATCGCTATTCCGTCGCTTCGCTCCTTACGAATCCCTGAGGGCGCACCAAAATGCACCGCAACCGCGGTGCTTTTTCTTTGCGGAATTCGTGCGGGTGAGTGGAGTGCTGTTAAAACACTTTTTGCATATTGTTTCCGTGGATCTGTCGCAAATTCGTAACTGTTTGCTGTGTTTTTGCTGTGATAAAGAAAATCCCGCGCGTTTGCCGCACGCGGTGTCGTTTGGCGATAATACACGATAAGTGTTGCAAAATTAACTAAAGTATGCAAAACACGAAGCGTGTATATGCGGTAAAAAGCGGTAAAAAGAAGTTGTTTCGTGCAAGTATCGGATTTTGCAAAGAAGTTGTTGCCTTTCAGATGCGTTACGCAAGCGGCAAGCCGCCCGAACCCCGTTCGAATCTCACGCCTGCGGCGTAAAACAAAACAGCCTCCGTCTGGGAGACTGTTTTGTTTTGGTGACCCACCGGAGATATGCGCATAGGATAAGGATTTCAAACCGCATTGAGTGGGTAAAAGTTGCGTGAAGCCTTTTTGATTGCGCGCTACGCAAGCGGCGGTGCCGCCCGAACTGCGTTCGAATCTCGCGCCTGCGGCGCAAACAAAAACAGCCTCCGCATGGGAGGCTGTTTGTTTTGGTGACCCACCGGAGATTCGAACTCCGGACCATCGCATTAAAAGTGCGGTGCTCTACCTGCTGAGCTAGTGGGTCGTTTCTGGCAGGGGTAGCTGGATTCGAACCAACGAATGCCAGAATCAAAATCTGGTGCCTTACCGCTTGGCGATACCCCTTCGGCTCGGTAAGACCGAGGTTATATTCGTGTGGGGTGAGTAGTGGGATTCGAACCCACGGCCTTCAGGGCCACAACCTGACGCGCTAACCAACTGCGCCATACCCACCATGGCGAGCCTGAAGAGATTCGAACTCCCGACACACGGCTTAGAAGGCCGTTGCTCTATCCTGCTGAGCTACAGGCTCGTATTGGAGCGGGTGATGGGAATCGAACCCACGTAGCCAGCTTGGAAGGCTGGTATTCTACCATTGAACTACACCCGCGACTGTCGAAAGCCGCTTCGGCTTCTGTCGAAAGCCGCTTCGGCTTCTCGCAATGCTTGAAAATTCTATCACAGCGCGGGGGTGTTGTCAACGATTTGACGGAAAGTGCGCGCACAAGAAAAGAGCATTTTCGCGGCGCGCCCGCCACCGCTCACAAATTGACGAGAGTCGTCACGATTTTGTCGCCGTTTATCACGGTGTAGGCGTAGGAGGGCACGCCAGTCATAGGGTAGGCAAGCGCACCGGGGTTGACCAGCGTCACCCCGTCCGCCTTGACCTCCTCGGCAAGGTGAGTATGCCCGAAAAAGGCGAGCGCGCAGTCGAGTTCCTTGGCGCGCAGAGAGAGGTTGAGCAGGTCGGTTTTCACGCGGTAGAGGTGCCCGTGCGTGAGCAACACCCGCACTTTTTCGATGTCTATCACGCGCTCTTCGGGGGCAGGGTAGGAGTCGCAGTTGCCCTTGACGAAATAGAGGTTGTCAAGGTCGGCAATCTCGCGCAATCCGCCGAGCCCGTCCCCGAGGAAAAAGACATAATCGCTCTCCCGCGCCACGGCAACCAACCGCTCGGGGAGCGGCACGCCGTGTGCGTCGGAAAAAGCGAGGATTGTCGTCATATCACTTGGTAACTCCCACTGTATAACCCGTCCAAATCGGGTTTTCTATTGTGGTGGTGTCAACATTCGAGACGATATAATCGGTCGTTTCGTTTCCGTTCAAAAGGCGGTTATATATGCTTTCCGAAGCTTCCTGATTGTTTAATGCCTTGACGATAAATGTGTGTTGTGATACAGCAATAGTGCCGTTCGTGCTCTCATAAACCAGCGCGATGTCGACCATACAACAATAACCAGTATTAAAATATCCAGAAGCATCAATATTTCTTGCCCCACAAGCCCCCACATAGCAGGCGATGGGGGTGACGCCGGCGGGCATAAATTTTTCTGTAAATTTTGAAAAATCTATTGGGGTTGTGGTGTTTGTAATAGGTGTCGTTGTTGTAAATTGACTTTTCGAAATACTTGAAATAGTTGAAGCAAGCAAATCCGCTTGAGATTTAATATTTCGCAACTGTTTTACTTTTGCTTGATAATCTGAAGAGTCTATAATTATTTCAGACCCAATTGTTTCTAATATATAATTTTTAAATGTTTTTTCTCCAATTTGTTTAGAAAGTTCATAAAAATCTAAAATCGTTTTTGCATCATTGCCCTTATATTTGCTTTGCGCCAAAACCGTTTTGCCTTGAATTAATTTGGCATTTGAATATATAGTAAAATTATCTTCTGTTAAATTAGCAAAAAGAACCTGATATTCTGAAACAGTTGACAAAACATCATCCATTAATTCGTCAAAAAATTGATTAAATGATTTTAATGAATAATTTTCACCAAAAACTTCGTTGTAGAGGTCGGCGGCGGTGAGGATTTTGCTCCATTTGGCGTAGAGGGTTGTGCTGCCCGCGGGAGTGTAGGGGAATGTGACGAGGGCGTCGTCGGAAAGGTCGGCGGAGAAATACCAGCCGCCGAATTCGTAGCCTTCGAGCGTCGTTTCGGGGGCGGCGGCTATTGCCGTGCCTTCGTCGACGGTGACGGGTTGCACCGCATTGCCGCCGTTTGTCTCGAAAGTGACGGTGTAGGTGACGGGCGGGGTTGCGGGCTCTCGGTCGTCCTCTCCGCCGTCGGGCGTTTCGCCTTGGTCGCCTTCGTCGGGTGTTTGTACGCCGTCGGGAGTGGAAGGCGTGCCGCTGTCGGGGTTTTGTTCCGTACTGCCGCCGCAGGCGGCGAGGGTGAGTGCAAGCGTCAACACGAGCGCAAGCGCAATGACGATAAGAAGCGTTTTTTTCATAATCTTCTCCCCTTGAAAGACAACGATGCGAAAGTATTATAACATTCAATTCCGCCGATTGCAAAGGGGCGGTTTGTTGGCGGAGTTACTTATTTTGCAGGAGGGAGAGCATATTGTGCAGGGCGCGGGAACGGTGGCTGACGGAGTTTTTTTCTTCGGGGGTGGCTTCGGCGAAGGTCTTGCCGAGCTCCGGCGAGAAGAAGAGAGGGTCGTAGCCGAAACCGCCTTTGCCGCGTTCCTCTTCGAGGATTGTGCCTTCGACGCTGCCTTCGGCGGTGAGTTCGCGCCCGTCGGGATAGCAGAGGGCTATCACGGAGCAAAAGCGCGCGTCGCGGGGCTTGCCTGCAAGGTTTTTCAGGAGCAGGGCGTTGTTCTTTTTGTCGTCGTGTTCCTCGCCTGCGTATCGGGCGGAATAGACCCCCGGCGCGCCGTCCAGCGCGTCAACCGTGAGTCCGCTGTCGTCGGCGAGGGCGGGCAGTCCCGTCATATCGCGTATGGTGCGCGCCTTGATGAGGGCGTTCTCTGTGAGAGTGGCGCCCGTCTCTTCGATGTCGGTATGGATGCCGAGGTCGTCGAGGGAGAGAGCCTCTTCGAAAAAGCCGCCGAGAATGGCGCGTATCTCGCGGAGTTTGTTCTTGTTGTTGGTGGCGATTGCGACTTTCATATAATCTTCCTCTTTGCAAATACGCGTGTTTATTGGCGTTTTTGCTGTGATAAAGTTGGTTTCGGGTTTAATCCGTGCCGCGTGCGCGGGGCGGGACGGTCAGCGTTTGAAGGGCAGGAAATCGTCCTCTTCGTGCAGGTTGAGGACGATGTCGCCGTCCATCACGACACCGCGTTTCATAGCCTTGTAGCCGTATTTTCCGCGTATGCTGTCCACGCATTTTTCCAGCTTGTCCTCGCGCTCGGCATACTCGTCGTCGAACAGGGAGAGTTGCTCCGTCGAGCCGTCGGACAGTCTCGTCGCGCCCACGGACAGGGCGCGGAGCGGCGCGGGGAAAGTGTGCATTTCGGCGAGCAGTTTCATCGCGCCCTCGGCAATGTCGGTGGCGTTGGAGGTGGAGCGGGGCAGCACACATTGCCTGGACGTTCCGCTGAGGTCGGAGCGGCGGATGTACAGCGACACGCCGCCCGCTGTCATACTGTAGCGGCGCAGGCGCATTGCCACAAGTTCGCTGAGGGCGTATATCACCGTGCGGGCGTCCTCTTCCGAGGTCATATCCCGCGGCGTTGTGGTGCCGTGGCTGACGCTCTTCGGCGTGCGGGTGGAGTAGTACAGCGACACTTCGCCCGTTTCCACTCCGCGGGCGGCGTCGGACATCTTGTCGGCGATTATGCCGAAACGCGAGCGCAGCAGGTCGCGGTCGGCTTCGGCGAGGCGGCGCACGGTGGTTATGCCGAGGTCGTGGAGTTTGGTCGCCGTGCGCGAGCCTATCATAATGAGCACGGAGGGCGGCATATTGCCGATGATGTCCATATAATTCTCGCGCGACAACACGACCGTGGCGTCGGGTTTTTTGAGGTCGCTGCCGAGTTTTGCCAGCACTTTGGTGAACGACACCCCGACGGATATTGTCAGTCCCGTGCGGGCTTTCACCGTTTCGCGTATTTTGTCGGCGATTGTTTTGCCGTCGCCGAGCAGCCGCACCGACGCCGTGACATCCAGCCAACATTCGTCCAGCCCGAAACTTTCCACGCGGTCGGTGAATTCCGTGTAAATGGCGAAAACCTCTTTGCTTATGCGGACATATTCGTCGAAATGCGGCGGCACGAAAACGATGTCGGGACACTTGCGCCGCGCCGACCACAACGGCTCGCCCGTGGTAACTCCCGCATTCTTTGCCAGCATATTTTTGGCAAGCACTATACCGTGGCGCGCTTCGGGGTTGCCGCTGACGGCAATGGGAAGCCCGTCGAGTTCGGGGTGCGAAAGCTGTTCGACCGACGCGTAAAAATTGTTGAGGTCGCAATGCAGTATGACTTTGTCCACGCCCTCTATTATACACGATTTATATTGCAAAACAACCGCAGGCAGGGTATAATTGTCGGTGTTATCAAGTCGCGCGCTCGCGCAAAAACGGGTACGGTATGCTCTGTGACTATTGCGGAATAAGGGAAGCCACTCTTTCGGACAAAACCGTCGTCAACAACGGCGTCGCCGAATACCGCTTTTGCAAGGAATGTTATGTGTCCATACTTCGTTCGGGAGTGTCGCCTTTTGCCGCCATGCAGGAAAAGAACGCCCGCAAGGGCAAGGAATGTCCTTCCTGCGGCTGGACGGCGCGCGATTTCGCCGAAAAATTCATGTTCGGATGCCCCGACTGTTACCGCAATATGAGAGAGGTCGCCCTCGCCGCGGCGGACGCCACGCAGGCGTCGCACCGTCACACAGGCAGCCGCCCCGAAGGAGACGCGCGGTGACCAAACGGGAGATAAGCGAACTGACAAGATGCAATGTCGTGTCGTCGAGGATACGGCTTGCCCGCAACATGGAAGGATTGCCTTTCCCGCACCGTTCGTCGGACGCCGACAGGCGCAGGATATTGCAGTTCATGCGCGGGGCAAGGCGGGCGGCAGAAGGACTGTTCGACTTCAATTTCTACCTCATGAGCGAACTTGACGAGGTGCAGAAAATGGCTATGGTCGAACGCCACCTCATCTCGCCCGCGCTCGCCGCAAATTCGCTGACGGGGGCGGTCATACTCGAGAAATCCGAGGGCGTGTCCGTCATGCTCAACGAAGAGGACAGGGTGCGCGAACAATGCGTGCAACGGGGATTCCGTCTCGGCGCGGCGTACGAACGCATAGCCTGTTACGACGAGCGTCTCGCCGCCGAAGTGCCCGTCGCCTTTGACGAACAACTGGGGTATCTCACGGCGTGTCCCACCAACCTCGGCACGGGGATGAGGGCTTCGACGATGTTGTTTCTGCCCGCACTCAAACTCGCGGGCGACATCGAGAACGCGCTGACGGCTTTCATACGCGACTACGGTCTGACGGTGCGCGGCGTGTACGGGGAGGGCAGCGAAGCAAAGGGCGATATGTATCAACTGTCCAACACCCGCACGCTCGGAGCGGACGAGCGCGAAATCATAGACATCATCGAACGCGCGACGGTGGAAATGTGCTACCGCGAGCGGTGCGCGCTGGAGGAACTTTCGCGGCGCGTAAGGACGGAACTCCTCGACCGCGTGGCACGGAGTTACGCCGTTCTTCGCGACGCGTACAGGCTGTCGGCGGGCGAACTCATGCGACTCATCTCCGACGCCAAACTCGGGGTGATTCTGGGCGTAGTGCCGCTTAAAGGCACGGAATTGCTGGATAAACTGCTTGTTCTGTGTTCCGCCGCCAATCTGGAACTTATGCTCGGCGCGGGGGAACACTCCGACTCGGAACGGGATACGGCGCGGGCGAGATATGTGCGCGCCGCACTTGGAGACTGATATGAACTTTTCCGAAAACTGCGATTACGCATTGCGCGTCGCCGTCGACTGCGCGTCAAAGGCGGGCGGTATTCTGGGCACGGAACACCTGCTTGTCGGCGTTGCCGAAACGGGTGCCGCCGCCGAGGTGCTGAGACGGCTGGACATATCGCCGCGCGACATCGCCGCGATGATACCGTGGCGCAACTGCCGCGACAGCGTGCGTTTTTCGTCGCGCGCAAAAAGGTGCGTCGAGACGGCGGCGGACATCGCCGCTTGCACGGACTCGGGCGAAATCGGCACCGAGCACATTCTCGCTGCGCTTCTGCACGAGCGTGACGGAGTGGCGGTGGCAATGCTGGAAAACCTCGGCGTCGACACAGCCGACCTTTCGGAAGTGCTGGACGAGGCAATCGGCGTGCGTATAGGCGAGCCGTCGGGGCGCGCGCCCCGCAGGGAACAGACGGATTTCGGCCGTTTCGAGAGAGCGGGCGCGGAATTGCGTCGCGAGGAACTCGGGCGCGAGGATGTGTCCGTGTACGCTCCCGCCGACGGAGATGAGGATGGCACGGTGCCTTCCGCGCTGTCGAAACTGGGCTTCGACCTCACCGAAAAGGCGGAGCAGGGCAAACTCGACCCCGTCGTGGGCAGGGATAAAGAGATTGCGCGAGTCGTGCAGATACTTTGCCGCAGGACCAAGAACAACCCCGTGCTCGTCGGGGAGGCGGGCGTGGGCAAGTCGGCGGTCGTCGAGGGACTGGCGCAGGCGGTGGCGGACGGAGCGGTGCCCGACGCCCTCAAAGGGAAACGCATTTTCTCTCTCGACATTGCTTCGGTTGTGGCGGGCACCCGTTACAGAGGGGATTTCGAAGAACGCCTCAAAGGCGCGCTCGACGCCGTCAAACGGGCGGGCAACATCATTCTGTTCATAGACGAGATACACACCTTGCTCGGCGCGGGCGGCGGAGATAAATCGGGGCCCGACATCGCAAATATAATGAAACCGATGCTAGCGCGCGGCGAACTGAGCACCATAGGCGCGACGACTCTCGACGAATATTCGAAATATTTCGAGAAGGATCCCGCGCTTGAACGCCGTTTTCAGCCTGTCAAGGTGGAGCAACCCGCCCCCGACGACGCGCTGAACATTCTGCGTGGGCTCAAAGGCAAATACGAGGATTATCACGGCGTGGTCATCACGGACGAGGCTCTCTCCGCCGCGATTACGCTTTCGGAAAGATACATCACCGACCGTCATCTCCCCGACAAGGCGATAGA
>CALVTH010000047.1 GCA_944360115.1 uncultured Clostridia bacterium
AAAAAACCGCTCCCTTGTCGGGAGCGGTTTTCCGTAATCCAACCGATTATTTTTCTTCGTCGCCGTCCGCGGGGGCTTCCTCTGCGGGAGCGTCCGCGGGAGCGGCTTCGGTCTCCGTCGGAGTTTCCTCCTCTGCCGCTTCGGGCACGACGGTGATGTCGACCTCTTCGGTCTCGGTGACGGATTCGACTTCGCCGTCCGCGCCCACGACCACATCGACGATATCGTCAGTGACGACGGTGCCGTCAGCACCCGCAAGAGCCAGTTTCTCGGCCTTGCGGCGTTCGATTTCGATGACCGCCTTCTGCTGTTCCTTCTCGGTGAACTTGTAGAAGAAAATCGGAATTGCGGAAGCGATGAAGCTGATTGCCGCAACGAGCATAAGCATAATCCACATTATGTCTTTGCCGTCCGCGGTAAGCGCACCGGGGTTATTGGCGGTGACGCCCGCGAGATAGTAACCCATAACGCCGATGAACGCGCCGACAGCCATACCGATCTTGTTGATGAAAGTCTGCATTGCGAAGCAGATACCCTCGGCACGCTCGCCCGTCTTGAGCTCGAGATATTCGACGGTGTCGCCTATCATAGCGTAGGACACTATGTTGGTAAGACCGCTCGGGATACCCGAAATGATGATTGCGAGTATGGCAATGACGAGAGTGGCTATGTCTGTGTAATCGCCTTTGCCGCCGCCGTTTATCGATATACCGACTATAAACGCGATGAGCAAGGCGACGCCACCCGCGATGTTGGTCCAGATATACGATTGCTTTTTGCCGAATTTCTTGGTGAGCAGCGGCACCAGAACGGAAGCGATAAGCCCACCCGGCACGATTGCGAGGGTGACTATCGTGTAAAGTCCTTCGCCGTGCATACCGATGAGTTCGACATTGTCGAGAACATATTTGCAGAAGTAGAGCCCGCCCGTGTAGGTGAAGACCATGCGCGCCGCGCCGAGAATACCCGAAATGACTATGAGCATGAGGGGCTTGTTCTTGAACAGCAGCTTGAGGTTGTGCTTGAGAGAGGGGGGATTCTCGATGGGATCGGTGCGCTCCTTGGTGCCCTTGAAGCCGACGAAGAAGAGCGGGGTGCCGACCGCAACGCAGACGATCGCCGCGATGAAGTATATCCACTTGAGTTCGTTCTGTTTCTCGCCGAGGGTGCCGCTGAGCGCCGCCTGGAGGTCTTCGCCCTGCCAGCCGTCGATGTCGATGTCGTAGTATTCCGCGACGCCGACGAGACCGACTATGCTATCGGGCTTGCCTTCCTCGATGGCTTTCCTGTCGTCGGCAACACCGAAATAGGCTTCCCACACGGCGTCTTCGGAGTCGAAGTATTTGGTAATGAGGGCTTCGAGACCGCCCTGCTCGGTAATGGTGGCGTAGGCACGGTCGGCGTCCTCGTCGAAGTCGAGGTAAAGGTCGCCGACTTCCTTGTTGTCGTATGCGACCTGCAACTGCGACACGACGCCCTGATAGGCGTTGATCTGAAGCTGCGCGTCGTTGGTCATGCCGCTCGTGATCTGCGGAACGATGATGGTGACGAGACCGGCGCCGGCGGTGCAAAGCAGACGGGCTATCGTCAGCATATTGCCTCGACGGTAGGTGTCGTGGGTCATGCAGGAAGTGAGTCCCCAATAAGGCACATCGCAGACGGTGTACACCATGCCCCAGATGAGGTACATGATGGTCATCGCCGCAAAGCCGCCGTGAGAGTTGGGATACCAGGGCAGGAAGCACAATATCGTGATGCCCGCCACGGGAAGAGCCATCCATCTGAGATAGGGACGGCACTTGCCCCACTTGGTCTTCGTCCTGTCGACGATGGAGCCCATGATGGGGTCGTTGAGTGCGTCATAGATACGCGCCAGCAACATGAGCAGAGCGACCGACAGTGCGCCGTAGCCTATCGCGTCCGTCATGAAGATGGTCAGATACGACCCGATGATGGTGCAGATGAGGTTTTGCCCGAAACCGCAGAGGGAATAAGCGATACCCTCTTTGGGCTGCACATCGCCGTCGTTGGGATAAGTCCCGAACAACTTGTGCCAGAACGATCTTTGGGGTGCCGCCGCGGCAGCGGTTTCGCCCGCAGATTCTTTGACTTCGAGATCTGCCATAATTACCCACCTTAAAATTTTTGAAAGTACTTCCGAAGCAATCGGCGACTTATTAAGATTATTTTAATGTTGAGTTGCGCGCTTGTCAAGATTTTGGGGAAATACCCGCCGATTAAAATCCGATTGCGGTGAGAATATACCGTCCGCGCCGTTTCCCGGTCAACCGTTTTGACCCCGCAAGTTATATATGATTTCAACATATGTTCCCACACGCCGCCGCGCGCCCGCCCGCGGCGCGCAAAAGCGGCGGCGACAGCGCGAAACGCGCCGCCGTCCGCCGCCGCTCAAACTTGCAAACCCCGTGTTCTAAACGGATTTTTTTGCCCAATCGGCAAGTTCGTTTTCGGAAACGCCGACCTTGAAAACCCTGCCCTTGCCCCACACGGTGGAGGACGCGCAACATTCTTTCAGGACGGCTTCCGTCCTGCCCATACCGCTTCCGCCGCTGGTCGCAAAAGGCACGACGGTCTTGCCCGAAAAATCGTAACTTTCGAGGAAAGTGTCGACGATATGCGGCGCAACGTACCACCATATGGGAAATCCGACAAATACGGCGTCGTAATCGTCCATATTGTCGACTCTTCCCGCAATCTCGGGACGAGACGATGCGTCTTTCATCTCAATGCTGCTGCGGCTCGAGGAATCCGTCCAGTCGAGGTCGGCACGCGTGTAAGGCACAGCGGGCGTAATCTCGTAAACGTCAGCCCCGACGGCTGCTGCCAACCCCTGCGCAACCCTGCGCGTCGTACCCGTGCACGAAAAATAAGCAACCAGAATCTTTTTCATTTTTACCTCCTTACAACAACAGTTCTTTTGCGCAATTCAATGCGTTGAACAGCCTCGGAATACCCGTGTACGGCATAGCCTGCGCCAGCGCGCACACGATTTCCTCTTTGGTATTGCCTGCCCTCAGCGCTCCCGCTACGTGCGCACGCACCTGAACTTCCGCGCCGCCCATTGCGGCAAGCATAACCACCGTGAGCAATTCGCGGGTTTTTCCGTCAAGCCCTCCTCGCGTTGCGAAATCCCCGAAACCCAGTTCCGTGAGCCAACGCGGAATTGCTGCGTCGAATCCCTCCGGCAACCACGAATACCTGTCCGCTATCTCGCTTCCGTAAAGCGGCGTCTGCAGTGCCGCTCCGCGTTCGTACCGGTCGGCTTCGTTCACCGTTTCCGCCGACTGCAGCGGCAATTCTATGCCCTTTTGAACGAAGACTTCGTTCATGGCGGCAATGGCGTTGAGCGTTTTCGGAAAACCGACGAACGGCGCGCACTGATATACCGCTTCGCGTATCTCCGCGGGAGTCACACCCACGCGCAGACACGCCCCTATGTGCGCCTTGAGTTGCGGCAATGTCTGATTCACCGTCAGCACCGTAACCGTAATCAGTTCGCGCATACGGTTGTCAAGCGACCCGACTTGACACACCTCTCCGAAAATGAACCTCTGCAATATGCGCATGAATTCGGGGTCGCTCCCCTCGTTCGACACGGGCTTCCCGCCGAACAATTCCGCAAATTTCTCTTCCGCTCGCTTCACTCTGTCCATTTCGTCTCCTTCATGCCGCGCGGTCATTGCTCCGACCGCTCTGCGCTCTTATCCGCCGACCATTATACCACCCCGTCGCCGACATCTCAATCCCCGCGCCCCGTGCTTTTCACACTGAATCGTATTGCCCGCTCCGCGGGACGGTCTCGTCACCTTCGATTATTCCTCAGCCGCCGCTCTGCGGGCGCCCGCGCGGTAAACTTTGAGACTCTTCGAGTGCTTATCGTCAAAAATATTCGCAATTCGCTTGTGCAATCGTTTTTTTTGTGGTAGTTTATATGGGCGGACGCGAAAGCGTCTTCCTACCGTGGGGCTTTAGCTCAGTTGGCTAGAGTACTTGACTGGCAGTCAAGGGGTCAGGGGTTCGAGTCCCCTAAGCTCCACCAGTCCAAACCTAAAACGAACCACAGTCAAGTGAAAGTAGTTTTAGGTTTTTTCTTTTCCCATTTCACCGTATTCTTTTCAAAGTGTCAAGAAAAACGCTGCCAATTCCATATAAAGAGCTCATACAAAATGGCGTTAAAACTCAGGGTCTGCCGCATAGAGAATACGGGCGGATCGCCAAGCGGTTCAGCGGCGAACGCCCGTTCCCGTGCGCTTTTGAGTTTCGGTTTTTATTGCGTTGCTTTGTTTGCGGCGGGTGCTTGAACGGCGAGGCGCAGCCGAGCCGCTCGTTTATTCAAGCACCCGCCATAGTGCCAAAGTCTTATGTCAAGTCTATTCTCGGTTGTTTTTTCTTTGATAGTATGCTATATTGGTTATGCTGTACATTTAACACTTTGGTTAGGGAGGGTATTTGAAAAATCGTACTCTCGCATTAACTATAAGGAATGTGTAGCAACATTGAGAGATGTGTTCTTCGGCGTGTCTCTCTATGGTACACGCTTTTTAAATAATAAACATGCGGAGATTTGTTATGAATTTGGTAGAGTATGAAAAGGTTAAAAATCTAACCTATTTGGAATATTGTGATTACTTGCAGCAAAAATATGGTATAGGTTTAAGCGACTATATGACAAAATCGTGGAATAAAAACTCAAAAGTTACACGTACAAAAGATGGATTATTGGCGCATCACAAATATGAAGACCACGCTATTATGTTATCGACAAAGGAATTTGCAATGCAAAATCCTTTTGAGTGGCAATTAGCAAAAAATATAGTTTATTGCGATTACTTAGAACATCTATTTTTACATATTCTAATTTGTGAGTATCCGTCCGAAAATCAAAATGACCTTGAAGCAGTCGGTATTGGTGGCGTTATTAATTTCATTGTTCCTGAATTGAACGACTTATATAGTGGTTGGGAAACAGGGCAAGCGTGGCGTAAAAATTGTCACAATTTAGTCATCAATGATAAAGATGTGTATTTGACATTGTTAAAAAGATTTAAGACATCTTGTAAAAACTATCCGTTCTATACGAAGGATTGCCTATACACGAGTTTTAATGAAGGATTTGGCTTATGGTCGCGTAAGCAAAATCAAAAATTATTTAAGGAAATAGCTGCATTATAATATGACATTAGACGGTTTTCATTTTATGCTTGGACAAACAATAATGTATTGTCAAGTAATAGAACACGACGTAAAGCGCATATATGCCGCAATGCACGTCGGCGATTTTTGTGAAAATTTAGGCAAAATCGAAAAATGGTCGCTTGGTCAAACCGTTCAAAAACTGAAAGAACTTGATTTTAGCGGTAAAAGTTCGTATATATCTGCAAGCGATTATAATTTTCTAAAACAAATGACGGAAAAACGCAATCACTGGTGTCATCAAACATATCAAAACTTTTTGTATAATAAGCAGTTTTTGCTAAGCAAAGAGTATACGGACGAGTGTCGTAAATTGAAACGCGACAATGAACGATTATCAAACGTTTGCGACACATTAGAAAAAGTACGTATACAAGCAGTAAAAGATTTTGGGCGAAATTAAAATTCGTTTTAGGCTATCACTTCTCCACCACCTCGCCGCAAGGCGAATTTAGCAACACCCTGCAGGAAATCCCTGCAGGGTGTTTGCGTTTACGCTTTTTCCGCGATACGGGGCGCGGTCGGCGTGACGGTCAGCCTTTTTCGTAGTAGGAAGCGGAGCGGCGGGAGGCGACGCGCATTGCGTTGAGTATGGCTATGACCGCCACTCCGACATCGCCGAAAACCGCCACCCACATATTGGTGATTCCGAGAGCCGACAGCAAGAGTATTGCCACCTTTACAACAAGCGAAAATACTATATTCTGCATAACCACCCGCATAGTCTTTCGCGCCACGCGTTTTGCCGCTGCAAGTCCGCGCAGGTCGTCCTTCATAAGGACTATGTCGGAAGCCTCGATTGCGGCGTCGCTGCCCACTCCGCCCATTGCTATGCCAATGTCGGAGCGCATAAGCACGGGGGCGTCGTTTATGCCGTCGCCGACGAAGCACAAGGCTTCCTTGGCGGGTTTTGCGGCAAGCAGTTTCTCCACTTCCTCCACCTTGTTCTGCGGCAGAAGCGAAGCCTTGAAATCGGTCACGCCCACCTCTTCGGCGACTGCCGAGGCGGTGACGGCGTTGTCGCCGGTCAGCATTACCGTGCGGCAACCCATTGAATTGAGTTCGCGTATTACTTGCGCTGATTCGGGCTTTATCTCGTCGTTTACGCACAACGAACCCACGAATACGCCGTTTTGAGCGACATATACGGCTGTGCCCGCCGACGCGGTTTCCACGAAATCTATGCCGTTTTCGCGCATGAGTTTCTCGTTGCCGACGAGGATTTCGCACTCGCCTTTTATCGCCTTCACTCCCGCTCCCGCGACGACGGTCTGGGTGTAACCGCCCTCGGGATCCGCGCCGTAACAGGCGAGGACGGAGCGGGCTATCGGGTGCGCGGAGCCGTGCTCGGCAATGGCGGCAAGACGGAGAATTTCCTCGCGCCTGTCTGCGGGAGAAACCTCGGTGACGACGAAATTCCCCTTGGTGAGCGTGCCCGTCTTGTCGAAAACGAAAGTCTTTGCGACATTGAGTTTCTCGAGAAAATTGGAGCCTTTTATGAGTATGCCGCAACGCGACGCGGCGCCTATGCCCGCGAAGAAAGACAGCGGAATGGAGATGACGAGCGCGCAGGGGCAGGACACGACGAGGAAGTTGAGCGCGCGGTAAATCCAGTCCGACCACGCGCCCGTGACCGCCCCGGGTATGACGGCGAGAAACACGGCGGTGATGACGACGGCGGGCGTGTAATAGCGGGCAAACTTGGTGATGAAATTCTCGGCGCGGGATTTCTGCTCGGAAGCGTTTTCCACAAGGTCCAGAATTTTGGCGACCGTCGAATCGTAAAAAACCTTGGTGACCTCGATTTCCACGCGGGAAGTCAGATTGACGCTGCCGCTGAGCACCTCGTCGCCCGTCACGGCGTCGCGCGGCAGAGATTCGCCCGTCAGCGCCTTGGTGTCGAAAGCGGTTGCGCCTGTCGATATCACGCCGTCGAGAGGCACCTTTTCGCCCGCGTTCACGACTATGGTTTCGCCGACCGCCACTTCTTCGGGGGAAACGCGGACTTCCTTGCCGTCGCGGAGCACCGTAGCATAATCGGGACGGATGTCCATGAGCCCCGCTATGGATTTGCGCGATTTCTCGGTGGCGTAATCCTGGAAGAACTCGCCCACCTGATAGAACAGCAAAACGGCGCAGGCTTCGTCGAATCCTTCCGTGCTCTGCCCGCTCGCCCCGCGGTA
>CALVTH010000048.1 GCA_944360115.1 uncultured Clostridia bacterium
GTCGTGGCGCATATATATTGTATAATGTGTTTACATTGCGCGCGGCGGGTAGTAAAATAATCGGTGAAGTACACCGTCGTGCGCTTGCGCGGAAGGGGAAAAAATGAAAGTTTTCATCATTGGCGGGACGGGGTTGCTCGGTTCCGAGGCGGCAAAAGTTCTTATCGAGAGAGGTCACAAAGTGACGGCGATTGCGTTGCCGCCGCTTCCCGCGGGCGCGGAGCTTCCGCCCGAGATGAAAATCGAGTTCGGCAATTATCTCGAAATGACCGACGACGAAATCAGGGCGCAGTTCACGGGAATGGACGCTTTGGTGTTCGCCGCGGGCGTCGACGAGCGCGTGGAAGCCGGTCCTCCCATTTACGAACTCTATCGCAAATACAACATCGAGCCCGTCCGCAGGCTGTTCGGCATTGCAAAGGAGTGCGGAGTCAGGCACGCCGTGGTGTGCGGGTCCTATTTCTCCTATTTCGACAAAGTGTGGCCCGAGATGCACCTTTCGGAGATTCATCCCTACATAGCGAGCCGCCGCGAACAGGAGGCAGTCGCGCTGTCGTTCGCGGACGACGGTTTCGATGTGGCGGTGCTTGAATTGCCTTACATATTCGGCGTGCAGAAGGGCAGGAAGCCCGTGTGGACGATTGTCGCGGGGGCGCTTGCCAAGATGAAAGGCGTCACTTTCTGGCCGAAGGGCGGCACGACAATGGTCACCGTCCGTCAGGTGGGCGAAGCCATGGCGGGAGCCGTGGAACGCAATCGCGGTGGCAACTGCTATCCCATAGGCTGGTATAACAAGACATGGAAGGAAATGCTCGCCGTGTTCCACGCCGAAATGGGCAAGCCCGGCAGAAAGGTTATCAGCATAGGCAAGGGTATGTTCGGCATTGTGGGCAGAATGATAAGGCGTATGCAGACCAAACAGGGCGTGGAAGGCGGACTCAATCCCGCGAAATTCGCGCCGTTGCAGTGCGCCGAGACCTACATCGACAAGTCGCTCGGCTGCGAGCCGCTCGGCGTGCAACCCGCGGACATCGACGCCGCCATTGCCGATTCCGCCCGACTCAGCTTCAATGTCGTGCTCGGAAAGGCGGGCGAAGTGGTGGGAATGAAAGCCGAATAACCCGCTCCCGCCGCGCCGCGAAACGCGTGCGCACAGACAATGAAAAACCGCTCGTTCGAGCGGTTTTTGTTTTCGCTGTATTGTTTGCGGCGGGGCTTTGCGGCGTTGTCCGCGGCGCGGTTGCGGGCGGGGAGACGCCGCCGCGCGTTTACCATTTGTTGTGCACTTTTTCCGCAAAACAGAGTTTTTGTTTGAGTTCGATGACGGTTCCGTCGTCGAGGATGCACTTTCCCGACACATATCCGAAGACCTGATGAGGTATCATGCACATAACCTTGAGGTCGAGGGGAGCGTAGCGGTCTATGAGGGGCTTGAAGGTGCAGTCGAGACGGGCGTCGTCCGACACGAAGCGCCACGGCGACATGAAGGCGGGCGAGCCTTTGTCGTCGCTGGGGATGAGAAAACGCGTACGCCCGATTTTGTGCGCCTTGCCGCGGTAGAAGAGCATATCCTCGCTCGCCGCCGAGGTGTCGCCGAAGCCGTAACCGATATTCCACCCGAAAGTGCTGCCGTCGTCGAGGTGCGTCTGCAGGCTGCCCCAGTACCAGGTGTTGTCGTAGGTCCACACTCCGCGCCCCCAGTCGAGGGTGGCTAGGGAGGTTTCAGGGTAGAATTTCTTGACCTTGTCGCCGACGGTGAATTTGCCTTCCGCGGTCATGCAGTTGATTTTCTGGTTGTAGTAGAAACACCCCGCCTTGTCGAAAGGCGTGGCAATGACCATACTTTCCTCGGGGAAATCGCGGAGCGTGACATCGAAGGCAACATCGTGTCCCTTTTTGTCCGCATTCTTGAAGAATCCCGTGAGATGACGCACTTTGCCGTCGTTTGCGAAGGTGAAATGCGTTTTACCGCACCTGTAGCCCACATCTCCCGTTTCGCTGGTGCGGGGCATATTGACCTTGCCCATGGGGAAGAAGAAAACCTTGCTGTTGGTGAATTGCGACGGGGTGACGAAGTCCATCACCGAAATGCTCAGCGCGCCCACATAACCCATGTCGGCGAGAGTGAGACACAGTGCGTGCTCGTCGCAACCGATGTAATAGTAGTCCCATTCCTTAATGCGACATTTCGGGGCGACGATGTTTTCGCGGTTGTATTCCCACAGCAACCGCTTGGCATAACCCGGCTCGGCAATGTTGCCTTTGCCGTCGAGAAGAAGCTGTCGCGAAGTGATTTCCTTTTGCATAACGACCTCCGTGCACGAAACAGTTTAGCCCGAAGATTAAGGCGGTGTCAACATTGTTGATAAAAACGATTGCAAAATGCGAACCCTTGCGTTATAATCGTTTTCGCGTTGGAGCTTGGTGTAGTGGTAGCACATGGGCCTCTGACTCCCATGGTGTAGGTTCGATTCCTATAGCTCCTGCCAATGCACACACCCCCGTCTTCACGGGGGTGTTGCTTTTTGCCCCGCGCTCCGTGCCCGCACGGGAGCGCGAGGGCAAAAGCAAAGCACCTCAAGGAGGTGTGTGCATTGAATCCCCAAAAAGGAGGGGAAGGAAGCTGCGATAAGCAGCATTCCACGACATTCCGCCTTATCACACACCCCCGTCTTCACGGGGGTGTTGCTTTTTGCCCCGCGCTCCGTGCCCGCACGGTAGAGCGGAGGCAAAAGCAAAGCACCTCGCAGAGGTGTGTGCATTGAATCCTCAAAAAGGAGGAAAAGGAAGCTGCGCAAGCACCATTCCACGACATTCCGCTTCATCGCAGAAAAACACCCGCGGGGGCGGGTGTTTTTGTTTGCGGGATTACTGCAAGATTTTTTTCATTGCGATGTGCGGCACATGCTCCTCGGGATAGGGCTCTCCGTAGGGGACGAAGCCGAGTTTGCCGTAGAATGCGGACGCGCGTACCTGCGCGGAAATTCTGATTTCTTTGCCGCCCGCCAGTCTTATTTCCAGTTCGGCGGCGGCGACGAGCGCGGAGCCGAGTCCGCTTTTGCGGTGGCTTTTGCCAACGGCAACCCGTCCCACGGCAAAGACCTCTCCCTCGCCGTCGGGGAGGGGATAGTAGCGGCAGGTGCCGACGGGCGCGTCTCCGTCGTAGGCGACTATGTGCGTGGACAGGGTTTCCTTGTCGTCGAATTCATGCACGAAGCCCTGCTCGGACACGAAAACCTCCGTCCTGACAGCACGGGCGTCGTCGGGGAGAAAACCTTCGGAAAATACGAATTTCACCTAGGCGATAAAGGGAGCGAGGGCGGCGAGAAGGTCGTCGCAGTCGTCGGAAGCGATTTCGAGCACGACGGGCTCGCCGAGGTCGAGGCTGAAAATGCCGAGAATGGACTTCGCGTTGACGACATATCTGCCGCTCTTGAGGGTCATGTCGTAGTCGTAACGCGCGGCGATGTTGACGAACTTCTTGACCGTTTCTGCCATGTTGAGGTTGATGGTGACCGATTTCATTTTGCACTCCTTTTACGGCGAATATTATAAACAATAACGGCGGTTTTTGCAAAGAATTTGCGCATAAAAAGGCGTATTTATGCGGCAAAATGCCGCGCGCGGGCGCGTCGCGCTGTTGATTATGCCCCGAAACGGTGTTATAATCGGGGTGCGGAGGTGCAAAGTGGAATACACCGGAGAAGGAATCGAGGCGCTCGTCGCCGCGGTTGAGGACATCGAAAACGCAAGTCTCATAATGACGGACAAGAAAATCAGGGCGCTGCTAAAGTGCCTTGCGTATTACGACGAATTCCGCACCGTCATCGAATATTGTAGCAAGGGCGCGGACTATCCCGCCGAAAAGAAAAAGGCGCTTGTGCGCACGGGAGAATACCGCGCGTTCCGCCTGCCCAAGAATCCCACATCGGTGGTCGTCCTCGGCGTGGGATTGCTCACGGAGTTCGACAGCGGCACAGCCGATTTTCTGGATTTCTGCGGCGAGTGGTTTCCCGCCGACAGCAAACAGGGCAGCCTGGCAAGGTGCTGTCGCGAATTTTTCGAGCCTTTCAAATTCGCCCTCGCGGGGCTCGTGGTGGAGGGTATAAAGGACGAAGTGCCCCTCGTGGAGCGCGAAGTGGAGTTCGCTCACGACGGTTTGCAGGAGCAGGCGGAATATCTGCTCGTCGCCCTCGTGCGCGGAGTCAACGACGGCAAGATGAGCGAAGCCGACAGGGGTGAGTTGCTCACCATGCTGGAAGGCTTTTCCGCCGCGCTGGACTCCCGCGACATACTTATGATAAAAGCGGTGTGGCTGGGCATAAAACGCTCGCTTGCCGCCTACCGTCTTTGTGCCGACGAGATTGTCAAAACCGACGAACTTCTCCGTCTTTACCTTGTGGCGAAATAACGGCATTTTTCAAAATGCGGGGTTAATATGCTCAATATAACCTTTGAACAGCTGAATAATGCGCAGTTCGAGCTTTACGAGCGCAATCCCGTCATTACGCACGGGGCGGGCAGTCCCATTGTCGCGGACCCGTCCGTGCTCACCCCCGACCTTACTCCCGACGGCAAATGGCACCTCTTCGCGCACACGCTGTTCGGTGTGTACGATTTTCTGTCCGACGACGGAATCGACTTCCCCGTCCGTCGCAAAATTCTCTCCCGCGCCATGCGACCCTGCGCCGCTTTCGAGGGCGGGGTGTATTATATCTTTTACGAGCGGTTGCAACCCGCGCCCGCAAGAGCGGCCGGGCTGTTCGGCGGCAAATGGAAATCGGAAATTTTCGTCGTCGAAAGCCGCGACCTCGTCAACTATTCATCCCCCCGTCCCGTGCTCCGTTTCGACAAGGATTTCGAGAGGGCGGGCAGGGGCTATTCTCTTTCCAACCCGTTTCTGCTCGCCGACGGCGACAAATTCCGCCTTTACTATTCGGCGGGACTCACCTATGTGCCCGACTGCGGTTTTTCGGAGCCGACATATATCTGTCTGGCTCAGAGCGACAGCCCCGCCGAGTGTTATGTCAAACTCGACGAGCCCGTCATGTCCCCCTCGGGCAAAGGCGGCGGCAGCGACCTCGGGTGTGGGTGCGTCAAGGTTTACAGACTCGCCGATTGCTATGCCGCATTGCAGAACGGCATATATTCCGAGGGCGGCAGAAGCCGTTCGGCAATACGCTTGCTCCGCTCCGACGACGGCGTGCATTTCGAGTTCGCAAAGGTGCTTCTGCGTCCGCGCGTCGTGGACGGCAACGAATGGATGGCGCAGTTCGTCTACGCTTCGCACCTCGTGCGGTACGGCGACGAACTGAGGCTTTATTTCAACGCGCGCAACACCGCCAATATGCTGGCGGGCAGGGAGAACATAGGATTTGCGCACGCGCGCGTCGGCGGCGCAACGGACTGATGGTCGGTGCGGGCGATGTGGCACGGAAGCCGCTCATCGGGCGGTTACCGTCTGCGTTATGGCGCGGCGTTCGGGCGGTTTGATGCCTGAGGAAACGGACGGAGTCGGCTTAAGCAAAACGGAGATGTGAACAACACCAAAAGAAAAAGGTTCCCGAGCGGGAACCTTTTTGCAGGTTTTTGATTGTCGTACGCGCCTGTCGTACGCGCCGTCTGCGGAGATTCCGTTGCGCGGAGTCCGTCACATTCTCGTGGACTTGTCCTCGCCAACGCCCAACATTCCGTCCACGACATATTTCTTGCCGTTGACATCCTTCACATAGCCGTATATCTTGCCGAATGGCAGGGCGTAGTAGATGTCCACCACGAGCAGGTGTATGGGCATATAGAAGGTGTTCTCGATTTCGAAACGGATGTCCACGCAGCCGTAGTCGTCGTGTACGCGCCACACCTTGGATTTGCGTTTTTCCCGCTCGAAAACGACGGGGGGCAGGGGAGAACTCTCGCCTTCCAGCCAGATGAGGTTTTCGTTGTAGGCGTCCTGGTCGACGGACTGGTTGCGGGTGAGGTTGAAGGCGAAATATTTCATCTCTCCGTCTATTTCGCACTTGCCCATGGTGGTCAGCCAGTCGTAGTGCGCGCGGTAGGGATAGTAGCCCTTGTGGTCGTCGATTATCGCCACGGAATTCGCGTTGGTACGGAAGGTCTCGCCGTTCACCGTGATTGTGCCCGTCGCCCTGAAGAAATCTTTTTCGGAGTAGAGCGGTTTGTTGGGTCCGAAAGGAATGGACACATTGGATATGGGCGAAATGCGCTCCACCGCCATATCGATTTCGAATCTGCCGAACTTGCGGCTTTGCGTCCAGCCTTTGGCGTAGGCTTTGCCGTTCATCAGGTCGTTGGTGATTTTGTACTCGCTGTTTTTGACATTGAGTTCGCAGTAGTCGTCGACGAGCTGAGAAGCCACCTTGGCTTTTTTGACGGGCACGATGTTGCGCCACTTGTA
>CALVTH010000049.1 GCA_944360115.1 uncultured Clostridia bacterium
CCAAAACGCAGCAATCGCTATTCCGTCGCTTCGCTCCTTACGACTCCCGCCGGGAACGCCAGCAACCCTTTGCGAGTGTGCAAAGGGTTTTTCTTTGCCCCGTCGCTCGTCTCTCCCTGTGGCTGACGCGATTGGCCAAAACGCAGCAATCGCTATTCCGTCGCTTCGCTCCTTACGACTCCCGCCGGGAACGCCAGCAACCCTTTGCGAGTACGCAAAGGGTTTTTCTCTGCCCCGTCGCGCGGGACGGAAAAACCGTCCCGCTACATAGCAACGGCGGAACGGTCGGTGTTTTTGTTTGAGTATGTTGACTCCTTGTCGACGCGAAGCAAGACTATCCTGTGGTCAGTCGCGCAGGCACTTGACGAGGACGGCTTTCTGGGCGTGAAGCCTGTTTTCCGCCTCCTCGAAGATTTCCGCGGAGTGCTTCTCGAACACGGTGGAGGTGATTTCCTCTTCCCTGTGCGCGGGCAGGCAATGCAGAACAATGGCGTCGGATTTCGCCGCTTTCATCGTCTCGTCGTTTATCTGATAGGACTTGAAAATCTTTTTGCGCTTCTCGGCTTCGCTCTCCTGTCCCATGGACGCCCACACATCGGTGTACAGCACATCGGAATCCGCCGCGGCGGCAAACACATCCTCGGTGCACACGAAATTGCCGTTTTTCGCCGCCCATTTCATAATCTCGGCATCGGGCTCGTAACCCTTGGGGCACGCGACGGACACATCCATACCTAGTTTGATACCGCCGACGATGAGGGAATTGGTCATATTGTTGCCGTCACCGATGTAGCACAGTTTGCGCCCCTCGAAAGAGCCTTTGATTTCGCGTATGGTCATAAGGTCGGCGAGCACCTGGCATGGATGGCAGTAGTCGGTGAGCCCGTTGATGATGGGTATTGTGCCGAAACGGGCGAGGGCTTCGACCTCTTCCTGCGCGAAAGTGCGTATCATAATGCCGTCGAGATAGCGGGAAAGCACGCGGGCGGTATCCTGCACCGCCTCTCCCCTGCCTATCTGCAAATCGCGCGAGCTGAGGAAAAGCGACATTCCGCCGAGGTCGAACATACCCACCTCGAAGGACACGCGGGTGCGGGTGGACGATTTCTCGAAGATGAGTCCGAGCACCTTGCCCTCGAGCAAACGGTGGGGAATACGGTTCTTTTTCTCGAATTTGAGTTGGTCGGCGGTGTTAAGGATTTCGATGATTTCCTTCGCCGAGAGGTCCATAAGTTTGAGGAGATTGGTCATTTTGCACACACCTTTACGATTTTTCCGACAGCTTCATCGAGCAGTTCGTCGGGAATGTTGAGCGGAGGAAGGAGACGGAGTTTGTCGTGCGCCTTGAGAGCAAGCACGCCTTCTGCGCGCAGGTCGGCGAGCACATCGGCGACGGGGCGTTCGGTGCGTACGCCTATCATAAGACCCAGTCCCGTGATTTCGGACACGCCTTTCGCGCCCGCCAGCGCATTGCGCACGCGCTTGCCCTTTGCGGCGACTGCGGCGAGAAATTCGTCCGTCAGCCTGTCGAGCACCACTTCCGCGCCCGCGCACACCGCGGGATTGCCGCCGAAAGTGGACCCGTGACTGCCCGCCGTCAGCACATCGGCGGTCTTTTCGCCGAACAACACCGCGCCTACGGGCAATCCGCCACCCAGACCCTTTGCCGAAGTGACTATGTCGGGCGACACGCCGAAGTGCATGAAGGAATAGAATTTGCCCGTCCTGCCGACGCCCGTCTGCACCTCGTCGACTATGAACAGCACATTGTACTTTTCGGCAAGCGCAGCCGCACCGCGCACGAATTCGTGCGACAGCGGCAAAACGCCGCCCTCACCCTGCACCGTCTCGAGCATGACAGCGGCGCATTTGTTGTCGGCAAGCGCCTTTTCGAGCGCGGCGAGGTCGTTTGCCTCGCTGTACACGAACCCCGGCGTCAGGGGCAGGAAATCCTTGTGCAGGTTGTCCTGCGCCGTCGCCGCGAGCGTGGCGAGCGTCCTGCCGTGAAATCCGTCCTTCAGGGTGACGATGTTGAAATAATCCGCGCCCTTGTTGTCCGCCGCCCATTTGCGCGCCGTCTTGATTGCGCACTCGTTGGCTTCGGCGCCGGAGTTTGCGAAAAACACCTTTTTCATGCCGCTTCTGAGGCACAGTTTCTCGGCGACGCGGGCGCAGGGCTGAGTGTAATAGAGATTGGAAGCGTGAGCCAGCGTGCGCAGCTGCGCGGACACGGCGTCCGCCCACTGCGGGTCTGCGGCACCGAAAATGTTGACGCCTATGCCGCTGCCCATGTCGATGTAGCGTTTGCCCTCGTCGTCGAAAAGCTCGGCGCCCTTGCCCGACACGAGCGTGACGGGGAAGCGGGCGTAGGTAGCGGCGATGTAGGTTTTGTCCGCCTGTACAGTCGTCATAGCAATTCCTCTCCCGAAACGAACATAGTGCCCATACCTGCGTCGGTGAGGGTCTCAATGAGAATGGAGTGCGGCACCCTGCCGTCGATGATGAACACCTTCTTGACGCCGCGGCGAATGGCTTCTATGCAGCAGTTGACCTTGGGAATCATACCGCCCGAAAGTTTGCCCTGCTTGATGAGACGCTGCGCTTCGCTGACGAAAATGCGGGAGATGAGCGTGCTCTCGTCGTTTTCGTCGGCAAGCAGTCCCGCGGTGTCGGTCATATTGATGAAACTCTGCGCCTTGAGCATACCCGCGATACGCGCGGCGGCGGTGTCGGCGTTGATGTTGTAGACATTGCCGTCGGCGTCGTAACCGACGGTGGAGATGACGGGGATATAGCCGCCCTCGAGCAGGTCGAGCACGGGACGGACATCCAGCGACTCGATTTCGCCGACGAAGCCGAGCTCGGGCTTGAGTTGCTTTGCACGGATGAGCCCGCCGTCTGCGCCGCTGAGTCCCATGGCCTTGCCGCCGAGACTCTGCAACAGATTGACCAAACTCTTGTTGACCTTGCCCGCCAGCACCATCTGCACGACATCGGCAGTCTCGGCGTCGGTCACGCGGAGTCCGTCGACGAACTGCGTCTTCTTGCCGATTTTGCCGAGCATATCGGTGATTTCGGGTCCGCCGCCGTGCACGAGCACGACCTTGACCCCTATGAGCGACAACAGCACGAGGTCGCCCATAACCGCTTTCTTGAGATTTTCGTCGGTCATGGCGCTGCCGCCGTATTTGACGAGCAGGATTTTGCCGTTGTATTCCTTGATGTAGGGCAACGCTTCGATCAGTATCTTCGCCCTTTCCGCATTGTCTATCATAATGTCCTCCCGACTCAGGTCCTGTAATCCCCGTTTATTTTGACATAATCGTAGCTGAGGTCGCAACCCCACGCCGTCGCGGAATATTTCCCGTCGCCCATTTTAACGGCGATGACGATGTCGTCCTCAAGCAGAATCTTCTTGGCGTCGTCCTCCGAGAAGTCCACCGCGGCGCCGTCCTTGCACACGACAATTTCGCCCGCCTTGGAGCGGAAAACGACATCCACTTTGTCGGGGGCGAATTTGGCTTTGCTGTACCCCATTGCGCACAGCACCCTGCCCCAGTTGGCGTCCGCGCCGAACATCGCCGCCTTGACGAGAGAGGAACAGATGACCGCCTTTGCCGCCTTGCGAGCGTCGGCGAGCGTGTCTGCGCCCTCCGTCACGCACTCGAGCAGTTTGGTCGCGCCCTCGCCGTCGCCGGCAAGCATTCTGCACAAACGGATGTTTACCGTGTTCAAAGCGCACATAAAAGTCTCGAAATCGTCGCCTTCTTCGGTTATCTCGGGATTGCCCGCCTCGCCGTTGGCAAGCACCAGCACCATATCGTTGGTGGAGGTGTCGCCGTCCACGCTCAGCATATTGAATGTGCTTGCGACATCGCCTTTCAACGCCTTCTTGAGCATTTTGGCGGAGATTGCCGCGTCGGTGGTGAGGAACACGAGCATTGTCGCCATATCGGGATGTATCATTCCCGAGCCCTTGGCGATACCGCCGATGACGCACCTCTTGCCGCCGAGGGTGAACTGCACGGCGACCTGTTTGGACACGGTGTCCGTCGTCATTATGGCTTCCGCCGCCGAGGTGCAGTCGGGCACGAGATTCCCGACCAGTTCGGGTATGCCGCGCTCTATGGGCGCAAGATCGAGGGGCTGACCTATGACGCCCGTGGACGCCACCGCCACGCTCGCGGCGGGAATACGCAGCGCCGCCCCCACCATTTCGCAGGTCTTTTCGGCGATTTCCGCGCCGCCCGCGTTGCAGGTGTTGGCTATGCCGCTGTTGCAGATGACGGCGTGCATTCTGCCCTTGGCGATGTGCGCTTTGGTGACCTCGAGGGGCGCGCCCTTGACGCGGTTTCTCGTGAACACCGCCGCCGCCGTGCAGGGCGCGGCGCTGTAAATGAGCGCGAGGTCTTTCTTGGAGCGGTTACGGCGTATGCCGCAATGCACGCCCGCGGCAAGAAAACCTTCGGGTGCGCACACGCCGCCGCGTATGAGTTCGATGTCGAATTTCTTTTCCATATTCCGTTATCTTCCGTTCGCCTTGCGGCGAGAATGGTTTTGCGTTAAAGCACGAGTCCCTTTTCGGGAGCGTCGCCGAAAGCCAGGTTCATACATTCCACCGCCGCGCCCGATGCGCCTTTGCCGAGGTTGTCGTAGCGCGCGACAAGCAGTATTCTCTCCCCGTTGCCGTGCACGGAAATCTCCATGCAATCCCTGCCGCCGTACACGCCCGAGGACATAAAGCCGTCCTCGTCCGCGTTTTCGCGGTAAAAGACTATACTGCCGTCGTACAGGTCGGCGTAGACCTTTTTCACATCCTCCGCCGTCGCGCCTTTGAGGTCGTCGGCAAAGAGAGGAACGGTGACTTCCATACCCGCGTAGAAATTGCCCACGACGGGACAGAAAACGGGCGCGGAATCGAGCCCCGTCACCGCCGCCATTTCCCTGAGATGTTTGTGAGTCTGCCCGAGAGCGTATTGCCGCGGGGCGTCGTAGGCGCTGCCCGCCGCCGAGTAATCGGCAATCATCTTCTTGCCGCCGCCGCTGAATCCCGTCAGCGAAAAACAGGACAGGCGCGCGTCGGACGACAGCATACCCGCCGCAATCAGCGGGCGCACGAGAGCGATGAACCCCGAAGCGTGACAGCCGGGGACGGCAATGCGCCGCGAACGCGCGATACGCTCCGCCCTGCCCTCGCCGAGTTCGGGAAAACCGTATTCCCAGCCCGGCGCCGTGCGGTGCGCCGTGGACGCGTCTATCACGACCGCGTCGCCTTCTTCCGCGAACCCGACGGCTTCCTTTGCCGCCGCGTCGGGCAGACACAGGAAAGTGAGGTCGGACGCAAGTATGGCGTCCTTTCTCGCCGCCGCGTCTTTACGGAGCGCGTCGGGCAGGACGATGAGTTCTATGTCCTCCCGCTCGCGCAGTCTGCTCTCTATGCGCAG
>CALVTH010000050.1 GCA_944360115.1 uncultured Clostridia bacterium
GTGAAGAAACCGCGCGGATTGCTTCTGCACGGGCTTCCCGGCGTGGGCAAAACGCTGATGGCGAGTTCGCTGATAGAGGCGACGGGGCGGAAGTGTTTCACCTGCCGCAAAAATCAGAGCGAGAACGTGTTCGTGCAGGAGATCACGTATGTTTTCGCGCGGGCGAAAGAGAACGCGCCGTCTGTGGTGTTTCTCGACGACGTCGACAAATTCGCCGCCGACGAGCACCTGCGCAATCCCGACGAGCTGGTGACGGTGCAGACCTGCATGGACGAGACCAAGGACTGCGACGTGTTCGTGGTGGCGACGTGCAACCATGCGGACGCGCTTCCGCGTTCGTTGCGCAGGGCGGGGCGGTTCGATTTCATCATGGCGATATGTCCGCCCACGCGCAAGGAAGCCGAAGAGATAGTGCGCTACTATGTCAAGGACAAGAAAATCGCGGCGGACGTCGACGTGCACAACATCGCGCGAATGCTGGACGGCAACACGTGCGCCCTGCTGGAAGCGGTACTGAACGAAGCGGGCATATACGCGGGGTACGAAAACAAATCAGAGATAGGCAGCGAACACATAAAGCGCGCAATATTGCGCAGCATTTTCGACACGGAAGAATATTTCAATTCCGTTCCCGTCGACGTCAAGGAGGAGGTCGCCTGTCACGAAGCCGGTCACGCCGCCGCCGCGATGTCGTTCAATCCCGATTGCGTAGGACTGATTTCCGTGCGTCGCGGCAAGTCGGGCACCGACGGCGTCACGCAGATATTCAAGGACGACGATTATTTCGCCGACTACGGTCTCATGCGCGAGCGTGTGGTGTCGTTGCTTGCGGGCAAAGCCGCCGTGGAACTGAGATACGGTCGCACCGACGTCGGAGCGACGTCCGACCTGAAGAGGGCGAGCAAGATAGTGGAGCGTTTCGTCACGGAGTACGCCGCGAGCGGTTTCGGCTTTTTCCGCGGGCACGAGGCGGGATCCGTCGACGCAATCGACTACGAAGTCGTGCACGAGCGCAACAGGCTTATGGCGCAATTTTACGACGAAGCCCGACGCATCGTCCACAACAACTGGGAGCTGGTGCGGCAACTCACCGCCGCGCTTGTCGAGCGCGACACGCTGACATACGACGAAATAGCGGCAATCCGCGACGCCGTCGCCGCGTGACCCCGCCCCTCCGCGCCCTCCGCGCGGGAGCGGCGGGCGCGGGTGGAAACGGATTGAAAACGCGGACGGCGTCGGGTATAATGACGGAGTGAGCGGTCCGGACGGCGGCACGCCCGCCGCCCGAAGGCGTAAAAGGGAAGATGAGATACTGCATTTCGGACATACACGGCGAATACGGGTTGTTTTGTCGGCTGATGGAATACATAGGGTTTTCGGACAGCGACGAACTTTTCGTGTTGGGCGATATGACCGACAAAGGAACGGAAGCGGTCAAATTGTGCAATCTTCTCCGCAGTGTGCCCAACATACGCTGTGCGGTGGGCAACCACGAATGCGATTTTCTCAAAGCCTATCACGGACTGATGAAAAGTTCGGACGGAGATTATGACGAGGTTCTGGACAGCCTGCGCCGTTATTTTCCGGGTGACGGCAACGAACTGGACTGGGAAATCGTGGATTGGTTGGATTCGTTGCCGTACTGTTTCGACGAAGATGACTTCGTGGGAGTCCACGCGTCGGTGGCGCTGGACGAGCGCGGCAGAGCGCTCCCGTTTGAAAAAACGCCGTACGAGCAATTGGTATACGCACGGGATTTCAACGGGAAGGATGTGCTTCCGCGCGACTCAAAGTGCGTCGTGTTCGGTCACACGCCCGTGAGATACACGACAGGGC
The DNA here is from genome assembly GCA_944360115.1 of uncultured Clostridia bacterium. Taxonomy (GTDB): domain Bacteria; phylum Bacillota; class Clostridia; order Christensenellales; family CAG-917; genus Limadaptatus. The sequence goes on from CALVTH010000050.1 coordinate 1,837, forward strand.
AGGACAGATTCGTTTTCTATCCCCGCAGCGCCGAAAAACCGCGCAGCCGCAACATCGCCGATTATGTCAAGATACATATCGACACGGGCGTGTATCTCAGCGATGTGTTGGGGTGTCTCCGTGTGGACGACTGCACGGCGCACTATGTGAAAAAGCGTCGGTGACCGTTTTGCAACTTTTAAGGGTATGTCATTTGCGGTTTCGTTCCGACGGATTTTCTGGAGTTTTCGACGGCGCAACTGAATTTTGATTATTCTATGACATCCGTTTAATTCGATTTTTATCCGAAAAAACACTCGATAGCCTTATTTAGTTATGGCTTGCAAACGCTGTATTTATGTATCGAAAAACCGCGAAAAACGGCCGATAAAGTACATTTCGGCGCGTGTGTTATGCTATCCGCAATGCTGTAAGAGGGCGCGCCGCGGCGGGAGGTCAGACGGAAAACAAAGTTATCTCCGTGGGGTATGTCGCCGTGCCCTTGAAGCGCAGGAAAAACCTGTAGTCGTCGCTCATTCCGTCTATGGTGCGCGGTATTTTCCACAGGTCCTCGTTGCGGTGGTACACCGAAAAGAGCAGCTTGGGATGTTCGTTCTCGATGTGCCGTCGCGCCCCCGCGAGCGCGCGCTGTTCGCCGCCCTCGATGTCGGCTTTGATTATTGTCACGGGCTCGTCGATGTCGAGGTCGAGGGAGGTGACGGCGACTTCGGCGTCGCCCTCGTCGGCGAGCGAATTTGCCGATATGCTCGCGGGGCAGAACGCGATTTTCATGACGCCCTCGCGGTCGGACACGCCCTTATGCCTGCACTCGATGTCAGGCAACACCGACATAGTCTTTTTCAGTTCGGCAAAGACGGACGGAGTGATTTCGTAGCAGTATATTTTGCGGTAACTTTCCTTGCCGTAGTTGAGTATGAAGGACAGCGTGCTTTCGCCGAAATAGGCGCCGAGATCCACGAAAACTTCGTCGCGCGCGTCGGGAATTATGTCGTGGTCGAAATACTCGTCGAAGGCGTATTCCTTGACTTGCGTGGTGGTCTTGAAGTCGTAGGCGTACCAGTTGTTGAGGACGGCGTAGAGAGTTTTTTTGGAGCGGTAGTCGGAGAGACGTCCGTACAACCACACGAAGTCGTCGATGTGATTGTGGAGTTCGTCGGCTTTGAGTTCGATTTCTTCAAACACTCCGTTTGCGGGGTCGAGTTTTCCCCAGAAGCCGAATTTCCCGAAGTACACCGAAAGACGGTTTCTTATGTCGGGGGACAAACCGTCGAAAGACGTTCTCATTTTTTCGTACAATGCGCCGCGGGATAGTGCGGATATCTCTTCCGCAAGTCTGTAGAACTGCAAATCGATTATATTCATAAATCACCCTTTTAACAGAATATGCACTCGGGCGGGATATGGCGATTGACTCTTGCGCCGAGCGGCTGTGAAGTTGTATCATAAATACGGGCGCGACTGCGCTCCGCGGAGGGAAGCGTGACCATTCAGCAACTGAGATATGTCATAAAAATCACGGAGTGCGGCTCCATAACCGAGGCGGCGCGGCAACTTTTCGTGTCGCAACCCAGCCTGTCCGCCGCCGTCAAGGAACTCGAGGCGGAGCTCGGCATAGAGATTTTCCGTCGCACGGCAAAGGGTATCACTCTCACCGCCGACGGCACGGAATTTCTCAGTTATGTCCGTCAGATTATCGAGCAGACGGAATTGCTCGAGGAGAGGTATCAGCACAAAAAACCGTCCAAGCAACTTTGCCGCATATCCACGCAGCACTACGCGTTTGCCGTCAATGCATTCGTGGCGATGATTTCCTCGCTCGACACCGACGAATACGAGCTCACCCTCCGCGAGACCCGCACCTACGAGATTATCGAGGATGTGGCGTCCTTCCAGAGCGAACTGGGCATACTGTACCTCAGCAATTTCAACGAAAAGGTGCTCCGCAATCTCTTCAAGGAAAAATCGTTGACTTTCACGCCGCTGTTCGAAGCGAAACCCCATGTGTTCATCTCGTCGACTCATCCTCTGGCGGGCAGAGAGGAAATAGGCATATCCGAACTCGACGACTATCCCTGTCTGGTGTTCGAGCAGGGCACCTACAATTCCTTCTATTTCTTCGAAGAGATACTTTCCACCGAGCCGCACAAGAAACGCATACTCGTCAGCGACAGGGCGACGCTGTTCAATCTGCTCATAGGGCTCAACGGCTACACCACATGCACGGGCGTGCTCAACCGCAACCTCAACGGCGACAACATAGTGTCGGTGCGACTGCGCACGGACGAAAATATGTTGGTGGGGTACATCACCAGCGAACGCCAGTCCCTCGGCGCGTGTGCGACGCGATTCCTTGAGGAACTGAAAAGGTTGATTGCCGCAGACGGTTTCGAGGTGCTGTCGTAATTTTTTGCGCTTAACGGACATTCGGCGCGTTTAGGAAGACAACTACCTTAACGGGAAGAATGCTTTCGTCCTTGTTCCGCAATTTGACAACGCACAAAAAAGAACCCCGCGTCTGCGGGGTTCCGTTTTTTTTGGTGGCGATTTCAACCGTCAATTCGCGAGGGCGAATTGCAGGAATATTTTGGTGGAGATGCCGTCTGCGGTTGTTACCGTGGTGTTTATCTCGTGTCCGACGTATTCGCCGCCGCGGAACACGAGGTAAACTTCGGAGGTAACCTTTTCGGTTGTCACGCCGTCGCCGCCGTTGTCGCCCTCGATTTTGACGAAGGTATACCCGTCGATGTGTGTGGAGTAGGCGTAGGTGATGTTCTCACTCTGCACAGCTTCCCTGCAATCGACTTTCGCGATAAGGAAGAAGGGCATATCGTAATCGGTGATTTTGTCGACGCTTTCGAAACCGCCGTCGGGGTATATTCGGGCAGTTACTTTCGACGAAGCCACCTCTGCCGCGCCGCTGTAATACTTCGGTGCGGATTTATCCGCGAAGTCCGCAAGGGCGAAAGTCATCGAGTATGTGCCGAAGTTGGCGGCGTCGGTGTGGGAGTTGGTGACCGTGCCGACATAGCTCGCTTTGTTGTCGCCCTGCGACGCGTAGAAGTAGACCGCCGCTTTGTAATCGCGGCAATCGGTCTCCATTTCGCCCGCGCCGTCCGCGCCGTCCTCGCCGTACCAGTTCGTCATAAGCTGAATTATCTCGGCGTCTTCGGCCGTCGTCGGGTTGGTCGGGTCGAGAGTGGTGTAGCCCGTCTGTATCTTCATGTCGGGGAAGAACGTGCTTCCGCTCCTGATTTTGCATTTGTATTCGACGGGCGTCACGGAGCCGTCCTCCCAGGTGTATTCGTCGGCGGGTACGAGCGTGACCGTAATCGTGCCGTACCCCACGCTTGTGTCGACAAACGCTTCGAGTTTGTCCGCTTCAAAGAGATAGAAAGCCGTGTTGTCCGCGCCGGTAGCGGGATAGCTGTACTCTCCGTTCAACGCGGGCTCGAT
>CALVTH010000051.1 GCA_944360115.1 uncultured Clostridia bacterium
TTCCCGAGGTCGCCGTCCAGCATTGCGGAGGTCATTTCGGAAGTGAACTTCGGCGCGACATTGCTCGCCACGCTGATTACGCCCATTCCGCCCATAGCCATAATGGGGACGGTTATGCCGTCGTCGCCGCTGTAGACCACCGCCTTGCCCGCGGAAAGGCGAATGGCTTCCTCGATCTGCTCCATATTGCCGCTGGCTTCCTTGATGGCGGCGATGTTCCTGTGTTCCGCCATTTTGGCGAAGGTGGCGGGCAGGAGATTGACTCCCGTGCGGCCGGGAACATTGTAGCAGATGATGGGGATATTGACAGCGTCGGCGATTGCGGTGTAGTGCGCGATGAGCCCCGCCTGCGTTGCCTTGTTGTAGTAGGGGGTGACGACGAGAATGGCGTCCGCGCCGAGTTTTTCCGCCTGAACGGAATTTTCGATTGCGGCGGCGGTGCTGTTGGAGCCCGTGCCGACTATGACGGGAATGACGCCTTTGAGCTTTTTCACCGAGAATTCGATGACGGCTTTTTTCTCGGCGGCGGTCATTGTCGCGGGTTCGCCCGTCGTGCCGAGCACGACGACGGCGCTTACGCCGCCCGCCACCTGTGCGTCGAGCAGTTTATCCAGCGCGTCGAAATCGACTCCGCTTTCGGTGAAGGGGGTGATGAGTGCTGTTGCCGTGCCTTTGAAAATCATTTTACGCCTCCGTTGCGTTCTTGATGAGCAGTTCGACTATCTGAACCGCGTTGGTCGCCGCGCCTTTCCTGATGTTGTCGGCGACGCACCAGATGTTGACGCCGCTGTCCACGCTCTCGTCTATGCGGATGCGCCCGACATACACTTCGTCGTGGTTTTCGGCGAGAATGGGCATGGGATAGATGTTGTTCTTGACATCGTCCATGACCACGAGGCCGGGGAAGTTGGACAGGCAGGAGAACACCGCTTCGCGGGTGCAGGGCTTCTTGAACTCCACATTGATGGACTCGCTGTGACCGTGATATACGGGCACACGGACGGTGGTTGCCGTGATGCGGAGAGTCTTGTCGTGGAGGATTTTCTTGGTTTCCTCTATCATCTTCCACTCTTCCTTGGTGTAGCCGTTGTCGAGGAAGACATCGATGTGCGGCAGCATATTGAACGCGATGGGGTAGGGGAACTTTTCGGGAGCCCTGCCCTCGATTCCGTACTTGAGGTCGTTGTATCCCGCGACGCCCGCGCCCGAGACCGCCTGATAGGTGGAGTAAACGATACGCTTGATGCCGAAGGTGTCGTAGAGGGGTTTGAGAGCGACGACCGCCTGAATGGTGGAGCAGTTGGGGTTGGCGATGATGCCCTTGTTCCACTTGACATCCTCGGGGTTGACCTCGGGAACGACGAGGGGAACATCGTCGAACATACGCCACTGACTGCTGTTGTCGACGACGACGGCGCCCGCTTTCACGAACTCGGGGGCGAAACGCTTGGAAGTGCCCGCGCCCGCCGAGAAGAGGGCGAAGTCCACTTTGCCCGTGAGGGCGGCGACATTCTCGTCGGTGAGTTCGATGACGGTATGGGGTTTGCCCATAAAGTCTATCTGCTTGCCCGCGCTTCTCGCCGAAGCGAAAAGATAATAGTTTTCCACGGGGAGATTGCGTTCTGTGAGAACTTCGAGGAATTTGTTGCCCACCATACCGGTGGCGCCGACTACGGCGATGTTGAACTTTTTCATCTTGCCTCCTTGCCCCCTATCTCTTATTATTGTGAAGTATATTGACATAAGGGCAAAAAGTCAATAACATAAAAGAAATTTCGGACGCATATCTCACCCGCTCGCGCAATTTTTTCACAATTCATTCTATTGATTTGATATTTATTGCGTGTTAGTGTAGAATGTAACGGAATAAACGGCCGAGACTTTCGGCAGGAGAGCAGGATGGCAAATCAGACACAGGCAGGCGGCAGACAGCGCGAAAAAGAACCCAGATTTCTGCTCGGGTCTCTTTTCGTCGACGCTCCCGTTGTCGCCGAACCCGAGGAGAAAAAGAAAGTAGTCGTCGCGGGCATGACCGAGGCGACCATAAAGAAAGAGTATCCCGAAGGCTTCGTCAAAAAGGCGGCGGCAGTGTGCCGCGGAGAATACAGAACCCTCATCAAAGCTTCGCTTTGGTTTTTGCTTGCGGCGCTCGTTTTCGTGCTGGTGCTGCTGGTTGCGGAGCCTTTCTTCGAGGACTATGTCATCGGCAGCGGCTTCGTGTTCACGGGCGGCCTCGGCGTGGGCTTCAATCCCACGGGCGTCGTCGACAGCATCGCCGAACAGACGGCGCGCCTTTACTGGGAAGTCTACGAACCTCTTCTCCTCATGCTCGCCGGCGCGGGCATAATCGCCACTCCTTTCCTCACCGGTCTCTTCTACTGCGCAAAACGCAGTTATTATCAGAACGCCTACAAGCGCACCACCGCCACATTCTTCATGGGCTTTGCCAAATACTGGTGGAAGTTCCTCGTGACGGGCGTCGTCGGCATACTCGTCGCCACGGCGATGGGCACCTCGCTTCTCTATCACCTCTCCGTGCAGGCGGGGGGCGGTGACACGGCGGGCAGCCTCGCCGCGGTCATACTCACCTTCATCTTCGGCGCGCCCCTGCTTCTCGTGCCCATGGTGATGATGTCGCTGTTCACCACCTACGAGCTGTCCTTCAAGGATACCTTCAAGGACGCGCTCGTCGTCATATTCAACAATCCCGTCTATGTCATCGTCGCGGGTCTGTTCTCCGCCGCGCCCCTGCTTCTGCTCATGGCGTCGCAGATAGTGTCCATTATCGTGGTGGCGGTGATGTTCCTCATCGGGTTCATATTCTGGGCGCTCGCGTGGGTGGGCGTCGCCGACCGCGGCATGACCAAGTGCAGGGCGCTGAAAGCCTATTTCGACAAGAAAAAGGCGGTGGCGCAGGGCAGAGCGGCAAAGGCGGCGGGCAAGTCCGCCAAGGCTGCCGCCGCGGACGGACAGGGTAACGCCGCCGGCAACGCCGCGACGGGCGCGACGGCTCCCAAGAAGAAGGCGGCCCCCGTGCCTTATCAGAATCCCAAGAAGAAAAAGAAGAAAAAGTAATGGCGAAACGCATTGAGTTCAAACTGGGCGAAGACGACTATCTCGAACTCGGCATTGCGGCTCTCGACAAAGGCGAATACGAAAAGGCAATAGGCTATTTCCGCACCGCCTGTTCGCTGACCGAAAGCAGCGAAAGTTACACCGAGCTCGGCATAGCTTATGCCAAAATGAACGAACTCGACGCGTCCGACGCCTGTCTCTACAAAGCCATGTCCCGCGCCACTTCGGACGAGGAGGAGGACGCCGCTCTCTGGCAGCTGTGTCTCAACGCCGCCGCGGTGGGAGAAGAGGATGTGGCTTCTTATTATCTGCGCTGTCTGGGCGAAGAGGACAATTTCGCCGCGGCGGGCATAGGTTCTCCCGAAAAAGAAAAGTTCAAAATAGCCGACAAATCCGCCGTGGAATACGCCAAGGAAATGCTCCGTCAGGCGGGCGAGGCGTTCACCGAGGAGAGGTTCAACGACGCCCTCGACTGCATAGACGCCATGGGCGACGCTCCCGAGCCTTACTATACCATGGGACGCCGTATGCGTACGGTGTGCTATTTTGCAAAGGGCGACCTCGACAAGGTCGTTTCCGTGTGCGAGGAGATAGAAAAGACCTCGCCCGACCCCGAGAACAAGAGCACTCTCGCCGCCGCGTATTGCCTGCAGGGCAGGGAAGCCGACGCGGACAGAATACTCGACGAGATTATGTTCTCCGACGACACGCCCGACTATGTGACGCTCAAGATGCTGCACATCTTCATCGAACGCGAACGCGACGCCGACATCCTCAAAATCACCGAGAAACTCGTCAAGCACCCCATGCTGTGGCACAACTGCCAGATGTTCCGTTCGCAGGCGCTGTACAACCTCGGACGGCACAAGGAAGCCGTGCGCGAAATGACGCGCGTGGACAATGTTTTCGGCGAATTCAGTGCGGCGCACTATTATCTCAAACTTTACGCGCAATCCCCCGAAAGGGTGTCCTACGGCAACGAAATTCCGCGCGAAATAGGCGTGGAACTCGCGCACAATGTGACGACGACGGTGCTTTCGGGCGACCTTGCGGGACTGCAACGCGCCCTTTCCTACGACGCCGATTTCAATCGCGCGCTGCGGTGGATGCTCGACCACGCCCCTGACTTTGTGGCGTGTCCCTTGCTCATCCGCCTTGCCGACATACGCAGCAAAGCCGTCGAGAAACTTTTCCGCGACAGGCTCATCGGCGTGCGCCTTTCCTTCGACCAGATGGTCATTCTCATAGACTATCTCGTAGGCAACGGACTCAGCGTGCAGTTCGACACCGCGACGCAGGGCAGGTTCAAAATCGTCGATTTCCGTCTGCCCGCGTGTTTTTCGGTGTTGCCGACGAAATTGCAGAGCGCCGTGTATCACGCGGCGTGCGACATAGTTTTCACCGACGAGGACCCCTCGCTTTACATCGAAAGGCTGTGCGACATAGTCGAGAAACTCGTCGTCGCGGGCGCGCACGGCGAGCCCATGTGGGCGACGCGCAACGGCAGACGCATAGCCCGCCTGCGTAGCGAAGACACCATGATAGGGGTGTTGCTGTCCGAGGTGTACCGCGACGACCCCGACCCCGACGAGGACGCAATGCAACGCTACGACCTCTCGCCGCGCACATTCTACAAATACCGCGCCATATTCTTCGGCGATTCGCCGAAAGAGGACGACGGAGGGGACGACAATGAAGACTGAAAAACGAATGCTCGAGAAACTTGACATCCTCACCGACGAAAGCAAGGACTATTCCGAGAGACTGCAGGCATACGAATACCTGCTGGAGGACTGCGAGCCCGTCGTCGACGAAATGCTCAGGAGGTTTTACACCGCCGAGGGCGAGACGGGCAAAATGCTCATCGAAATCCTGTCCGAGTACAAGGGCAATCCCGCCATATATATGGGGCTGGTGAGTTATCTGTACAAGGGCGAGGATGTCGCGCTCTTCGCGCGGCTGCTGGGCAGCTACGGCGACGAGAGGGCGATAGATGTCCTCAAATCCTTCGCGCAGGAATACGAACTGAACTACAACGAATATATGGAAGTCCGCAACGCCGTGGAAGAACTCGGCGGCTATTTCAACGACGACAAGGACTATTCCGACGACCCGTTCTACCGCTATCTCAAAGGACTCGACGACCCCGACGCCGACTCCCGCCGCTCGCCTTTTGAGGACATTCTCAATCCCGAATCCGAGGACGACGACG
>CALVTH010000052.1 GCA_944360115.1 uncultured Clostridia bacterium
GTGGGAATCGAACGGGCGGAACAGCAAACAGTCCATAAGAACTGTTTGCCCGCCCCGGCGTGATAGCGCGAGCAACGCACCGATGTGCGGCACGGATGTAAGCCCCAAAATGTGCGCGGTGATTATTATGGCAAGCGCGGAGCGATTCCCATCATTCGCTCCACACCAACCCGCTCCGTAAAACGAGCGGGTTTTTGTTTGCAACCGTGTCGAATGAATGTGGGAATCGAACGGGCGGAACAGCAAACAGTCCATAAGAACTGTTTGCCCGCCCCGGCGTGATAGCGCGAGCAACGGGCGGATGAGCGAACGCAATCGGAGCTTTCGACGGGCAAAAGCATAGTCCGAGCGCAATCGGAAGGAAAGATGACAAAACAAAAATCCTGCCGTCAGGCAGGGTTTTACGGAGTTATTCACGCGAGGTGAAGCAATGCGACGCACTATGCCGCAATAAGACGGTATTGCCTCTGTTCGGTGACCTCGACTCCGTCCTTGACCATATAGACATTGAGATGACTGCCGTTGACGTAGATGGCTATAAAGGTATTTACGCCTTCCTTGACTCCCCTCACGTTCGCGAAAGAAAGCGAGTCTTCGGTGCCGGCGAGCTCACCCGTCGGAATATAGCCTATTTCGTAGGGAATGTCGCTGCCGTAAAGCGATTTCAGCTCGGCACATACCGATTGCGAATCGACGATTACGCCGCGGCTGTTGAGGGAAATCGCGCAGTTGTCCGCCATTTTCGCTATATCCGAGGTATATACCTTGTCCGCGCTCTCCTGAGTCTGAGAAATGTAATGCAGAGTGACGGGCGCAACGATAGACGCGAGAATCGCCATAATGGCAATCACGGTAAGCAACTCGGCAAGAGTAAAACCCTTTCTGAATTTCCCGACTCGCGTTTTCTTCATACACCTATGCCCATGTTCCGTTTCTGAAAACCACGACGCACGGCTCGACCCTCATTCTGTTCTGAGGGGTGTAGACCTTCTGCGTGCTGACGTAGACACCGTCCTTCTGCACGGGCGACGTAACCGAGAGTGTATAAGTGTTGTCGCCCGCAACGACTATGCTGACGTAGGTCTCCTCTTCGGGGTCGCCTCCCATATAGGCGTTGAGAATGCTCGCTACGGCACCGCCGTTGAGATAGTACAGCCCGTCCTCAGAGGGGTGGTCGCTCATCGCTTCACGCGCGATATTGGTCTCCAAAATGCGCAGAACGGTGGCGCAATCGCTCTCCGCCGCCTCGATTTGACTTTCGGTGACGAAATGAATGGTGGTAGGCACCACTATCGCCGCAAGTACGCCAAGTATGGCAATGACGACGATAAGCTCGACGAGGGTAAAACCCCGCTTGGTATTCCGCAATCTCATCCTTCCCCCGAATGTACGCCCAAGCACAACCCGCACGCAGCGGGTTGTGCCTGTTCGGACAATGTGAATTGAGTCAAACGGTCTTATAATTCAACCGTATACGCAAAGCCGATTGAATGACCGTCAATCAGGCAAGTGCGGTGCCCTGAATCGTGATTTTGGTAAGCTCGGCGCTACCGAAAGCGGCCTCACCAGTACCGGACGCGAGACGATGACCGAGGCCGGAATAGGTCTTGGTGAGGGTGTTCTCGTCAAGGCCGGTGTAGTCGGTACGGACCTGCAACAGCAAATCGGCGCCTTCATTCGTCGCGCTGAGGGCGATGGTAATCCCGTTTTCGGTTGCGGTCAGGTTAGCCTTGGTGAGTATTTCCGCAATGGCATCGGCATCGATGGCATCGGTGCTGTCGCCGATGTAGCTGTTGAGACCTGCATCGACCGCGTTCATAATGACGCTGAGTTCGTCGGCTGCCGCCTCGTCGTTTGCCTGGTTGACGAAGTGAAGGGTGGTCGGGACGATGATTGCCGCCAGAACGCCGAGAATGGCGATAACGACGATAAGTTCGACCAGAGTGAAGCCCTTTCTGCTTCTTCTAGTATTGTTTGTCATAATTTGCTCCTCCCAATTATTTGGTTTTATTTATCATAAAGGTTGGCACCTTTATAACCTGATTTAACTGACGGTATAGATGATACGGTTGAATTCATCCATACTGGTGACTCCCCTTCTGACCAGCTCGCGCAGGTTGTCGGCGAGGAATTCCGCTCCGTTTTCGGCGGCAACACGCTTGATGTCCTCGACGGGAGCGTTAGTCGAAATCATCTTGCGGATACGGTGGTCGAGTTCGACGATTTCGTAGATTGCTATACGGCCGCTGTAACCCGTGTGGTTGCACTCGGGGCAACCGACGGGCTCGAAGGATTCCGTTATGCCGTCGTCGCCGAGCAACACCTTTTCGGAGTCGGAGATAGCGTGTTTGCGCTTGCAGTAGGGGCAAAGCCTCTTGACAAGTCGCTGAGCGATTATTGCATTGACGGACGCCGACACGAGATACGGCGGAACGCCCATATCTATGAGACGGACTATCGTCGACACGGAGTCGTTCGTGTGCAGCGTGGACAGCACCAAGTGACCCGTTATCGACGCGCGGACGGCGATTTCCGCCGTTTCGTAGTCTCGAATCTCACCTATCATTATGACATCGGGGTCCTGTCGCAACAGAGCGCGCAGACCGCTTGCGAACGTCATTCCCGCCTTGGTGTTGACCTGCACCTGATTGATGCCGAACATCTGTTTTTCCACGGGGTCTTCAATGGTGGTGATGTTGATTGTCGGCTTGCGCAGGCGGTTGAGGACGGCGTACAGCGTCGTGGATTTACCCGAGCCCGTGGGCCCCGTGACGAGGATGATACCGTTGGGCGCCGAGAGCATGTGCTCGAAGCGCGCGATATTCTCCTTGGTCATACCCAGTTGCTCGAAGGAAAGCAGGTTTTCGCCGCCCGTGTTGAGCAGACGCATAACGCACTTTTCGCCGTACATCGTGGGAATGGTGGACACACGGAGGTCGACCTTGAACTCGTCGTTGCTGTAGGCGAAGCGGCCGTCCTGCGGCACGCGCTTTTCTGCGATGTTCATGCCCGAAAGTATCTTGATACGCGATATGACGCTGGCAAGAGACGCGGGAGCGAGACGCATAACCTCGACGAGGTCGCCGTCTATTCTCATACGCACGAGGACATCGTTCTCGAAAGGTTCGATGTGAATGTCGGAAACCTGACGGATGTACGCCTGTTGCACGAGATTGTTGACCAATTTGACAACGGGAGTGTTGTTGACATTGGATTCTATCTCGTCCATCTTCTTGGCAGTGTCGTCGGACACTATGCTGATGGTCTGGACTTCCGTCTGCTCTTCGCGGTAGAAAAGCTCGAGGTTCTTGTAATAGCGTTCGATTGCGCCGTTGATGTTTTCGCGGGAAGCCAGCACTATGGAAACGTCCATACGCGAACTCATCTTGACATCTTCGATGACGCTCATGTCCTCGGGGTTGGAAATGGCGATGAGAATTTTGTTGTTGTTAATGTCCAGCGGCATTATGCCGTAGCGGCGCGCAAGACTCTCGGGGACGAGTTTCAGCACCTCGGGACGCTTGACGACAAGGTCCTTTTCGACGAGAGGTACATCCAGTCTTTGCGCGTAAGCGGCGAGAAGCTGCGCATCGTTGACGAGTCCGCGCGACAACAGAATGTTGCCGATGTCTTCGTCGGGATGACTCTTCTGCCAGCGGAGAGCGTCGCTCAGTTGCTCGTGGGTGATAATCCCGTTTGTGAGCAATATTTCCCAAATAAGATGTTTTTCCAAACGACTCCTCCCTGTTAGTTATCATACAATAACGGGCACATTGTGTCAATAGCCAACCTTTCCGAAAGCCTACTATTAAGAGGATTTTTAAGCAATTTATCCCCTTTTTTGACCCGTTTCACAGACCTAATAGACGGGCATAAATCGAGATAAGCGCATCACCGCCGTACAGGGTGACAACTGTCGCCAAAGCGATGAACGGTCCGAACGGCACGACCCTGCCTTTTTTGCTCTTCGGAAGAGGGTCATCATCCTCGTCCGACACGTCGGAAACCTCCCCGACTGCCGACGCCTGTCCCTCCTCGCTCTTATCCTCGGCAAACGTTTCCTCGCGCTCCTCTCCGACTGCGACAACCTTTGCGTCGTCCGCTCTGCCCGCGTCGGAAAAATCCACCGAGCAACACTCTTCGTCTTGTTCTCCCGAATTTTCGATTGAATCGTCGGCGGCCGCCTTGCGGCGTTTGATTACGAGATAAACGACGGACACCACGGCGCCGGACACCACCGACAGCAGAAATACCACGAGGATTTTCTGCCAGCCGAGAAGCAATCCCAGCACGAAATAAAGTTTGACATCGCCGAAGCCCATTCCGCCGAAAAGACAGACTATAAGCATGGGCACGCTGACGCACGCGCAGCCTATCAGTTTATCCTGCCAGCTGACGCCGCCGAACGGGGCGAAGGTTATCGCGCCGAGAATGAGAAGGGTTATTATGCCGCTGTCGGGGATTTCGAAGGTGTCGAGGTCGACGAATGCGGCGACGATGAGCACCGCCACGGTGATGTCGTACACTATCGTCATTCCGTCGATGCCGAACGCCGCGTAATTGCCCACCCACAGCGCGCAGGTCAACAATTCTACGAGAGGATACCGCGGGGAAATCCGTTCTCCGCAACTGCG
>CALVTH010000053.1 GCA_944360115.1 uncultured Clostridia bacterium
TTCATTTTGTTGCGCGCGGCGCGGGAATGTGTTATCATCGTTTCGTTTAACGAGACTATCATCGTTCGAGGTGAGATTATGAAGAAAATTCCCATGACAACTCCGCTCGTCGAAATGGACGGCGACGAAATGACCCGCGTGCTCTGGAAATGGGTCAAAGACATTCTCATTCTGCCTTATGTCGATCTCAAAACGGAGTATTACGACCTGTCGCTCGAAAACCGCGACGCCGACGGCGACAAGGTGACCGCGGCGGCGGCGGAAGCCTGTCTGCGTCTGGGCGTTGGCGTCAAGTGCGCCACCATAACCCCCAACGCGCAGAGGGTGGAGGAGTTCGGACTCAGAAAGATGTGGCCCAGTCCCAACGCCACAATCCGCGCCATTATGGACGGCACGGTTTTCCGCGCTCCCGTCATCGTCAGGGGCATAACTCCGCTCGTGCCCGGCTGGAAGGCGCCCATAACCATTGCCCGTCACGCTTACGGCGATGTGTATAAAGGAGTCGAACTCGCGGTCGACGGCGGCAAAGCCACTTTGAGCTGCGGAGACGAGAGCCGCATAGTCTTCAATTTCGGCGACAAGAAGGGCATACTTCAAGCCATTCACAACACCGACGCCAGCATACGCAGTTTTGCAAAGAGCTGTTTCAACTACGCGCTCGACACCAAAACCGACCTCTGGTTCTCCACCAAGGACACCATTTCCAAGATATACGACCACACTTTCAAGGACATTTTCGCCGAGATTTACGAGAACGAGTACAAGGAAAAATTCGAGGCGGCGGGGATAGAGTATTTCTACACCCTCATCGACGACGCCGTGGCGCGCGTCATGCGCTCCGAAGGCGGTTTTATCTGGGCGCTCAAAAATTACGACGGCGATGTCATGAGCGATATGGTGGCGACGGCGTTCGGTTCGCTCGCCATGATGACTTCCGTCCTCGTCTCGCCGAGCGGCGCCTACGAATTCGAAGCCGCGCACGGCACCGTCACCCGTCACTTCCGCAAACATCAGAAAGGGGAGGAGACTTCCACCAATTCCGTTGCGACTCTCTTTGCGTGGACGGGCGCTCTCAGAAAACGCGGCGAACTCGACGGCAACGCCGAACTCGTCGACTTCGCAAACAGACTCGAGAAAGCGACGATAGACACCATAGAGGGCGGCGAAATGACCAAGGACCTTGCGGGAATGTTCCGCCTCGACGGCGTGACCGTCAAACCTCTCTCGAGCCGCGCTTTCCTCGAAGCAATCGCCCGCAGACTGGAATCGTGATTCCTCGCGGACAGGCGTCCGCGCCGCGTGCGTTCCCGCTCCCGCGCGGCAATGCAACACGAAAAACCCACAATTCACGGTCAAAAGAAAAACAGCCCCTCCGCAGGGCTGTTTTTTCATGCTCGCCGTCACGAACGGCAAAATTTTCTCCGGTAGACAATTTTTCGAAAAACTTTTGTTAAAGGTTGACAACTTAGAAATCTAATATTTAAATATAAAGTGTTCGCTATATCTATCGCCGTTGTTTTACGGCGGAGCGTTTTCAAGGCTCGGCGATGTGTAAAAGGGTATAAAAAAGGCGGTAAAAACCGCTGTGGAGGGAATATGAGAAAATTCAAATGCTACAACTGCGGCGCAATCTGCGCCGTCGACGACAGCGTCACTCAGGCGCAATGTCCCACTTGCGGCACCGTTTGCGTGCTGGCTCCCAAGGCTCCCGCGCCCGCACCCGTTGCCGTGGCACCCGTCGCGCCTGCTCCCGCGCCCGTTGCCGTGGCTCCCGTCGCGCCCGCACCCGCAACGCAGGAAGCCCCCGCGGCTCCCGCTCCCGTCCGTCCCGCCGGAAAGGAAAGGGCGCTCACATCCTCCGAATGGTCGGAAAAGGCGGCTATATTCGTGTGCCTCAAGCGTTATGTCGCCGCAAAGAAGTACGCCGAGCTGTATTCGCTCATCATGAACGCGCCGCTTCCGCTCGCCCGTCAGGCGCTCACCGCCAAGGTCAAATGCCAGTTCGCGACATTCATGTTCGCGTCGTATCTCGGCTTCCTCGGCGTGGACAGATTCTATATGGGCAGCATAGTCGCGGGCGTGTTCAAACTGCTCACGGGCGGCGGTTTCGGAATATGGTATTTTGTCGACCTTTTCGTGAGCTGGCAGCAGTGCCGCACCAAAAACCTCAAGAAAATCAAGGCAATTCTCCAGCCCGCCGTTCCCGCACCCGCTCCCGCTAAGGCTTGATTTCGGAGGGCAGCGAAATGACAGGAATTAAATGTCCGAACTGCGGACACGATCTGGAGTTCACTCCCGAAGGCGCGTTCGTGTGTGCGGCGTGCGGCAAAATCTACCGCGCTTCCAGATCCGCTTCCGCACCCGCGAAGGCGCAGAACACGGAAGCGAAGGCGGAAGAGCATACCGCAACGGCCGCAGAAAATGCGCCCGCGGAGAACGAAAACGCGGCGGAATGTGCCGAGGCGCAGTCTCCCGAGACGGAAGCGCGGGAAAACGGCGTTTCTGAAAGTGCGGAGGTCGACGAGACGGCAGAGAACGCAGACGATACCGTCGTGAAGTCCGACGATTCGGCGGAAGGGGAGACCCCGACGGACGGCGAGGACGCCGTTGCCGTCGAAAGTGCGGTCGAGCCGTCCGTGCAGACTGCGGCGGAGACCGTCGGCACTGCGGAAGAGTATTCAGAGGTTGAGGAATACGAGACCGCCCGTCCGTCCGCGCAGGTTGCTCCGAGCGTTGTCACCCAAAACAAAACCGAGGCAAAACCCGCGGCAGGCATAGGCGCGTGGCTGGCGCGCGACAATTACGGCAAGGCGATGAGCCTGTTGCCCGCTTGCGCCGTTTTCCTGTTCGCAATCCTGACCTTCGGTTTTCTCGGTGCGACGGTGGCTTCCGTCTACGAGGAATTAGCCTTGTTCTCGTTTACGGGGTACGATTTCATCGAGGCGGGCAGTTTCCTCGGCGCGCCGATGTATTCTTCGCTTGCGTTCATTCTCTCGATGGCGGTTATACTGCTCGTCGCGGGGATAGTGCTTGCGCTTCTCAACCTCTTCGGAATTGCCAACCGCAAGATCAACTACGGTTTCTATGTGGGCGTGATGTGCGTCTATGCCTGCGTGTTCGTGGCGGGTTGCGTGGTCGCCGACAGGGGATACAACCTCTATGTCGAGGAGTTAGGCGAGGAATTCGTGCATACGGGCGCCTGCGGCGTGCTGGTGCTGTTGTTCTCGATGATATATCTTGCGGGAACGCCGTTCCTTTACGTGTTCTCCGTCAACGACACCCCCGACGCGGGCAAAGAAAACATCAAGGCGTGGTTTGCCAAAGTCAAGGCCTTGTTCGTCGGTATCGACGCCAAAGTCAAGCAAAGACAGGCACAGGCGCGCGAGAAGGCGGAAGCCGCGGGGCAGGCGGACGGAGCCGACATCCCCGTTGCGCGCGCACTTCCCGCAGGAGCTGCCGCACCCGCAGCAGTCGTCGCAACCGCGGCGGAAGCGGGTGACGACGACGAAATCCTCGACACCTGCGCGACGGCGCCCTTTGCCGCCGCGTCCTGCGCGGTTGCTCAGGCCGTCACCGCCGACGACGACGAATTCGTGGAGTCCAGCGGTGCGCCCGCCCCCGCAACGTACGGCGGCGGATACGGCGGCCCCGCCTATGTCTCCCGCTACGGTCTCACCCTCGACGAGTACATCGACACGCGCTGGGTAATCGGCGGGCGCTATCTTTACAGGATTCTGTCCGCGCTCGTGTTGTTCATTCCCGCATTGGTGGCGACTATTTTCATGTCCGTCGGCATAGGCACGGTGTTCTCGCCGGCTGACGCGCCCTTTTATCTGTTTACCTACACTCCCGTCACCGTCGGTCCCGGTATGGCGGTTTCGTTGGCGCTGTTGGTCATCGGACTGGTAAGCGCGCGAAAGGAAGTTTTGCGAAGCGTTTATGTTTTCTTCTACATATTCTTCTACGCGATTTGCATGGCGATGTTCCTGACGGGTACCGTGCTTGAAGCCATCGATACCTACTGGTGTCTGACCAACGGCTTCTGGGCAATTCTTGCCGTGCAGGCACTTTCGCTCGTCCTGTCTCCGATATTCTTCGGTGTCGGAATGGGCAAACGCTATGTCAGGAGAACACCCCTTCCCGCCGCGGCAAAGTCCAGAATGAAGGTTGTGACTATAGTGGTATTGGTTGTCCTTCTCGTGCTCAGTCTGGTGCTTCCTCTCGCTTGCCATTACACCGACCCCGTCCTCAACTACGACAACGCCGAGGGCGAAGCGTTTTCGACTTATACGCTTGCGGGCGGGTTGGAGGTCACTTCCAGCTCGAACGGCTATTACGGCGACTTCGATTGGTACATCGACACAGCACAGGAGGACGAGGGCATATACACCTTCTATTCGCCGTCGGCTATCGATTACAACGAGTACGCGAGGCTGGAGATTTACAACCCGCTGTCCGTCGATGTCACTCTCGATGTGTCCATTGACGCCGATTGGTTGAGAAA
>CALVTH010000054.1 GCA_944360115.1 uncultured Clostridia bacterium
GTGGTGGAGATGCACGGATTCGAACCGAGGACCTCTTGAATGCAAATCAAGCGCTCTACCAACTGAGCTACACCCCCAAGTGATGCTCGTAAATGATAGCATTGCCCACCGCGTTTGTCAAACGAAATCGGAAAAATGTGAAAATGCGCTTTGTCACGCTCGCCCGTTCGCGCTCAAAACGGAGCAAACGGTCGCATTTCCGTTCCCGCCGACTTACCAAGCCGCACCTCTTTTCCCGGTTTTCGCTTTCCGTGCGCGGGCGGCGATTGCCCTTCTCTTTCCTCAGCCTTTCTTCTGATACACCCTCACATAATCGACGACGAAATCGTAGTGCTCGCTCTTGTCGTTCTTCGCGGGATTGCCGCACCACGAATCGGAGCCGTCGGCTTCCTTGCCCTCGACGAGAGTGCCGTCCTCGGCGGTATGACCGCCCACTTCGACGGAAAGTATCATATATTCGTTCACCTGCGACACGCCGAGCGTCTGCCCGTCGACCGTGTGGGAGGTGCGCCATGTCTCCGCTCCGTCGATGAAGAACACATATTCCGTCTCCGTCCACAGCACGCCGTAGGTGTGGAATTCCTCGTACATCCCCGGCACCTTGTAGCGGTCGGATTTATCCGTCTTTATGTTGGTGTATCCGTCGCCGTGCAGGACATGCTGAACGGATTCCTTGTCCGTGAGTTTGTACATCCACGGCGATTCCATGACATCTATTTCCACGCCGTCCGCGCCGGTGCCCATGACATCGTCGGCACCCATACCCGTGCTCTCGTCGGGCATAAGCCAGAACGCCGACCATATTCCTATCGTGGGCGGGGCTATGCAGCGCACCTCGAAATAGCCGTATTTTGCGGAAAAGCCTTCGTAATCTTCGCTGCGGGTAATACCCTCTCCGTCGGGGCGGGTGGAGGTCTCCAGCCACGAGGTATACCAGCCTTCGCCGTATTGTCCGTCTTTCCAGAGAGTGCGTATGGTGAGAGTGCCGTCCGACACGAACAGGGTGTCCGCGCTGTCCTCGTAATACGCCGCGCGACGGGACGGAGTCATATAGCCCGTGCGCCATTTTGTGTAATCCACGCTGTCGCCGTCGAAGTCGTCGGAGAACACGAGTTCGTACCCGCCTTCTTCGAGCACGGCTTCGAGAGTCTTTTCCGAAGGTATCTTTTTGACGCAGGCGGCGAGCGCAAACGCGCAGGAAAACGCCACTATCAAAGTCAGCACAATGCACAAAGCTCTCTTTGCCATAGTTCACCCCACTTCAGTCAGATTGTAACATAACCCGTAGCGAAATGAAATGCCCCAATCGCAACCGCCCGCACACCCTAAGCAACAAAGCACCCCCGCGGGTGCTTTCGTGGTTTCGGTCGCTCTACACCGCGCTCCGCTTATGCGGGCGCGTCCGCTTATTTTTTGTCGTCGTTTGCGGAACTTTCGCTGTCTGCGACTGCCGTGAGTTTCACCACGGTGCCGTCCTCTTTCTGCACGAAAGTGCCCGCCAGCTGGGCGCGGAGATTGTCCTTCACACTGTCGATATACGCCCGACGGAGCGCGGCCTGCTCTGCCTTTTCCTGCTCGGTCAAGCCCTCCGTCTTTGCCTTGCGGGCAAGTTCGTTTATCCTGTTCACATCAATACTCATATCGCAAAATCACGCCTTAAGTGCGCCAATCTATCTCTTCAACTCCGTTTTTTGATAAAAACGCGTTGGTTTTGCTGAAATGTCTGCACCCGAAGAATCCCGCGTACGCCGACAAAGGCGAAGGGTGCGGACACTCCAGCACGAGGTGTTGCGGAGAGGTTACGAACTGCTTTTTCGCGCGGGCGTTGCCGCCCCACAGCAGAAAGACTATCGGCTCTTTGCGCTCGTTGAGTTTCTTTATCACGGCGTCGGTGACATACTCCCAGCCTTTGCCCTTGTGGGAATTCGCCTGCCCCGCCCGCACGGTGAGGACGGCGTTGAGAAGCAGCACTCCCCTCTCAGCCCACGGCACGAGATAGGGCGATGTGTTGACGATGCCGACATCGTCCTTTATCTCCTTGAAGATGTTGACGAGCGACGGCGGAGTCTCCACGCCCGGCTTGACGGAAAAACTCAGCCCGTGCGCCTGACCTTCGTTGTGGTAAGGGTCCTGCCCGAGAATGACGGCCTTCACCTTTTCGTACGGAGTGTAGACGAGGGCGTTGAAAATGTCACGCATATCGGGATAGATTCTGCGCGTGCGGTACTCCTCTTTGAGGAACTCGCGCAGTTGCGCGTACTCCTCCGAGGCGAAGACGCCCGCCAGTATTCCGTCCCAAGAATTTCCTATGTGTACCATACCGCGATTATAGCACACGCTCTCCGCGTGAGCAATACGACGGGGGACAATATGCGGCGACGGACAGCGCGGCGCGGAAAACCGCAAAAGAAAAACCGCCCTTTCGGACGGATTTTCTCTTTTCGTTCTGCTTATTTGCAGTCCCTGCAAGCCTTGGAATTCTTGCTGCCCTTGCAGTCCTTCTGCTTGGGAGCGGACTGTCTGCCGCTTTCGACGGCGGATTCGGCTTTGCTGTTTGCATTGCGTTTGGTGTTTTCCATTGTTCACTCCTTTGGGGGGTTACCCCGATGGGGCTTGCGCCCCTTTGTTGATAGTATGGCTTGCCGCCGCCCCTTTTATACGCCTTGTCCGACACATTCAAACGGCTCTTCCCCTGCTGTCGTGCGCGACGGGCAACCCCCGTTCGGCGGGTTCCCGCGCGCCGCACCCGCCGCCCGTCGGCCCCTCCCCGCGCGGTCGTGCCCGTTTTTCCGCTTTCTGCGCCCCTCTTTTTATGCTGAAAATCATAAACAATTTAACTTTTTTCAAAGTGATATTGACACAGGGTGCTCGATAAAGTATCATAACTTATAGTAAATTCCAATATCACGGCGGT
>CALVTH010000055.1 GCA_944360115.1 uncultured Clostridia bacterium
AGATATACTCGTTTATATTCAATGCAGAAAAAGACGTGCAGGTGTTGATTAAATCCTATTTACCGTTGTTCCTCATGGGCACGATAATGTTCCCTGTGCAGATGACTTTGCAGAATATAAACGTAGCTTTGGGACAAGGCAGGACAGCCGTTATCCTTGCGGTAATGAGAAAAGTCGTCATCCTGATAACTCTGTGCTTTATCCTGTCGCACACGCTCGGCTACAGAGGAGTGTATATGTCCGAAGGCATCGCAGATCTCGTTGCAGGAACTATAACAGCAATCGTGATTTTCACCACTTTCCCCAAGGTCATCAGAAGACGAGCCGAAGAAGTCAGAGAAAAATCTCAGATAAGCGATATCCGATAAAACATTTATTTTATTTTTCACACAAATATTAAATGGTTTTAATACGCAGGGTCGTCAGACAGGATCGGATCCGGTAAATATTATAACGCGCAAATTAATTCTATGTATTTTAATACTTATACGATTGTGGATCAGACGTTCCAACAGAGTTATTTTATTAACTTTTTCAAACGATAGCGACATTGACGGCATTGTAATGCGGGAATATAATTAAGCTGTAAGTTTATTTGAACAGGTAGATTTTTCTACTTGTAAAGATAGACTGCGGGAGGGAATTATGTCTGCAAAAGCAAAAAGAAAGGCGGCAGTTCTTGCCGTTACTGTCATGACGGTTGCAATGTTATCAGGCATGATCGGTTGTACGCCAAAAGCAGAAACTCAATATTATACCGTAGATAAGGACAGCCTCAGCATTGGTATAATATCGGACACTCAGCTCACGGCAAATTATGACAACTATGCAAAAAATCTTGAAAAATCCCTTGAATACTTCAAGCAAAGAGATACAGACGTATTGATTTTTGCGGGGGATTATGCAGATCTCGGCACAAAAGAGGCGGCGGAGAGGTTCAGAAAGGTTTACGACGACGTTTACGGGGACGATAAGCCGATAAACGTTGCAGTTATGGGGAACCACGATTATTGGCTGGATGCGTTTTTCAAGTGCTGGGAAATTCCTTTCAAATCCAAAATGAGAGGCAGATTCGAAAGTATTTTCGATGACGAATACATAAGCGTGAAAGTCGTCAACGGATATACGTTTTTCGCGCTGAGTCCCGACGACGGCTCGATGGAAGGAAAATACAATATCGATCTCGCGAAGAAAGTGTTGGACGAGGCAGTCGCGAGAGATCCCGAAAAACCTATTTTTGTCATTACGCATCAGAACCCCAAAGGAACGATACGCGGAAGTTCTGCATGGGGAAACGCAGAGCTTAACGAACTGTTCAAGAATTATCCCAATGTGGTTTCGATCTCGGGACACTCGCATTATTCGATGCTTGACGAAACCAACGTCATGCAGACGGAATACACTTCGATAGGCACTCAAAGCTTGTCTTATACCGATTTCGATCCCGGTTACGAACCTGTCGGAATAACCGCGGATATAGAATCCAATCCTATGCTGATGTATATGACTGTCAGCGGAAACACGGTGACGACGGAACGTATTTTCCTGAACAGCGGCACCGAATATTCTCCCGAAACAAGGTACGTGTTCTCGTTCCCTTACGACCCTGATACCGCGCAGTATACCATGGAAGGAAGAAAGGAGAGAGCGGGCGCGCCGCATTTTGTGAATTTCTTCGGAGGTATAACCGAGTACAAAGGAGAAAAGTGCATCGAAGTGACGGCGGCGGAATACGACGGGCTGGTGACGGAATACAGGATGAAGTTTATTGCAGACGGACAGCCTGTAAAGTTTACGAGAGAAGACAAAAGCGTGGATACGCTGAAATATTTCAGCGACTTTTTCCAGGGGTACAATGCTCTCGTGCTGCGTTTTGCGATCCCGACGGACTTGCCGAGCGGAAAATATACGGTTGAAATTTACGCGTTGGAATCTTTCGGAAACGCGAGCGAAACTGTCAGTTTCGAAATAACGGTATAAATGCGGATATGTTAAGGGAGGGTTTATGAGAACAAAGCTGATATATCGGATACTCCCCGCGATATTGTTGCTTGCGATTTTAGTGGCGTTGCTTATATTTTACGGAGTAACGCTTACGCGCGACAACGACCTGGGGATAACAGAAGAAAATCTTGCAAAGCATGCCGAAATAAGCGGAAGCGCTGGCAGCGGATTCGCTTTCGACGACAGCATGCTGACTACATGGTCGGTCAATCAAAAAGGAGCGGAAGCCGTGCTGACGTTTGACGATTACAAAGAAGTCAACGCATTGCTGCTTAACGAAAACGGGCTCAACGTAACCAAGTTTTCTGTTTATTACGATGACGGAGAAAGCTGGCAACTTTGTTACAGACAAAACGAAATAGGCATAAACCGCCTGGCTACTTTTTATACGGTAAAGGCAAAGGGATTAAAGCTTGTAATAGACGATTATAAACACGGGGCGCGAATTTCTGACGTAAAGGTATATTGTCTTAAGCAACGTGAAAGAGAAGAAAAGCTCAGGATAACGTCATACGTTACCGTCGGGTCGGTAAAGGATTACGATCCCGAAACGGGCATGTCGGGAACTATTGACGAGGACATCTTTGACATCGTGACAGACGTACAGTTCATAGCTTTCGGACGCTTTACGGCTGACGGAGGCGTTGCTTATGAAAAGGACGCGCCCGAGTGCCTTGAAAAACTCAAGCAGATGATCGCGGGCAGAGACGTCAATATCCATCTCACCATATTCCCGCCGTCTGAAGGGACGATGGCGGACGTTTTCCGTTACCATATGGACGATGCCGTGAAGTCGATTACGGATACGGTGCTTGCAAACGGTGCGGACGGAGCGGACTTCGATTGGGAGTTCCCTCAGGGTAAAGAAGAGTATGCTCTCTACAGCGAATTTCTCGTAAAGCTGTCGGCAGAGCTGCATAAACACGGCAAGCTGCTGTCGAACGCGCTTGCGCCCTGGGGACTCGATTTTTCCGAAGATGCGGTCAAGGCGATAGATCAGGTGCAGATAATGGCGTATGATCTTTTCGATCACAACGGAGATAACAATTCGTATACGGGCAGCTGTGCGTCTACGATAGATTACATGCTCGGTCAGGGGTTCACTCTCGGTCAGCTTAATCTCGGTATATCCTATTACGGCAGACCCTCCGACGCAAGCGGCGTATGGGTCGACTATAACAATCCCGATTATGAGAAAGACGAATACATTATGGTAAAGAACAGCGTATATTTCAATACGGTTACGACTGTAAGGGACAAAGCTGTTTATTGCATATTGCGCGGGGTCGGAGGCATAATGACTTTTTCGCAGAACGAGGATTTGCCGTTTGACGATCCGCTTTCGCTGACGGCTCAGCTCGGAAAGGCGAGAGATGCCTTCAGCAAGGAGGTGAAGAGATGAAAACATTGCTAAACGATCTGAAAAAAGCAAAATATATTTCGCTGATGATACTTGTCTGCATGACGTTTACTTTCGCAGCGGATTTCAGATATTATATAAATCAAAGCGTGTATGCTGCATTTAATCTCGGAAATCTCGGAGCATTCGGTACTAAGTTGTACGTTTCCGTTCTCGTGGCGGTATTTGCGGCGATAGGTTGGGGCGCGGGCATGCTCACTGCTTTTCTTACAAGAAAGAAAAAGGTAAATGCCGTCACTTTGTATTGGCTCTCGGGCATGTTTGCGGTCGTTATGCTGTTTTTTACTCCGTACAATCTCCAGCTGCTGATGTCGGCGACCATAATGCAGAATATAGTTATGATAGATTGCATTGCTCATATAGTTTTCATACTCGTCGACATGTGGCTGTTTGCCTGGGCGCTATGCGCGGGAAGTCGTGACGTTTTGATGAGGAAAGAGAAATACGGCATTGCGATAATTTCTGTAGTCGCAGCGGTTGCGACGGCATTAGCCTTTGCGTCGATAGCCTGCAAATGGTCGTTTGTGATACAGACAGCTGTTTACGGCAGCATACTTACCGCGCTCAACGTTTTTCACGCTGCTTTTCCCGAAAGAGAAGAAGGAGAAGAGATAAAAGAAATTTCTTGTGACGGATCTTCGGGACGCAAAGAACTTATTGTCGCGGCTGCGGTAACAATATTGTTTATTGCAGTACTCGTCGGTGCGTATTTTATTACAGAACAATATATAGCGATAGCCTGAATCCTGTATCAGTGACAGGATGTTAGACAGTACATGAAAAGAAAGATATTTATTTTGGGAGCGATTGCCGTGTTGACGGTACTGTTGACTGCGTTGTGCGCTTGCGGAGAAAAGATACCCGAAGAATACGTCAGGGATTGGCGTGAGGATATGTCTTATTCGGATAAGGATTATACCGTAATGCAGACGAGAGAAGAAATAAGGATATTACAGCTTACGGACATACATTACGATTTGAGCAACGACAGAAAAGAAGATACGATTAAGCTGCTGAAAGATACGATAGAGCGTGCCGACGCCGATCTTATTACGGTAACGGGCGATTGGTGCTATATGTCTTTGAGCAAAAAGAAAAAATGCAGAGAAGTATTTGCAACGATCGATTCTTACGGAATACCGTGGGCGCCGATATTCGGCAATCACGACGCAGAATTTTTTGTTTCTAAATACGACTATGCTGACATTTTCAAAGAATACGGAAATTTTCTTTTTGACAGCGGTTACAGCAATCTCGGGGGAGTAGGCAATTATACAGTAGTTTTCAAAAACGGTGAAAAGATTGTCGGTGCCGCTGTCATGGCAGATACGAGATCGTCCGTCAGGATGTTTTCTTCTGAATATCAGAGCCTTACGCGAGAGCAGATAAAATGGTATCGTTGGACCGTGGACGGACTTAACGCTCTTTATAAACAAAGCGGAGGAGAAGAAGAAATCGTCCCGACGTTGCTCTACACGCATATACCTGTCAACGAATACGTCGACGCGTACGAAAAAGGAAACGTAATTTCGGGAGAAAACAAAGAAAAATGCTGTGTGCCTGAAGAAAATACGGGCATGTTCGACGCTATTCTTGAAAAAGGCAGTACAAAAGCTATATTCTGCGGACATGACCACGCCAACAACAGTGAAAGCCTTTATAAAGGCGTTAAGTTTGTTTACGGGGTACAGAGCGGCTGGTGCAAGAATTATGCCGACGATCGTCCTAAAGGCGGTACGGTAGCGGTTTTC